>JANNAK010000094.1:0-3842 GCA_031384195.1 Gammaproteobacteria bacterium
ATCGTCTCGCGGCCTTCCGGCAGGTACTCGATCGGCGCCTTGACCACGGCCAGCAGGCCGTCGGCAACTGCCTTCTCGAAGCTCTGCTTGCCGGCGTTGAACAAGTCCATGGCAGCTTCGCTGTGGGTCTCAACCAGGCCCTGGACGCCGGTGACAACGATGTCATTCGCGGCCTTGAGCGTCTTGAAGGAAACCTTCGCGACGTCCTGAGCCTGCCCGCCGACCGTCTCCAGACGACCCTTCACTTCATTCACAGCTTTCTCGATGTTCATTGTTTGCTCCGGTAGTGACTTAAATTGGTAATTCGCCAGGTATTGTTATCTGCTGCATCGCAGCATTTGTGCGATGCAATATATTTGTTGCGGTGCACCATGTCAAGCCGGTCACCGACGCGGCCGACGAACGGCTATCCCCGCCGGGCCACCCACGCCCCCTCCCCCGGCGCCCCTAGGGCCGCCCTGGGCAAAGCAGATCCGTGCAGATTTACTGCCATCCATCCTTTGCGCTGCAGCCCATAGCCCGTATTCTTGGTCGGCGCCGGGACCAGGTACGTCCAGAGACGCCGGGGGAAGGGATGCGGGAAGACACACTGGTAAATGAGGCTGGGCCTAGCACTGGCGACGCCGTCCCTTCCCACCTGGGCAAGTACGAGTTGGGCGGGGAACTCGGCCGGGGATCCTCGGGCATCGTGCACAAGGCTTACGACCCCTTCGTGCGCCGGCACGTGGCCATAAAATTCACCCGCAGCACCCGCGCCGAAGACGGGGAACATCCTGGGCCGAGCGCGGACTTTTTCTCCGAGGCACGGGCCGCGGGCATGCTCCAGCACCCGCACATCGTGTCGCTCTACGACGCCGGCGCCGAGCAGGGCTACAGCTACCTGGTCATGGAATATGTCGACGGGCACACGCTGCAGCCCTTGTGCAACCGCAACAGTCCCCGGTCGCCGGTGGAAACCGTGGTCGACATCGCCTTCAAGTGCGCCAAGGCCCTGGACTACGCGCACCAGAACAAAGTCCTGCACCGCGACATCAAGCCCGGCAACATCATGATCACCAACGCCGGCGTGCCGAAGATCATGGACTTTTCAATCGCCGACATCGACAAGCAGTCCCAAAACGGAAACGCGGTCGGATCGCCGCTGTACATGGCACCGGAGCAAGTGCAGAAACGTGAGCTCGGGCCGCCCTGCGACCTCTACGCGCTGGGCGCGGTCATGTTCCACTTGCTGACCGGCGACCCGCCGTTCACTGCCAACGACATCACCGCACTGTTCAATACCATCGTCACCCGACCGGCGCCGGATCTCGGCGCGCTGCGCCCGGAACTGCCCCCGGAGCTGGTCAAGATCGTGCAGCGACTGCTGTCGAAGGATCCGGACGAGCGCTATTCCTCCGGCGCGCGCCTCGCCACTGCGCTGGGCCGCCTGTTCGACGCGATGAAGTACTCCGAGCACCAGGTCGGGCGTCGCGAAAGCAGCGACTCGCTGCGCCGCCTGCATTTCTTCCACGCCTTCCCGGACGAGGAGATTGAGGAGATCCTCAACGCCAGCACCATGCGCACTTTCCAGTCCGGCGACACGATCATTGCCGAGGGCGAAATCGACAACGCCTTCTACATCATCGTCCTCGGCAAGGCCGAGGTGCGCAAGGGCGAGCAGCGCCTGCAGACCCTGCAAAATGGCGATTGCTTTGGCGAAATCGGGATGTTGTCCGCGCTCAAACGCACCACCTCGGTGGTCGCCAGCGGGACTGTTCTGGCACTCAAGGTCAACGAAACCCAGCTCGACCACGCCTCGCCGCGTTGCCAGTTGCGGTTCTACAAGACTTTCACCGAGACCCTCACTTACCGCCTCGCCCTCGCCAGCGTTCGGCTCGGGTCCCTGCAAAGCCTGTCCTGAGGCCCGGCGGCCGCGGCCCGCAGCGGGCGGCCCGGAAGGTATCCTAGTCAAATGACCGACCACCCCCTGTGGCAAAAGCTGCGCGAACAGATTTGGGAGCGTGAGCCCGCGACAGCCACCGAACGGCAACTGATGCAGATCCAGCGCTACATCGTGGTGTTGGCGCGGGACCTGATGGATGGCGAGCTGAGCATGCGCGCCATGAGCCTGGTCTACACAACCCTGCTCTCGCTGGTGCCATTGCTGGCGCTGGGTTTCTCCCTGTTCAAGGCATTGGGCATCCACAACGCGCTTGAGCCGGTGCTGCTGAATCTGTTGTCGCCCCTGGGACCGCAAGGCACGGAGATCGCGGCCTCCATCGTCCGGTTCGTCGAGAATATAAAAGTTGGCGTTCTGGGCTCGCTAGGCCTGGGCCTGCTGTTCTACACGGTCGTCTCGATGCTGCAGAAAATCGAGCGCAGTTTCAATTTCGTCTGGCGCATCGAAAGCGGACGCCGCCTGGGACAGCGCGTCGGGGAGTACCTGTCGGTCATCGTCGTCGGGCCGGTACTGGTGTTTTCGGCGCTGGGCATAACCGCCAGCTTCCTAAACAGCAGCGTGCTGCTGAGGCTTGCCAGCATTGAGCCGTTCGGTGTCCTGATCTACATGCTCGGCACGCTGGTGCCGTACCTGCTCATCATCGCCGCGTTCACCTTCCTTTACGCGTTCATCCCGAACACTCAGGTGAAAATCCGCGCCGCTCTGGCCGGTGGGGTGCTCGGGGGCTTCCTGTGGCAGACCGGCTCGGCCGCCTTTGCGGCCTTTGTTGCCGGCGCCACCAATTACAACGCCATTTACTCCGGCTTTGCCATCCTGATCTTCCTGTTGATCTGGCTGTACTTGGGCTGGCTGATCCTGCTGGTGGGCTGCCAGTTGTCGTACTACGTCCAGCACCCGGAACGTCTTTCTCCTACCCGGGCCGCGCCACACCTTTCCGGCCGGCTGACCGAGTTGCTCGGCCTGCAGATATTTGGCTTCGTAGGCCGCCGTTTCCTCGCCGGCGCCCCGGGCCCGACCATCGAAGAATTGCGTCGCTCCCTGCCCGCGACACCCGAGCACGTAGACCGGGTGGTCGAAATCCTGATCCACCGCGGCTTGTTGATCGAATCCAGCGACGAGCAGCGCCTGCTTCCGAAGCGTGACCTCGACTCGATTCCGCTGTCCGAACTTGTTGGCCAGTTGCGACTGGGCTTCGACAGCAACGGGATTTTCCGGTCTCGCGACGCCCTCGCACGCGACGCGCTTGAGTTGGTGGACGCGGTCGACCAGGCTATCCGGGCAACTGCCGGGAATCGGTCGGTTCGGGACTGGCTGGCAAGTGGCTCGGAAAAGGTCCCGAAAAGCCCCGGGTAAGCAGCGCTTTTCGCCTATAGTTTCAGACCCGCGCGAAGACGCGGTACGCACTTGGCAAATCACTGGAGGATTGGGGAATGACGCAGGCGACGGATCGGGTGTGGCTCAAGGAATACCAGCCGGGAGTACCGCACGACATTGACCCCTCGGCGTATGCCTCGGTAGCCGAAGTCCTGGAACAAAGTTGCGCCCGCTTCGGCGAAAAGCCGGCGTTCGAGAACATGGGATTTGCGCTGACCTACGACGACATCGACCGCCTGTCGCAGGACTTCGCTTCATACCTTCAAAACGTCGTCGGGCTGGACAAAGGCGATCGCGTCGCCATGATGATGCCCAACATTCTGCAATACCCCGTCGCCATTTTCGGCGTTCTGCGCGCTGGCATGGTGGTCGTCAACGTCAATCCGCTCTACACCGCGCGCGAACTTTAGCACCAGCTGAAGGACTCAGGCGCCGAAGTCATCGTGGTTCTGGAAAATTTCGCGTCCGTCCTTCAGGACGTTCTCGCGCGCACGCCGGTCAAGCATGTGGTGGTGGCGTCGCTCGGCGA
>JANNAK010000096.1:0-11864 GCA_031384195.1 Gammaproteobacteria bacterium
GCGCGGTGTGTCCCTGTGCATCCGCGTCGGGTCCGACGGGAACCTCGGACTTTCCGCAAGCCGAAAGCAGCAGAACGGCGAGCGCGGACAGCAGGCGCGTGGACTTCATCGTTGAATCTCCCTCTTTGGTGGCCCGGTGATCCGGGCGCGATTTACGCTGGCACGCCCGAATCCGGATCGCGACGGCGGAATTTCTCCAGCATCAATTCGCGCGCGGCGGTGGCCAGCAGCGGCACGGTGGTCCGGGCTTTGTCCCACAGGGTTCTCAGCGACTGTTTCCCGGGTATCGAGATCCACAGCCGCAGCAGGTGGCGGCGCTGGTCGAGCTCGGCAAAGTCTTCGAACTCGGTGCGTGCGTGCAGGATGGTGTGGTTGGAGATCAGCTGGATGTCTCCGGGCATCAGTTCCATGTCGAGGTGGAACCGCGGGTCGTTGGCGATGCCATCTTAGACATCCAGCAATTCCTGCTCGGCGGCCGTGAGCCGCGGTACATGCGGGATTTGCTGGGCGGTACGGTAGTAATCGCTCTGCCAGAAAGTGCGCAACTCGCCATTGGCATAGCGGCAGGGCTTGATCGGGAAAGCGCGCAGGCCGCCTTCGCCCTTGGTGTCGAAGTACATCGGCTCAAACAGGCGCGGCGCCAGGTCCGGCCGGCGCTGCAGCAGCTCGTTGAACACGGCCACCGAGCTGGCGATGCGCGACAGGCCACCACGCTTGGCCGGCTTCATGCACAACAGGCCGACGAAGTCCGCCGCATCGGTGTGTACCGCCAGGGCCTTGTTGGTGCGGTAGTAACGCACGTCGCCACCGGTGCGCTGGTCGCGCACATGACCCAGCAGGTCGCCCTCGGGGTTTTGCGCCCCGGGAACGCCGAAGTGGTGGCCAAACAGCCAGTAAAACGTTTCCGCCTCGCGCTCGGACCAGTCCGCAACCGGGACGCCGCGGATCAGCACGAATCCGCGCCCGCGGCGGATTTCATCCCGCCATATTTCGATCCGGGCCGCCAGCGTTGGCAGCGGCAGGTCGTCGCGGTTCATTGCCGCCATCGGCTTGCCGGTGGCCAGCGCATGGGCGGTGGCGGCCTTGATCTCGGCGACCTCGGCGGGGGAGAGGGCGATGTTCCAGTCCTGCTGTTGCCGCATCTGCGACCCCCGCCAGGCCGACGCGCCCGGCACCGGCACCGACGGAATGCGCTCGTGCGGTCGGGCGAAATAATGCAGCGTCTGGGCGCGCAACGACTTGAACATGACTCCTCCTCCAAGGAGCGGGGCCGTTAGCTTACCGGCCTTCGCGCCCGGCCTTGCAACTCAATTCACCAACTTGCTGACGGGCTCGGGCGTGGACGGCAATTTCAGGGCCAGATTCCAGCCGGCCTGGCCGGCTGCGTCGCGCAGCAGCTTGGAAAACGCGTGCAGCATGCGGTCGTTGAACTGCACGGTAATGCCGGCGCCCGCCTTGGGCGTGAACACCAGTGCATGGCCGCCGGCGGTGGACGCACCCAGCTTCACGCTGACGATCAGCGGCGGGTCGCCCGGCAGCGCCGGGCTCAATTCGTCGTTGTCATAAGCGTTGCCGAACGTCGACTCGGACACCGCCCGCTCGTGCTGGAAGCCCAGCACCGCCGCGCGGGATTGCGGCTGTGCCTGTTGGCGGACCGGTTCGGCATGCTGCATGCGCTGGACGATTCCATCCCAGAGCCCGCGCACCAGATGGCGGGTCAGCCAGAAGCGGTATTCGATCCGCTCGGTAGTGCTGATGCGCACCAGCAGGCGGTCCTGGTCCGGCACGTGTCCCACATTGATCTGGTGCAGGGGCATGTCGACATGATAGACGGGCGACGCGCCGCCGGTCGGCTAGAATCGGCAGACCATTCAAGGGGGTCACCGTGAGACTGTCACCGCTGGTGCTTGCGCTTGGATATGCCGGATTGATCCCGTTCCTGGCCGGGCCATTGTGGCTGACGCTAGCGCCGGACGCCGCGCCGCACTGGCTGGATAGCGCCTGGTGGGCTTACGTCACCCTGATTGCCGCCTTCCTGTGCGGTACTTTCTGGGGCTTTGCGCTGCCCGCGGCCGCCGGGCCGGCGGGCATGGGCGCCATGCTGATCGCCACCGTGTTGATGCTGGCCATCTGGGGCGCCATGCTGCTGCCGTTCCACGACTCGCTGTGGGCGCTGGCGGTGGTGTTCCTGCTGCTGTTGCTGGCCGATTTCTGGCGCGAGCGAACGCTCGACACCATTCCCGGCTACTTCATGTTGCGCAGCGTTCTCACCGTGGGGGTGCTCATCGCGGTGGCCTGGCGGCTGGGCCTGGGTGTTCCGGCCTGAGCCCGCCGCCGCTCACATCACCTTGATCTGCTGGATCTGCTCGCGCGTCAGCGCTAGCCGCCCCGACTGGTAATCGCCCAGCGCCTGTTCGATTTCGTCACGCGTGTTCATCACGAACGGGCCGTACTGGACGATGGGTTCGCGCAGCGGCTTGCCCGCCAGCAGCAGTACCCGCGCTCCCCTGGACCCGGCCGTGATCTTCACGCGGTCGCCGTCGGACAGCAGGCCCGCCGCGCGCTGCGGCAGGGGCTTGTTGTCGTCGCCCACCGTCGCCTCGCCCTCGTAGGCGTACAGGAAGGCGTTGTGTCCGGGGCGCAACGCGGATTCAAAGCTCGCGCCCGCCGGCAGGAGGACGTCGAAATAACTGGGATCCGTGCTGCGCCGATCCGCGGGATTGTTTACCGGACCCGATGTCGAGCCGGTTCCGTGGGCCAGCGTCCCGGCAATCACCTTGACCTGCACGCCCCGCTCCAGCGACACGGTCGGGATCTGGTCGGCGCGGATGTCGCGGTAAGAGGCCGGCTTCATTTTTTCGGCCGCCGGCAGGTTCAGCCATAGCTGGAAACCGCGCATGCGGCCCTCGCTCTGCTTGGGCATTTCGGAATGGATGATGCCGTGGGCGGCGGTCATCCATTGCACCGAGCCGGGGCCGAGGTCGCCGGTATTGCCGAAGTTGTCCTGGTGCTGCATGTGGCCGTCGAGCATATAGGTGACGGTTTCAAACCCGCGATGCGGATGCGAGGGGAAACCGGCGATGTAGTCGTCCGGATTGTCCGAATAAAACTCGTCCAGCATCAGGAAAGGATCGTGGCGCAGGGTCTGGCGGCTGCCCAGGCTGCGGCGCAACTTGACGCCGGCGCCGTCCGAGGTGTCTTGCGAGGGAATGACCGATTGCAGGGTGCGTGAGCTCACGTTGTCTTTTCCAATTGACGGCGCACGCGCCAGGCATCGAGGGACAGCGGGCCGGCACCATGGACCACCAGAAACAGGTAGCCGCCAGCCATGGCGAAATCCTTCATGAACAGGATCGACTGCATCTGGTCAGCAAAGTTGGCGTGAAACAGCAGCGCGGACAGGGCGCTGAAGCCGCCGACCGCAAAGGCGGCGGCGCGAGTCCACAGGCCCAGCAGTACCAGCAGGCCGCCGCCCAGCTCGGTGGCGATCACCAGCGGCAGCAGGGCGCCGGGGACCCCTTGAGATTCCATGTACGCCACGGTACCGGCGTAACCGGCGATCTTGCTCGCGCCGGCCATGATGAAAATGCCGGAAATCAGGGCGCGGCCCAGAAGCTCTGCAACGTTGTTGAAGTTTTTCATCGGATATCTCCAGGTTAGTGCTTCAGTAGAGCCATTTAACCATTGATTTGCTCGATAAAAAAGCGGATTATTTAGCTTAAGTTCATTCATTGGGTCGAACATAAATGTCGCCGAAAATATCGCTGGACCAGTGGGCTGCTGTTGTTTCTGTCGTTGAATCAGGCAGTTATGCCAAGGCCGGCGAGCGGCTGCACAAGACTCAGTCAACCCTGAGCTATTCGGTGCAGAAACTGGAGCGCCTGCTCAAGGTGAAGGTGTTCGAGATCAAGGGGCGGCGGGCGGTACTGACCGAGGCCGGCAAGCTTTTGTACCTGCGCGGCAAGTCCCTGGTCGAGGAAGCGTCGCGCCTTGAGCGGGCGGCCGCCGCGCTCACCGCCGGCTGGGAGCCCGAGTTGCGGCTGGCGGTGGAAATCACCTTCCCGACCTGGCTGCTGCTGCAGTGCTTGACCAAGTTTGGAGCCGAGCGTCCGGAGGCCCGGATCGAGTTGTACGAGACAGTGCTGGGTGGCACCGCCGAGATGCTGCTGGAGGGCAAGGTCAACCTGGCCATCGGACCGGTCGTGCCGCAAGGCTTTACCGGCGAGCCGGTGGCCCACCTGCGCTTTGTCCTGGCCGCGCACCCGGATCATCCCCTGCACCGGCTCAACCGGACGCTGACCCTGGCCGACCTCAAGGCGCACCGCCACCTGGTCATCCGCGAGACCGGCAGCAAGCGGGCGGCCGCCACCAGCGTCATTGCCAATCAGCGCTGGACCGTCTCAAACAAGGCCACCTCGATACGCGCCGCCTCCCTGGGATTGGGTTACTCCTGGTTCCCGGAAGAAAGCATCCGCGAAGAAATCGAGAGCGGAAAGCTCAAGCCGTTGCCGCTGCGCGACGGCGCCGAGCGCTTTGGCTCGCTGTACCTGATCTTTGCCGACCGCGATGCCGCCGGTCCAGGCGCGCGGCGATTGGCTGAAATCATCCGCGACCAGTGTCGCGATCAGGGTCTGATGCCGGACGCCGGCGCGAGCCGCTAGCGCGTCTCAGAGCCGCCCGCGGAAGGAATCCTGCTTGAGCTCAATCAGGACCCTGGCGCCACGGCGCAGGCGCGTGGTCCAGCGCAGCCGCACGTCGGTGGCGGTGTCCGAGCGCAACTCCACGTCCAGCGTGTCGCCGGCTTTCGCTGCCAGCGGCTCAAGCATTGGCAGGTAAATCTGCTCCCAGTGGGTGAGCGCTGCATCCGGTGCGGTGCTGAGTGAAATCCCCGGCGCCAACTCGGCGATCCACCAAAGTGCGAGACCGTGAATGGTCGCCGGCGCATCGGCGCCAAACGTCCATTCGACGGTCGCGCCGCGGCGGCTGGACGGCAGCTTGCCGCTGGCCTTGAACTCAATACGGTCCCACTGGCGTGCCGAATCGCCGCCGGCCAGGTCAGCGGAGCGGACGGTCTTCACGTACATATTGTTGAGGCTGGTTTCGCGTGCGGCGGACAAATCCACCTCGAAGCCGACCTGCGACCAGATATCGATTTCGCGCTGCAGCCGCGGCTGCACGACAGGCGCCACGAATTGGCGCAGCCCGCACGGCAGCAAGGTCCCGCCGGGCTTGAGGAAACGGCGTGCGTCATTGAGCGTTTCCAGCAACTGCTCCTCGAGCGCAAAGTTGCCGAGGATTTCGGCGACCACGAGGTCGACTTTGGCCGGATTGCTGACGTCGCCAGAGTGGGCGTGGACGAAGCGCAGGCCGCTGAGCTTGTTGGCGCGCGCCAGGGTGCGGGCCAGTTCGAGCGTGCCGCTGTATTCGTACAGGTCGCAGGACTTGGCGCCGAGCTGCCGCGCGAGGAAGGAGAGGAACCCGGTGCCGGCACCCAGGTCGGCCACGGTCGTCACGCCGGGCTTGATGAGCTTGGCGAGCGCGGCGTGCAGCGCGTTATTGCGTACCGAATCGCCGAGCAGCCTGCGCTGCAGTTCGATCTCACTCATGGCGGGGTTCGGTGATGTGCCGCATCAGGCTTTCCTGCGCGACCGAGGCGACCAGTCGCTTCTGCCGGTCGTAAATCAGGCCGCGCGAAAACCCGCGCGCGCCCTGGGCAGACGGCGAATCCATTACGTACAACAGCCAGTCATCGGCGCGCAGGGTGCGGTGGAACCAGATCGCATGGTCAATGCTGGCCACGATCATGTCTTTCCCGAACCACGAGCGGCCGTGTGGCAGCAGCGCAGTCGACAGCAGGTTGAAGTCGCTGGCATAGGCCAGAACGCAGGCGTGCAGCAGCGGCTCGTCCGGCAGTCTGCCGGTCGCGCGGAACCAGATCGCCTGCCGCGGCTCGCGCTTTTCCGGCGTCAACGGATTCCAGGGATGGGTGTGCTTGAACTCGATGGCCGGCTCGCGGGTCATCGCTTCGCGCAGTCGCGGGCTGATGTCGGGGGCGTCGTCCACCCACTGCCGGCGCAAGTCGTGCAGGAACGGCAGATCCTCGGGTTGTGCGACTTCGGGCATCGGCAGCTGGTGCTCGTCGGAGCCGGACTCGGGTTTCTGGAACGAGGCAATCAGCGACAGAATGGGCTGGCCGTTCTGGATCGCCTGCACCCGTCGGGCGGTGAACGAGCGGCCGTCGCGGATGCGATCCACCTCGTAAACGATGGGCAGGGCCATGTCGCCGGGGCGCAGAAAGTAGGCGTGCAGGGAGTGCGGCGCGGCGTCGGTTACGGTGCGCGCCGCCGCCACCAGCGCCTGGCCGATGACCTGCCCGCCATAGACGCTCTTGCCGCCGAGGTCACGCGATTGGCCGCGGAACATGTTGACCTCGAGCGACTCGAGGTCCAGAAGGTTTACGAGGTCTTGCAGGACACGGTTCACGGTTTTTGTCTTTAAGCTGGAAGGAAGGAGACAGCGATGCGAATAGCGATTATCGGGGCAACCGGGACGCTCGGCCACCCTGCCGGGGCGGAAGCCCCTGGCGAGGGGCATTAGTTGACGGTGGTGCACGGGGTGTTGCCGGACCTGCCGGTACTGGAAGCGGTTCCAGCGCTGAAGCGTGCGCTGGCCGGGGCCGGTCGTGCGGTGCTGGCCGCGCCGCCGGGTTCGGGCAAGACCACGCTGGTGCCGCTCAAGCTGCTCGACGAGCCCTGGCTGCGCGGCAAGAAAATTCTGGTGCTGGAACCGCGCCGCCTCGCCGCACGAATGGCGGCGGCGCGCATGGCGCATCTCCTGGGCAGCAAGGTCGGCGAGACCGTCGGCTACCAGATCCGCTTTGACAAGCGGACTTCTGCCGCCACGCGAATTGAGGTCATCACCGAAGGATTGCTGACGCGGCGCCTGCAGGCGGACCCGGAATTGCCCGGCGTCGGGCTGGTAATTTTTGACGAGTTTCACGAACGCAGTCTCGAGGTGGATCTGGCACTGGCGCTGACGCTGGACGCGCGCGCCAACCTGAACCCGGAGCTGCGGGTGCTGGTGATGTCGGCCACGCTGGATACGGCACGGGTCTCACAGCTGCTGGGCGATGCGCCCGTAATCGAAAGCAGCGGTCGCCTGTTTCCGGTGGATGTGCGCTACCGGCCGGTGCGCGCTGACGCGGCGATCGGCGATGCACTGGGCCGTGCGGTGCTGGACATGCTGCCGGAAACCGAAGGCGACGTGCTGGCTTTCCTGCCCGGCGCACGCGAAATCCGCGATGCGCAACGGCTGCTGGAATTCCGCGCGCCGGGCCTGTCGATTCACCCGCTTTACGGCGACCTGTCTGGCGCTGAGCAGGATGCCGCGCTACTGCCGTCGCGCGACGGACGGCGCAAGGTGATCCTGGCAACCAACATCGCGCAGACCAGCCTTACTGTCGAGGGCGTGACGACGGTGGTGGATTCGGGATTCGTGCGCGTAGCGCGCTTCGACCTCGGGTCTGGCGCCAACGTGCTGGAGACCCAGCGCGTTTCACGCGCCTCGGCCGAGCAGCGTGCCGGCCGCGCTGGCCGCCTCGGCCCAGGCGCGGCCTATCGCCTTTGGAGCGCCGAGCAGCACGGCCGGTCGCCGGCGCACGACACGCCGGAAATGCTGTCGGCCGACCTGACCCGGTTTGCGCTGGAGCTGGCCGCCTGGGGCGTGACGGACCCGGCCGCTCTGACCCTGCCGGACGCGCCGCCCGCGGCGTCCTGGTCCTACGCGCAGGATTTGCTGCGCGACCTTGAGGCCATCGACAGCGCCGGCCGCATCACGGAGCACGGTCGCGAGTTGTCACGACTTCCGGCTTCGCCGCGGCTGGCGCACATGCTGGTACGCGCGCGCAGCGAGGGCCTGGAAGTCACCGCCGCCTGGGTCGCGGCCATGCTGGAAGATCGCGATTCGGCACCGTCCACCGATTTCGCCGAGCGACTGAAGGGCGGCCGCGATAGCGGACGCGTGCGCGACACGGTGCGACAACTGTTGCGCATGCTGGATGCCGGGTCCGATTCCGCACCGCAGGCGGAGGAAATTGGCCGGGTGCTGGCCTGGGCGTTTCCGGAGCGCATAGCGCGGCGCCGCCCCGGACAAACGCATGTCTATCAGTGCGAAGACGGCGGCCAGGCGCAGTTGCCGGAGCGCGATGCGATGTCCGCGCACGAGTGGCTGGCCATCGCGCACTGGGACCCGGCGCGTGGGCGGCGCATCCGTCTGGCAGCGCCGGTTTCTGAAGCCGAAGTGCTGGCCGATCATGCCGCCCGGCTGCGCACCGAGGCGCTCGTGACCTGGGATTCCACATCCGAAACGGTGGTGGCCGAGGAGCAGCAGCGACTGGGCGCGTTGATCCTTTCGCGCCGGCCCTTGCGTGGTGAGACCGCCAGGGAGCTGCAGCGCAAGGCGATGCTCGATGGCATCCGGCAGATGGGCGTCGGCGTGTTGCCGTGGGACGAGGCCGCGCGGCAGTGGCAGGCGCGGGTTCTGTCATTGCGAAACTGGCGTCCGGACGAAGACTGGCCGGAAGTCAGCGACGAGCACCTGCTGGCAACAATTGACCAGTGGCTGGCGCCGTACCTGGATGGCGTCACGCGCAAGCCGCACCTTGCGCGCCTGAACTTGCTGGAAATCCTTGGCGCGCAATTTGACTACGCCCGGGCCCGGCAGCTGGAGCGGCTGGCACCGACCCACCTTGATGTTCCCACCGGTTCGCGCATCCGCCTGCAGTACCAGCCGGGGCAGGCGCCGTCGCTGGAAGTGAAGTTGCAGGAAATGTTTGGCTGCCTGGACACGCCGGCCGTGAACGAGGGGCGCAGCAAGGTGGTGCTGCACCTGCTGTCGCCGGGCCAGCGCCCGATCGCGGTAACTGCGGACCTGGCCGGTTTCTGGGCGCGGGGCTATCTGGACGTGAAAAAGGACATGAAAGGCCGTTACCCGCGCCATCCCTGGCCGGACGATCCGGCGCACGCAACTCCGACCCGGCGCGCCAAACCGAGGGGCACGTGAGGCCGCAACAACCGATTTTTGTTGACTCGCCCCCCTGCGGTGACCACAATACGCGCCCCTTTTTGCCGGACGGCGGCAGGGCTCGGCGGAGGGATACTCAAGCGGCCAACGAGGGCAGACTGTAAATCTGCTGGCTAACGCCTACGAAGGTTCGAATCCTTCTCCCTCCACCACTTGAAAGCGGTCAGGACGTGCGGGAGTAGTTCAATGGTAGAACTCCAGCCTTCCAAGCTGGTTGTGCGGGTTCGATTCCCGTCTCCCGCTCCAGCCACACTCCTGACGGGGTGAGGCCAGGAAGCAGTAAGATGCACGCGGTTTTTTGCAGATTGCCCACCTAGCTCAGTCGGTAGAGCACACCCTTGGTAAGGGTGAGGTCGCAGGTTCGATTCCTGTGGTGGGCACCAATTTTCCCCTTGGCCGAGTCCCAATTTTCCCCTTGGCCCAATCCTTGCTAAGCAGGGATTTGCTTATTACAACCAGCCCCCTATAATGCGCGGCTCCGTTTTTGGCCCCCCACACAGGTAAAAGCGCGTCAGGATTTCCAGCACAGGGCAGTAGCTCAACTGGTAGAGCGGCGGTCTCCAAAACCGCAGGTCGTGGGTTCAAGTCCTACCTGCCCTGCCATTTTGCACCCCGCTGGTTATCCCGCGCTTAAATAGTTCGCCCGACATGTCCCAGCCGACCACAGAACAAACGTCCACCGCCTCGTCGTCGCTGGACACCGCCATGCTCGCGCTGGCGATTGCCACGCTGGTGGGGGGCATCTTCGCGTTCTATTACTTCTTGAACGAATTCAGCCAGACGCTGCGCGTGTTGATCGTGCTCGGCGCCCTGGGAGCCTCGGCGGCGCTGGCCTACCAGACTTCAACGGGCAAGACGATCTGGATGTACGTGCGCGGCGCGAATATGGAACTGCGCAAGACCACCTGGCCGACGCGCCAGGAGAGCTTGCAGGCGACGCTGATGATCGCCGTGGTGGTCCTGATCACGGCCCTGCTGCTGTGGGGGCTCGATTCGGCGCTGTTGTGGGGGGTGAAAAGTGTCACTGGCCGAGGCTGACGTTATGGAGAAGCGGGCGATGGCGAAGCATTGGTACGTTGTACATGCGTACTCCCAGTACGAGAACAGCGTCAAGAAGGCGCTGACCGACCGCATCAAGCGCGCCGGCCTGGAAGAGAAATTCGGCGACATCCTGGTCCCCACCGAAGAGGTGATGGAAATCAAGGATGGCGTCAAGCGCATGACCGAGCGGAAGTTCTTCCCGGGTTACGTGCTGGTACAGATGGAAATGGACGAGGAGACCTGGCATCTGGTCAAGTCCACGCCCAAGGTCATGGGCTTCATCGGCGGCACCGCCGACAAGCCGGCGCCGATCTCGGAAAAGGAAGCCGCGCGGATCCTGAACCAGGTCGAGGAGTCGGTCGAGAAGCCGCGCCCGAAGACGCTGTTCGAGCCGGGCGAGGGCGTCCGCGTCAAGGAAGGCCCGTTCGCCGATTTCAGCGGCGTGGTCGAAGAAGTGAATTACGAAAAGAGCCGCCTGCGTGTGGCGGTTCTGATTTTCGGCCGGTCAACGCCGGTCGAGCTGGAGTTTTCACAGGTGGAGAAGGCGTAAACCTTTTCTGAATTGTTCCCCGGGGAGTCCCATCCGGACGCTTGAACCCGCAAGGAGATTGAAATGGCAAAGAAAGTACAGGCCTACGTAAAGCTGCAGATTGCTGCAGGCAAGGCCAATCCGTCACCGCCGGTCGGTCCCGCATTGGGCCAGCAGGGCGTCAACATCATGGAGTTCTGCAAGCAGTTCAACGCGGCCACGCAGAAGCTGGAGCCCGGCCTGCCGACACCGGTGATCATCACCGTGTACGCGGACCGCTCCTTCACGTTCATCATGAAGACGGCGCCGGCGACCGTGCTGATCAAGAAGGCGATCGGCCTCGAGTCCGGCAGCCCGACGCCGAACACCAAGAAGGTCGGCAAGATTACGCGCAAGCAGCTCGAAGAAATCGCCAAGGTGAAGTGGCCCGACATCAATGCCGCCACCATGGAAGCAGCCATCAAGACCATCGCCGGGTCCGCCCGCTCGATGGGCGTCGACGTGGAGGGCTAAGCCATGAAAATGACCAAACGCCAGAAACTCCTCGCCCAGAAAGTCCAGATTGGCAAGCACTATCCCCTCGATCAGGCCGTCAGCCTGATCAAGGAGCTGGCCACCGCCAAGTTCAAGGAATCCGTTGAACTCGCCATCAATCTGGGCGTGGACGCAGCCAAGTCCGACCAGAACGTGCGCGGTTCGACCGTGCTGCCGCACGGCTCGGGCAAGACCGCCCGGGTCGCCGTGTTTGCGCAGGGGGCCAAGGCTGAGGAAGCCAAGGCGGCCGGTGCCGATGCCGTCGGCATGCAGGACCTCGCCGACAAGATGAAGGGCGGCGACCTGTCGTACCAGGTCGTGATCGCCGCGCCGGATGCGATGCGCGTGGTCGGCGCGCTGGGCCAGGTGCTCGGTCCGCGCGGCCTGATGCCGAACCCGAAGACCGGCACCGTCACGCCGGACGTTGCCACCGCGGTGAAGAACGCGAAGGCCGGCATGGCCAAGTACCGCACCGACAAGGCCGGCATCGTGCACTGCTCGGTCGGCTCGTCGGATTTCGCACCGGACAAGATCAAGGAAAACCTCTTCGCCGTGCTGCGCGACGTGCGCAAGCAGAAGCCGGCGTCGTCGAAGGGCATTTTCATCAAGAAGGTTTCGCTGTCGAGCACGATGGGCCCGGGGATCCGGGTCGACGTCGGCACGCTGCCGGAGTAGGAGC
>JANNAK010000109.1:0-12947 GCA_031384195.1 Gammaproteobacteria bacterium
CCGGCGCTGCCGGCGTCCGGCGTGACCAAGTCCGCGAGGAAGGCAATCGCAATGGCAGCAACATGGCCACCTGCCTGGGCACCATGGAGCTGTGCTGGGGCGATGTCGGCTTCCTGCTCAGCCTGCCGCGGCAGGGCCTGGGCAACTCGGCGATCGCCTCGGTGGCCAATGAAGAGCAGCTGAAGCGCTTCGCCGGTCGCTGGGCGGCGATGGCCATCACCGAGCCGCATTGCGGGTCGGACTCCGCCGCCATTCGCACCACCGCGCGACTCGACGGCAACCACTACATCCTGAACGGCGAGAAAATTTTCGTCACCGCCGGTGAACGCGCCGAGCTGATTGTGGTGTGGGCCACGCTTGACCGCGAGGTCGGTCGCGCCGCGATCAAGTCCTTCGTGGTCGAGAAAGGCACCCCGGGGCTGGAGCTGGTGCGCCTTGAGCACAAGTTGGGCATTCGCTCCTCGGACACCGCCAATTTCATGCTGCGCGACTGCCGCGTGCCAAAGGAAAACCTGTTGGGAACGCCCGACGTGGATCCCGGCAAGGGCTTCGCCGGCGTGATGCAGACCTTCGACAACACCCGGCCGCTGGTCGCCAGCATGGGCGTGGGCCTGGCGCGCGCCTGCCTGGAGGAAACTCGCAAGGAACTAAAGTCCGCCGGCGTGGAGATTGACTACGCGCGTCCGGCCAACGTCCAGCACGCCGCGGCGGCGCAGTTCATTGCCATGGAAGCCGATTACGAAGCCGCGCGGCTGCTGACGCTGCAGGCGGCGTGGTTGGCCGACAACCGCAAGCCCAATTCCCTGCAGGCCTCAATGGCCAAGGCCAAGGCGGGACGGGCCTGCGTCGACATTGCGCTCAAGTGCGTCGAGCTTTGCGGCAGTGTCGGCTACTCGGAGAACGACCTTCTCGAGAAATGGTCTCGCGACGCCAAGATCATCGACATCTTCGAGGGCACCCAGCAAATCCAGCAGCTGATCGTCGCCCGCCGCCTGCTGGGCAAGAATTCTTCAGAGCTGCGCTGAGGCAGGCGCGCGGCCGGATACGTTCAGGGCGACGGGTCGCGGTCGTCCTTTAGCGCCGCCTCGGCGCCGGCGGTCAGGTCCTGGCCCCGGTGCCGGAGCTCTTCCTTGCCCAGGAAGTGCGCCAATGCGGGCAGCACCACGATGGCGCCGATCATGTTGGCAGTGAAGCCGAACACCAGCAGGATCCCCATGTCGACCTGGAACTGCAGCTTGGAAAACAGCCACATCATCACGCCGGAGGCCAGGCCGACACCGGTGAACAGCGTGGCTTTCCCGGTGGAGCGCATCTTCTGGTAGTAGGCGTCCTCCAGCGTCAGGCCGCGGCGCAGGCCATCGGCAATGACCGAGTAGCTGTAGATGCCGTAGTCCACGCCGATGCCGCAGGCAAAGGCCAGCACCGGCAGGGTTGCGACCTTCTGGCCGATGTCGATGGACACCATGACGGCATAACCCAGCGCGGTGACCGTGGCCAGCGGAATGATGATGCACAGCACGCCCGACCAGGTACGGAACGACAGCCACAGGAACAGGATGATCACCGCGTAAACGTAGCCGACCACCGGCAATTCGTTGGCTTTCACCTCTTCATTGGTCGCCGCCATCACGCCGACGTTGCCGGAGGCGAGGCGAAACTTCACCGGCGCATCGGGGTTGGCCGGCGGGTAGTCCTTCACCGCCTGCACCAGGCGCTCGATGGTGGTGGCCTTGTGGTCGGCGGTGAAGATGAACAGTGCCAGCGCCGAGCAGTCGGCATTCAGCAGCCCGGTGGTGGTCGGCACCAGCGCCGAGGACTGCGCCAGCGAATAACGATCCCGCGGCAGGATCTCGGCGTTCAGCCGGCCCTCGCTCAAGCCCTGGAAGGCAAGCTTGGACAGGTCCAGCAGCGACATCACGTCGCGCACCCCAGCCTGGTTCTTCATGTACCAGTTGAAGCGCTCAACCTCCTCCATCACGTCGAAGCGGATGCAGGCGTCGGGCACCGTCTCGGCCACCACCTTGAGCTGGTCCACGGCCAGCGCAAAGTGCGAGGCGATGACGCGCGCGTCCCGGTTGAAGCGTGAGTCCGGCTTGAGCTCCGGCACGCCCTCGGTGGTGTCGCCGATGCGGACCTTGGGGTACTGCGACACGCCAAAGGCAAACAGCGCCATGCAAATCGAAATCGTGACAATGGCCGGGCCGCGGCGGCAGAACACCGTCATGCGCCGGAAGATGGAGTCCCCCAGCCGCTCGCGCAGGGCCTGCGCCTTGCGGAACTTTGCGACGTCACCGATGTTGAGATAGGTCAACACCGCCGGCAGCAGCATCTTGTTCACCATGATCACGCCGGCCATGCCGAAGGCCGCGTTGATCGACATCTCGCGGATCACCTGCACGTTGATCAGGTAGATGGTCGAGAAGCCCACCACGTTGGTCAGCAGCGCAACGATGCCGGGAATCGCCAGGTTGCGGAAGGTCGCCAGCGACGCCTGGTAGCTGTTGGCATTGCGACTGGAGACTTCATTGCCCCAGGCGCTGACGTACTGCACGCCGTGGCTGACCGACACCGCCATGATCAGGAATGGCACCAGCAGGGCGAAGGGATCAAGGCCGAAGCCGATGGTGTGCAGGAGGCCCAGTTCCCAGACGCAAGCCACCACCGAAGTCGAGACCACGATCAGCGCCAGCCGCAGCGAACCGATGTAGATCCACAGCAGCAGGCCCATCAGGACCAGCGCGACGAGGAAGAACGAGGCCACCTCGAAGGAGGCTTTGGTCATGTCGTCCACAACCTTGGCAAAGCCAATGATGTGGACGGTGATGCCGTCCTTCTCGAAGCGCGCGCGGATTTCCTCCAGCTTGTCGCCGACCTTGACGTAGTCCAGCGGCTCGCCGGTTTGCGGATCGTTGTCCAGCAGTTCGGTGACCACCATCGCCGCCTGCCCGTCCGCCGCCACCAGCCGGCCGATG
The DNA here is from genome assembly GCA_031384195.1 of Gammaproteobacteria bacterium. Taxonomy (GTDB): domain Bacteria; phylum Pseudomonadota; class Gammaproteobacteria; order Nevskiales; family Nevskiaceae; genus JACPFV01. Next base: position 2,973 of record JANNAK010000109.1, read on the forward strand.
ACGTTGGCCTTGGCCACGTTGCCCTTGATTCGCTGCACCATTTCCGGCGTTGGCCGGTAGTCGGCCGGGACGATCTGGGAGCCCGCCAGGCCGCCTTCGATGACTTCCACGTACAGGATGTTCGGCGTGAAGATGGACGTGACCCGCGCACGATCGACGCCCGGAATGAAGAACACCTCGTCCGTGACCTGGCGCATTGCCTCCATGAACTTCGGGGTGTAGATATCGCCCTGCTGGGTCTCCAGCGCCACCAACACCGTGTTCGCGCCGCCAAAGTCCTGGTAGTACTGCAGAAAGGTCTGCATGTACGGGTGCTGCTGCGGCACCATCTTGAGCCAGCCGGCGCTGGGCTTGAGCTGCGCGGCCTGGATCGCAAAAAACAGGGTCGCCAAGCCCAGCACCACCAGCATCGCCCGCCGCTTGCCGAAGATGATCGGCTCGACCAGTCGCAGCAGCGTCACCGCCCAGGCCGAACCGGCGCCGATGGAGCCGGCCATCAGCGCACGTCCCCGATCGCGCCCAGGTCCTGCGCCCCGCGTCGCCCCACCGCCAGCAGGTGCCCGCGATAGTCCATCGCCGTCGACAGGATTTCATCCGCGGGCGTCCGGATCCCGCGGACCCTCCCGGTCTTCACGTCCACCGCGCGCACCACGCCATTAACGCCGACCAGGATGGCCTCGGTGGGCGTACGCCAGAATCCGCCCAGCAAGCTCTCGGTGACGTCATTCGGCAGGTAACGGAAGCCCATCGGCGCCAGCCGCGCGGCCTCGGTGATCGTGGTGCGGGTTTCAAACGCCTCGTATTCCGAGGGCTGCGCGCCGGGACACTTGGAAACGTCGGCGGCGACATACAGGCTGCCGCGCAGGCCGTGCAGCAGCACGCCGCGCTCGCCCAGCGCCAGTGCGCCAAAAAAGGACCCGGTGTAGGGCGGCTTCAGCAGCCGCCAGTTCGCGCCACCGTCCACCGAATGCACCAGCAGCCCGCGCTCGCCGGCGATGAACAGGCTGCCATCGCCCAGCCGGGTGATGACGTTGAGGTGCGAGCCCAGGGCGGTGAACGGAAATTCCCGCGGCGCCCAGCGGGCGCCACCGTCGGCCGTCACGAAGTACATGCCGTAGCTGCCCACGGCGATGCCGTTCTGCGCATCCGCCATGTGGATGTCGTACAGCGGACGCCCGCGCTTGCCGTCGAAGTGCTGGAGTACCCAGCGGTTGCCACCATCGATGGTTTTGAGGATAGAGACGTCATGGCCCACGGCCCAGCCGGTTTTCTCATCCAGCATGCGCACGCGGTTGATCATCGAGCTGATTGGACTGGGGACTTGTTCCCACTTTTTCCCGTCACGGGACTTCAGGATATGGCCGTAGGTGCCGACCGCGAGCAGCTGCTGCCCGGTGTTTACGATGTCCAGCAGGATGCTGTTCGCTGCCAGCGGCGCCAGCATCGCCGGCCGCGCGACCGGAAAGGTGTCCGCCCTCTCGTCGGCATCCTGCTGCGCAGACGCTCCCGACCATGGCCCAATCGCCATGCAGGCCACTGCAGTTCGCAACCACCTGCCGTTCATTCCCAAGTCCCCCTGTCCGCTCCCCCTCGCCCCGCCTCGGATTCTGCGGCGCGCCGCGTCCGCTGAATCCGCGGAATTAATGCCGCGGCGCAGCCGTCGGCACGAATGGCTACTTGCCGCGCGCCTTTCTTTGCAGGTTCGACGGCGAGAAATAATCGTCCTTGTAGACGACGTTGAAATCCGACACCGGGTCTTCGTTGACCAGCGTGGTGGCGAAGTAGCGCCCGCTCTGCAGGTCGTAGATCAGCTCCGGGATGCCGGTGGTGGTCGGGATGAAGGGCACGGTGAGCAGCTGCGCTTCCTGCACCTTCCACAGCTGGTCGCGGTTGTCATAGCAGTCCACCACGGCGATCGACCAGGAGTCCTCGTCGAGATAGAAGCGCCGTTTCTTGAACTGGTGCCGGGTGCCGGGCTTGAGGTCGGCCTCGACGATCCAGACCCGGTGCAATTCGTAGCGCGCCAGGTCCTGATTGATGTGCCCGGGACGGATCAGATCGGTGTACTTCTTTTGCCAGCTGTTGAGGGTGTAGGCGTTGTAGGCGATGTACACCTCCTTCTTGCCCACCAGCTTCCAGTGGTAGCGGTCCAGCGCGCCGTTGTAGACGTCGACCTGGTCGTTGAACTGCTCACCGTCCGAGCCGATGTAGGGATTGTCGTAGCCCACGTCCGGCGCGCGGTTGGTGCGGCCCAGGCCAGGGCTGAAGATGTAGGCGATGCGCCCGGCGCCTTCGGCCGACCCGGCCGTCTCGTGCACCAGGGTCAACTGCCCGGCCACGCGCGGCGGCGAAATCACCTCGGACAGGTAATAGGCGATGAGCTTGAAGGAGTCGGCGCCCGGCTCGGTCAGGTTGGCGTACTTGAACTTCACGTCCTCGGTCAGCTTGGAAATCTTGAAGCTGCCGTCCGGCTTGACGATGGCCTGGTTGTTGTAGCGTTTGACCGCGCTGCCTCGGAACTTGAGCTTGTGGTTCCAGATCGGCTCGGCGCCGCTCTTCGGGATCGGGAATGGAAAGCCGGTGCGCGCGCCAGTCAGGTCGTCGGTTCCCTTGAGCACCGCGCGGGTGGCGTTGGCGAAGGTTGCCTTGTAGATCGCCTCCGGAAAGTGCGCCGGGCGGATGCTGGGATAGACCACCATCTTGTAGTCCGGATAGCGCTGGAACAGTCCCTTGTGGCCCTCGGTGAGCTTGTCGGCGTACTGGGCGAGGTTGTTCTTGTCGATGGTGAACAGCGGCTTGGTCACGCCCGGCAGCATCGGCTCGGCGGTTTCCTTGAGGGTGTCTTCCAGGTAGTTCGGTGTGCTTCGGCGCAGGCTTTCCAGCCGCGCCGCGGTCATGTTTTTCTGGTCGGCGGAAAACAGCTTGCCGCCGAGCCACTCGGGAATGGTGCCGTCCTTGTTGCCGGCGCGCTCGGCGCCCACCGCCGTCAGGTCCTTGCCAAGGCGCGCCGCCTGGTCAGGAGAAACGGCCGCGATCGCTGTTCCAGCCAACAGCATCGACAAGCCCAGCAAGGTCCCCAGTGCATTCCGCATATCGCTCCCCTTTCGATCCGATCCGGATGCTGCGCGCGGACTAGATTAGTCGTTCGGCCGTGGGGTCGCCAGTTGGCCGAGGCGCGGCAGTCGCGCGCGGCAATCGATGGCACAGTAGCGGCCCCAAACCTGCAAATCCTGCGTGGAGCCGTTGCCGATGAAAGACCTGGCCGGAAAAGTGGTTGTCATCACCGGGGCCGGCTCCGGCATTGGCCGGGCACTGGCCGTCGCCTGCAATGCCCGCGGCGCGCGCCTGGCGCTGGCCGACGTCGACGAGCCCGGATTGCGGCAAACCGCCGCCAGCCTGGCCGGCACCGACCCGATGCTGCAGCACTGCGATGTGTCGGACCGGGCCCAGATTGAAGCGTTTCGCGACGCGGTGTTGCAACGCTTTGGCGTGGCGGACGTGGTCATCAACAATGCCGGAGTCGCCGTTTCAGACACGGTCGAGGGGATGAGTTACGAGGACTTCGAATGGATCATGGGGATTAATTTCTGGGGCGTGGTGTACGGCACCAAGGCCTTCCTGCCGCACCTGAAGACCCGGCCCGAAGCGTCGATCGTCAACATTTCCAGCGTCTTTGGTCTGATCGCGGTGCCCACGCAGAGCGCCTACAACGCGACCAAGTTTGCGGTCCGCGGGTTTACCGAATCCCTGCGCCACGAAATGGCCGGCTCGCCGGTGCACGTGATGTGCGTGCATCCCGGCGGCATCCGCACCAACATCGCCCGCCGGCAGCGCTTCCACGTCGGCCTGAACCCGGGGCTCGACGCCAAGGCCAGCGCCGACCAGTTTGAACGGCTGGCCCGGACCACGCCCGAGCGCGCGGCCGACGTCATCCTGCAGGGCCTCGCCCGCAACTCCCCGCGCTGCCTGATCGGGGCGGACGCCCGGATCATTGACTGGCTGGTGCGTTGGCTGCCGGAGCGCTACTGGGCGGTGATTGGCCGGCTGATCCCGCGCAACTGACTGCTATTTCATTTCCGCAGGGCAACCTGATAACTTTCCCGCGCCGCGGGCGGCGAATCGGGGGATCGCAATGGGCAATGGTTTGGTACGGAGGCTTCGCTGGTCGGGCTTGGCGCTGGCGTTGATGGCGGGAAACGCCGCCGGGTTCGAATTCGAGCTGCTGGACGGCGACTTGGCGGTGCGGCTCAACAGCAAGCTCAGCGTCGGCGCGACCTGGCGCATGCAGGACCGCGACCAGGACCTGATTGGCAAGCTCAACCTAAATCCCGGCCTGTGTGACCAGAAGAACTGCCTGTTCGAGGAAAATGCCGACCTGGTCGCCGCCCCGGGCGCCTTCAGCGGCGTCAATGGCGACGACGGCAACCTCAACTACGACCAGTACGACATGGTCGCGGCCACCAGCAAGCTCAACGCCGACCTGTCCGTGAGCTGGCGCGATTACCTGTTCCGGGTGCGCGGCATCGGCTACTTCGACCCGGTCAACGTGGGCTTTGACGAGACCCACACCGACACCAACTTCCAGCCGGCCAGCACGCGGCGGCCCGGCAGCATCGAGGACACTTACGCCCGCCGCGTGGACCTCTACGAAGCCTACGTGCAGCGCAGCTTCGAGTGGTTCGAGCGCTCGGCGGTGGTGACGGTCGGCAACCAGATCGTACGCTGGGGCGAAAGCACCCTGGTGGCCCTGAACAGCCTGTCCGAGATCAACCCGCCCAACGCCGCCCTGTTCCGGATGCCAGGGGTGGAACTGAACGAGCTGTTCCAGCCGGTGCCGTTGGCGCTGTTCTCGACCGACGTCGTTCCCGGCGTCAGCGCCGAAGTGCTCTACCAGTTCGGCTGGAAAGCGGTACAGCCCGACCCGCGCGGCAGCTTCATGTCGGATTCCGACCTGATTGGCGGCCGCAACGCCTACATCACGCTGGGACAGTTCGGCGAGAACCCGGATCGCCAGCCGGTGCTGGTGCCATTCGTGCCGTCGGACCAAAGCGGCAATTCACTGGAAGCGATCAGCAGCACCACCGTCACCACCTACCTGCTGTCGCCGGACCAGCCACGCGACCTTGGCCAGTACGGCGCGCGCGTGAACTACTTCGCCGAGTGGCTGAACCACGGCACCGACCTCAGCTTCTACGCGCTGAATTACCACAGCCGCCTGCCGTACGCCTCGATTTACGCCACCAACGAGTCCTGCGCGCGCGATTCGGACACCTCGACCGTGGCGGCGGACTGCAATGGCTTCAATGGCAGTGCAAATCCGGGTGCCAGCCACGACCCGAACAGCACCTCGGAGGAACCGCTGCCGATTCAGACGCTGAACGCGCGGCTGACCTACCCCGAGGACATCCGCATGTTTGGGGCCAGCTTCAACACCAACATCGGCAGCTGGTCGCTGGCCGGTGAGTACTCCTACCGGCCCAACGTGCCGATGCAGATCCACCTCACCGACCTGATCTTCATGGGACTGAATCCGGCGTTCCCGGTCAACGATGTACCGTTGGGGGCGGGGCCGGGCAGCCTCGGCACCATTCCGGCCGCGCAGAACGCCATCCCCAGCTACCTGCTCCGCTACCGCGGCCGCAGTTACAGCGACAACGCCACCCGGGTGCAGCCCAACGAGCAGATTCCCGGCTACGAGCGGATGAAAGTCGAGCAGGTCGACTTCACCGCCATCAAGGCAATCTCGAACAACCCGTTCAGGGCCGAGCAGATCCTGATGATTCTCGAAGCCGGCATGACCCATGTGCGTGACATGCCGGGACTCGACGAACTGCAATTCGAGGGCGGCGGGCCCAACCGCACGCACTACAGCAACGGCGCGGACGGCACTGGCGATCCGGTGCCCCTCACCGACGCCGAGCGGCAGAAGCGCCTCAATCCCACCCGACAGGTCGGTGGCTTCGCCACGCCCTTTTCATGGGGCCTGCGCAGCATCACCCGGCTGGAATACAACGACGTGCTGTTTGGCTGGACCCTGTTCCCGACCGTGGTCGCGGCCTGGGACGTCAAGGGCATCTCGCCCTACCCGCTGCAGAACTTCGTCGAGGGCCGCAAGGAATTCACCGCCGGCACCGAAATCCAGTTCTCGCAATACCTCTCGTCCCGCATCCTGTACCAGTGGTTCACGGGTGGCGGTCGCGAGAACACCCGCAAGGATCGCGACAACGCGTCCCTCAGCGTCACCTACGCGTTTTAAGAGGATTTACCCATGGAGCGAGTGCGCATCGAGGCGCGCGGCGAGATTGCCGTCGTCACCCTGAACCGGCCGGACCAGCACAACGGCATGGACATGCCGATGGTCGAAGCGGTGCTCGCTGCGGCGAAATCCCTGCGCAAGGACAAGTCGATCCGCGCGGTGATTCTTTGCGGCGCGGGGCCGTCGTTTTGCGCGGGCCTCGACGTCAAGGGCATGTTTGGAAACAAGCGTGCCGCTCTCGCCGCCTTCATGGCGCTGCACTCGCCGGTGCGCAACCGCTTCCAGGACTGGAGCATGGCCTGGCGCGAATTGCCGGTGCCGGTGATCGCCGCGATCCACGGCAACTGCTTTGGCGCCGGCATCCAGCTGGCGCTGGGCGCAGACCTCCGCATCGCCACGCCCGATTCAAGGATTTCCATCATGGAAGCCAAGTGGGGACTGGTGCCCGACATGGGTGGCCCGACCCTGCTGCGCGAGCTGATTCCGATCGATCGCGCCAAGGAACTGACCTACACCGGCCGCATCCTGAGTGGCGAGCAGGCGCTGGCGGCGGGCCTGGTCACCCATGTCCATGCCCAGCCAATGGAACAGGCCCTCGCGCTGGCGGCGGAGATGACAGTGCGTTCGCCCGATTCGGTAGCGGCAGCCAAGCAACTGCTTCAAACTGCGTGGAACGGCAGCGAACGCGGCTCGCTGGCCGCCGAGCGCCACTGGCAGCGCAAGTTGTTGGGCTCGCCCAATCAGCGCATCGCCACCAAACGCAACGTTGAAAAGACCGACACCCCCTACCTTCCACGACAAATTGGCTGACGTGAATTCCTACCCGAACCTGCTGCAACCGCTGGACCTGGGCTTCACCACGCTGAAGAACCGCGTGCTGATGGGTTCGATGCACACCGGCCTGGAAGACCGCAAGAAGAATTACCCGCGCCTGGCCGAGTATTTCGCCGAACGCGCGCGCGGCGGCGTCGGCCTGATGGTCACCGGCGGCTTCTCGCCCAACATCGAGGGCTGGCTGCTGCCCCTGGCCTCGCGCCTGTCGTCCTCCGCCGCGGCCCGTTCGCACCGGGTGATCACCGATGCCGTGCACCGCGACGGCGGCAAGATCGCGCTGCAAATCCTGCATGCCGGGCGCTACGGCTACCAGCCGCTGCTGGTGGCACCCTCGCGCATCCGTTCGCCGATCACGCCGTTTACGCCGCGCGAGCTGTCCGCCGGCGGCGTCGAACGTCAGATCAAGGCCTTCGTCCGCTGCGGCAAGCTGGCGCGCGAGGCCGGCTATGACGGCGTCGAGGTCATGGGCTCGGAAGGCTATTTCATCAACCAGTTCCTGGTCACCCACACCAACAAGCGCACCGACCAGTGGGGCGGCCGCTACGAAAACCGCATGCGCCTGCCGGTCGAGATCGTCTCGCGCGTGCGCGAGGCGGTGGGCAAGGACTTCATCATCATCTATCGCCTGTCGATGCTCGACCTGATCCCGGACGGCAGCACCTGGGAAGAAGTCGTGACCCTGGCCAAGGCGATCGAGAAAGCCGGCGCCACCATCATCAACACCGGCATCGGCTGGCACGAGGCACGGGTCCCGACCATCGCCACCTCGGTGCCACGCGGCGCGTTTGCCTGGGTGACCAAGAAGCTGAAGGGCGAAGTCGGCATCCCGCTGTGCACCACCAACCGCATCAACACCCCGGACGTGGCCGAGAAAATCATCGCCGACGGCTGCGCCGACATGGTGTCCATGGCCCGGCCACTGCTGGCCGACGCCGACTTCGTCAAGAAATCCGCCGCCGGCAAGGCCGACCAGATCAATACCTGCATCGCCTGCAACCAGGCCTGCCTGGACCACACCTTCAAGAACAAGTTGGCGTCCTGCCTGGTCAACCCGCGCGCCTGCCACGAAACCGAGCTCAACTACCGCCCGGTCGAAAACCGCAAGCGCATCGCGGTGGTCGGTGCCGGCCCGGCCGGACTTGCCACTGCCACCGTGCTGGCCGGGCGCGGCCACAGCGTGGACCTCTACGACTCGGCGGCCGAGATCGGCGGCCAATTCAACATGGCCAAGCGCATCCCCGGCAAGGAAGAATTCAGCGAAACCCTGCGCTACTACGCCCGCCAGATTGAACTCACCGGCGTCAACCTGCACCTCAAGACCCGAATTAGCGCCGCCGAATTGATTGAAAAGAAATACGACGAGGTGGTGCTGGCCACCGGCGTCATTCCGCGCAGCCCGCGTATTCCGGGCGAAGTCGAGCATTCAAAATCGGGCAAGGTGCTGTCTTACGTCGACGTGCTGCTGCACAAGAAGCCGGTCGGCAAGCGGGTGGCGGTGGTTGGCGCCGGCGGCATCGGTTTCGACGTCTCCGAATACCTGGTGCACGACGGGCACTCGCCCACTCTGGACCTCGATCTGTGGCTGAAGGAATGGGGCGTCACCGACCCGGAGAAGGCGCGTGGCGGCGTCGCCGGCGTGAAGCCGGAAATCACCCCGGCCGCCCGCCAGGTGTTCCTGCTGCAGCGCAAGACCAGCAAGCTGGGCGCGGGCCTGGGCAAGACCACCGGCTGGATCCATCGCAGCGCGCTGAAGATGAAGCGGGTGGAGATGATTGGCGGGGTGAACTACGAGGCCATCGACGAGCTGGGCCTGCACATCAGCTTCGGCGAGGAACGCGCACGACCGACCGTGCTGAGCGTCGACAACGTGGTGATGTGCACCGGCCAGGAGCCGCTGCGCGAACTGTACGAGCCGCTCAAGGCGGCCAACGTGCCGGTGCACCTGATTGGCGGCGCGGACGTCGCCGCCGAGCTGGACGCAAAGCGCGCCATCAACCAGGGCAGCCGCCTGGCTGCCGAACTGTGAACGCCAGCCGCCGCCTGGCCGCGGAGCTGTAAGCGTGGACGAACTTCGACTGGGCCCGCACGAGGCCCGTGTGCTGGGAGCGCTCGCCGAAAAGGCGATCACCACGCCGCAGTACTACCCGATGACCGTCAACGCGTTGATGCTGGCGTCCAACCAGAAAAACTGCCGCCACCCGGTGATGGCGCTGAACGAAGGCGACACCGGCGCGGCCCTGAATCGCCTTGAGGAGCTGGGACTGTGCCGTCGCGATGACCGCAGCGGCCGGGTGCCGAAGTGGCGTCACAACTTCCGCACTCACTTGCTGCTGGAATCCGACGCCTTCGCGCTGCTGGTCACGTTGATGCTGCGCGGAGCGCAGACCCTGTCCGAGTTGCGCGCCAATGCCTCGGGACTCGGCGGTCCGGACGACGCCGAGGCGGCGCAGGCACTGCTCAAGGATTTGTCCGACCGCGCCCAGCCGCTGGTGGTCTTGCTGCCAAAGTCCCCGGGCCGCAAGGAGGCCCGCTACGCCCACAGCCTGTGCGGCGTGCCCGAATCTGACGACGAACTGGTGCCCGCGGCCGCGGCGGCGCGCCCGGCCAATGCCGCCGTCGCCGCCCTTGAGGAGCGCCTCGCGGCGCTCGAGGCCCGGGTGGCGCAACTGGAGGGCCGCCCAGCACCGGCCGATCCGAACGGAAATAACGCGTGACCCACCCGGCCAAGACCAGCCTGAAAGCCGAGCTGGGGGATGACCTTGAAGTGCTGGGCAAACTCGACGCTGCCCAGCAGCGCAAGTTGCTGAAACTGATCCAGGACGCACGCACCCGTCAGCATGATTCCATCAAGGCGGCGATGGATGGCGCCCTGAGCTTTGTCCCGG
>JANNAK010000119.1:0-5884 GCA_031384195.1 Gammaproteobacteria bacterium
GCCTTGAACCTGGTTCAAAGGGGAGCGTCCCCATTGACGCCCTGGTTCAAAGGGGAGCGTCCCCATTGAATCAGGAGGAGCAGCTGACTTCGAGCGGGGTGGTGCCGAGGGGCGGGGGCTGGGCGTAGGCGTTCATGCCGGGCTGCTGGTCATAGGGTTTGCCGAGCAGGCGGCGCAGGATTTCGATTTCTGCAAAGTCACCGGCCTGCGCCTTTTCAATCGCCTGCTGTGCCAGGTGATTGCGCAGCACATATCGTGGGTTGACCGCATTCATGCGCGTCGCGCGCTCGGCGTCGTTGGAATGCTCGGCGCGCAGGCGGGCGCGGTAGTCCGGCAGCCAGGCGTCAAAACCCTCGAGGTCCAGCAGGTGGTCGCGCAGTTCCGGGACGGAGTCGTCGCTGCCGCGGACGGCGGCCAGCAGCCGGAAGGCGTTGGTGAAGTCGACTCTGGAGCGGTGCAGGACCTGCAGCCAGCGATCAATCAGATCCGCATCGCTGTGCTGCACTTCGCGCAGCCCCAGTTTGGCGTGCCAGTTTGCGAGATTGGCGGCGATAAAGGCCGGCTCGAAGCCGGCGAGGATGCCGGTGGCGATTTCCACCGACTTGTCCGGGTCGGCATTCAGCAGCGGCAAGGTGGCCTGCAGCAGGCGCGAGCAGTTCCAGCCGGCCACCGCCGGTTGCTGGTCGTAGGCGTAGCGGCCGTGATCATCCGAGTGGTTGCAGATGTGCGTCGCGTCAAAGGCGTCCATGAATCCGAACGGACCGTAGTCCAGAGTCAGGCCGAGGATCGACATGTTGTCGCTGTTCATCACGCCGTGGCAGAAACCCACCGCCTGCCATTGCGCCACCAGCCGGGCGGTGCGGACAACCACTTCGGCCAGCCAGCCGGCGTAGTCGCGGTGCTCCAGGTGCGGAAAGTATTCGGCGATAACGTGATCGGCCAGCGGCCCCAGCGCGTCGAAGTCCCGCCGGTAGTAGAAGTACTCGAAATGCCCAAAGCGCAGGTGGCTGCGCGACAGGCGGCAGACCACGGCAGCGGTTTCCAGCGTCTCGCGCCGGACCGGCTCGGGCGAGCCCACCATGCACAGCGAGCGCGTCGTCGGAATGCCCAGGCCTGCCAGCGCCTCGCCGCAAAGGTATTCGCGGATGGTCGAACGCAACACCGCGCGGCCGTCGCCAAATCGGGAGTAGGGCGTCTTGCCAGCGCCCTTGAGTTGCAGGTCCCACAACTCGCCGCGTTCGTTGCGGACCTGGCCGATGAGCAGGGCCCGCCCATCGCCAAGTTGCGGCACCAGCACGCCGAACTGGTGGCCGGCATAAACCGTGGCGAAGTTGCAGGCGCCCGGAAGTTCGCGGTTTCCCGACATCACCTCGAGGAATTCCGGACGCTTCGCGGCGGACGGGTCCAACCCAATCAGCGCCGCCGCTTCCGGATTGAAGGCGATGAGCTTCGGTTCCGGCAGCGGCGTCGGCACCACGGTCGCGCCGTAAGTCCCGCCCAGCGCCGCCAGGCAGTTGTCGAGCGACAACGCGGTGAGGTCGCGCGCCTGCGACGGCCGGAGTTCGTTGGGCATGGCACTACTGTCAGCGGCGTGGTCGCCGCCGTCAATGGCGCCGGATCAGTTGCAGGCGTCGGAGTTCGGGTACTTGTCCGGGTCGCGCTTGATCACGTCGCGGATCCATTGCTCGACCAGGGCGTGCCCCTCGGCGTGCGCGACGCTGCGAGCCAGCGGCGGCATGCGTGCTGCTGGCGTGATCGCCGAGCTGCTGATGCGAAATTCCATGATTGAGCGGCTTGGGTCGCCGGGAAAAATATCCACTGGACGTCCGTCACTGCCCTCATGCCCGGTCGCCGTCGCGTTCTTGCAGATGCCGTAAGCCAGGCCAACCGGGGCGCGGAAATCAAAGTACAGGCCGGTACTGGCGGCGAAACCGTGCACGTTGTGGCAGTGCTGACAGTTCACTTCCAGGTAGGCCCGGGCACGGGCCTCGATGTCGGCGTTGGGGTCGGTGGGATGGCCGTCGCCGGCTTTGTTGAAGATGGGCAGGCGCTCGACGTTGCCGGCGATCTTGGTGCCGGGATCAACCGCAAGGTTGGCCGGGCACGCCAGCATGTACTTGTTGTCCTTGCACAGGAACTCGACCTGGTTCTGGCCCTTGATTGCATTCTCGCTTTGGCCGGTGGTGACTGGCGACTCGGACCGGTACGGCCGGTTCAGGTTGCGGATCTTGAGGCCAATGGGCGCCGCGCCGGCCTCGCTGTCCTCGCGTGAATGGCAACTCAGGCACTGGTTGGAATTCGGGATGGAATAGTTGGTCGAGCCCTGTTGCAGGGCGCCGGAGTCGACGTCATGGAAATTCCAGCTGACGGCCGCCGTGCCACCGCTGGCGGCCAGTCGCGCGACGCGCCGTCCGTCCTCGGTACTCCAGATGTAGGCGATGCCGTCCCAGCGAGCGCTGCTGGTCTTGGAATTGACGCGCTTGATCAGCAGGCGCGTCTCGACCGGGACCTCGGTGCCGGCTGCTTCATCCGTCACGAATGCGAAGGTCTTGGCGATGATCGTTCCGACCGGGAAGACCATCGTTGCGTCGACGCCGCCGGTGTTGGCGTCCTTGTAGATGGCCTTGGCGCCGGTGGGCATGAACAGCACCCGGTACTTGACCGAGTAATCCGAGAACAGCTTGGTGTTCAGGACGAACGGGATGCCGGGGACATTCGTGTCGCCATCGCCGCCTGGATCCGAGGCATTCGGCGCACTGCGCGGATCCTGGGCATCACTGAACAGCTTGTACTGGTCCAGTTGCGGGCAATTCACCCGCGCCGCCTCGAAATTGACCTTTCCGGCCGGCACGGTGGCGTTGCACAGCGCCTCGATCTCGGCCGGTGACGGTGTCGCGTCCACGTCATTGCTTGGAACGAAGAGCGGGATGACCACCGGCGGCAGCAGTGGCAGGTTGCGGCCGAAGCGCGCCATGCAGTTGTGCGGCGTACGATCGAAGCTGGCGGGGAATTCCTGCAGTTCCGCCGCCTGCGCTGGCGTGGGCTGGTCGCCGTTGGAGGCGGCGACCGCCGCGTTGGCGCCCTTCAGGCCATGGAAGTTGCTGTAGGCGAGGCTGTCGGCGCTGAATACGTTGTCGTCATCAATGCAGGAGAACCACCAATCCGGAAGGATGCGCGCGCGGTCGCCATCGGCCTTGAACTTGTAGGCGTTGTAGTGGCAGTCCGGGCTTTCCTGGTTGGTGTGCAGGGGCTTGCCGCGCTCGTCGGCGGGCACGTCCTCGCCGTCCGGCCGTTTGGGGTAGGGGCACCCGGTGTCCAGCGGATCGATCAAGCCGTCCCAGACAATGTGGGCACCGCGGTAGCCGGAGTTGGCCTTGGGATAGTTCGGGTTGGCGGCGGCCGCGCACAGGGCGGCATTGCGCGGGTCCTTGCAGGCGGCTTCGTTCTTGTAGCCGACGATGGCGGGCAGGAAGCGCTCGAGCTTCTTGTTCTGCATGTCGGTGGTGGTGGCGGTCGGCAAGCCGTTGCCGTTGTTGCTGAACGTGTTGCGGAAGATATGCACGCCTTCGGTGTAGAAGTCGATGCGCTTGTCGGAGGTCGGACGGCCCGCGCCTTCGGGAAACAGCTCGTAGCTGACGTGGATGATGCCGCCGGTGTTGTTGTCGCTGAACTCGTTGTCGAAGATGTCGATGCGGTCGTAGGCCAGGGTGATCAGGCCGCTGCCGGCCGGAACGGCCGAGACGAATCCGCTTTCGGTGAAGTTGTAGGTGTTGTTCTTGCGCGCGATGTTGTTGTACATGCGCGTGCGGTCGCCGTACTGGCGCAGGTTGCCGTCAAGATCGTAAATCAGGTAACCGCCGGTGTTGCATTCGGCCGTGTTGCCGTAGTACTCGCCGCCCTGGACGTTCTCGATTTCGAAGCCGAACACGTTGAAGGCCGCCCGGCTGTTGCGGATGATGGCGTTGTTGGTCTGGCCGACGTAGATGCCGGCGTCGGACGCGCCAATGGACTCGGCGCCGTCAATCAGGATGTTGTCGGATGAAACCGGATAGATGCCGTAACGCCCCGCCTTGTCGCTGACCGTGTAATCGGGTGACGACGCGTCGGGATTTCCGGAGTTTTCCGGAATCTTTGGATTGAGCGTCGCCGGCTTGGTGCAGGCCACCTGCATCGCCGCCCGGTAGTTGTTCTTGTTGATCGCCGTTGCGGTGGTGTTGGTGCGCCCGCCGGCCGTGGACCAGAATGCACGTACGTTTTGCAGGGTGCCGTGATCCACCGCCCGCATTTCAAAGCCATTGCCGCTGGTATCGGCAACGGTCAGGTCCTTGACCATCAGTCCGCGCACGTTGACCGCCAGGATGCCGACCGGCTGGTTGCTGCCCTTGAACGACAGCACCGTCTTGTCGCGGCCGCAGCCCTTGACCGTGATGGCCTCGGTGTTGGACAGCTGGAGCGTGTTGCTGATGTCGAAGAAACCGCAGCCGAACTCGATGGTGTCACCCGGAACGACGGTGACCATGGCAGCGATCATCTCGGCGGTGGCGTTTTCGCCGGGCTGGATGACGTAGCTCTTGCCGCTGCCAAGTCCTGTGACCGCCGGTTTTTGCTCGCCGTTGCAGGCGGCGACCGACAGCACGATTGACGCAGCGGCGACCAGCCGCAGGCTCGAATTCAGCTTCATGTCCAACCCCTCCAGGCTCGCCAGGACGGCGGCCTCCCTTTGGGCGGGTATGTTACCCCCGAAAAGATCGGGTGCGCCCTCCGTTTGTGGGAGGGGCGCTGTCTACGGTCGGATTTCCACCGAACCGATGCGGGCGGGCAGTCCTGCGTAAGACACGCCACCGGGGCTGCTGATGTCCAGCGACTGCAGGGTGAACCCGATCGGGCCACCGCCCACCGGGGTGGAGCTGGTGCAGCTGATGAAAGTGCCGGCGGTGCCGATCGCCAGCACCAGCATCAGCCAGCTGCGGCGAACCGCACCGCCCAACATCAACACACCAAGGCCAAATGCCGCGGCGGCGCCGGAGGCGAGCATGACCGGACCGTCGCCGGCCGCCAGCGTGGTCGGGGCGGTTGCGTGGAGTTCGAACAACACGAAGGTGTCTGGCGGCACCGGTACGGGGCTATCGAAGGTGAAAGTGTTGTCGCCGGAGGGGCTGACCAGCGCCGCGGTGTGGGTGACGATCTTGCCGTCCTCGGCCAGTGTCACGTCGAGCGTCAACCCGGCCAGCACGCCGGTCGGACCGTTGGCAAGGATGGTCGCGCCAGCCAGTGTGTGGGTGCCGCCGGTGTCGTTGTGCAACACGAAATACCCGACCTTGGACGAGTCACCGAATCCGATTTTGGCGTCGGGGGGGTGCGACGCAATCACGGTGGCAAAGCCCTGCCGACCTGCCGGTGCCACCGGCACGTCGAAGAACGGGCAATTTGGAGACTTGGTGGCGGGATCGTTGCGGTCGTACGCCACGCAAGAGGCAATAAAAGCGATGCGGTCGTTTTGTGCGGTGGCGGTCTGGGTGGCGGGATCCGGTACCGGCCCGTCGGTGCAGGGACCGCCGGGCAAAGCCAGCGCCGGGTTGCCGGTGTCGCCTTTGAAGCCGGCCGGGTCGATCGAGGTATTGCCGTCAAAGCAATTGCCGACGCCGCTGTTGTCGTACCAGACGTCATTCGCGTTGGGTTGCAGCACGGATGGCGTGTACCGGACGTTTTCCGCGAAATTGTTGTTCAGTCCGCGGTTGTAGTGCCCGTTGTCGTACGGATTCGCAGTCGCGTACTCGTCCGGCCCGCTGCCGGTGTAACGGATCGCGGTCGGCACGTGGAAGATCATCAGCCCGTACTTCCAGCTGTCAAACACCTGGTTGTTCTGGAACACGTCGTAATTGCC
>JANNAK010000160.1:0-19231 GCA_031384195.1 Gammaproteobacteria bacterium
GTCAGCGTCGGCGAACATCGCGCCCGGTCGCAGGCCGCGATCATCCATCAACACCTCGATGCCGGCAGCAAGAAGCTCGGCGTACAGCAATTCGCTGGCGTCCTTGACCGCCGCCGACTTGTCGGCACCGATCGGGCACAGCAGCACCCGGAACGGGGCCACCGCATCCGGCCAAATCATGCCGTTGGCGTCATTGCACTGTTCGATAACGGCCGCGGCGACGCGGGTGATGCCAATGCCGTAACAGCCCATTTCCGGCGCAACTTCCTTGCCCGCGGCGTCCAGCACATTGAGCTTCATGGCCTCGCTGTACTTGCGGCCCAGCTGGAAGATATGCCCGACTTCGATGCCGCGCACCAGCTTCAGCGTTCCCTTGCCGTCCGGCGAGAGATCACCCTCGACCACCGAGCGCAGGTCGGCCGATTCCGGTTCGGCGCAATCGCGGCCCCAGTTCGCACCCGTGCTGTGGAAACCGTCGGCGTTGGACCCGCAGACAAAATCAGATAGCGCTGCGGCGGCGTGGTCGGCGATGACGGGAATGCGGACGCCGACCGGACCCAGAAATCCCGGCGACGCGCCAAAGGCTTTCTGAATGTCGGCGTCGCTCGCCAGCGTCATCGGCGACTTTACCTTGGGATGCTTGGCCGCCTTGATCGCGTTCAAGCTGTGGTCGCCGCGCAGCGCCAGCGCCACCAGCCCGCCATCCCGTCCCTGCACCACAATCAGCTTGAGCGTGGTCTGCAGCGGAACCTGCAACAGCGCCGCAACTTCTTCGCAGGTTTTCTGCGTCGGCGTCGCCACCTTGTTCAAGGTGGCTGCCGGCGCCGGCGGCGGTCCCGCCTCGCGAGTTTCGGCCGCCTCGACGTTGGCGGCGTAGTTGCCGGTATCCGACACCGCCAGCAGGTCTTCACCGGAGCCGGCAAGCACGTGGAATTCCTCGGACCGGCTGCCACCAATATTGCCGCTGTCGGCCGTGACGATGCGGAACTGCACGCCCATGCGCGTAAACATGCGGGTATAGGCCTGCCGCATGTTTTCGTACTCGCGCGACAGGTCTGCCGTGTCCAGATGGAAGGAGTAGGCGTCCTTCATGATGAATTCGCGCGCGCGCATCACGCCAAAACGCGGCCGAATCTCGTCGCGGAATTTGGTCTGGATCTGATAGAAATTCACCGGCAGCTGCCGGTACGAGCGAATATCCTGGCGCACGTGGTACACGATCACTTCTTCGTGCGTGGGCCCATAGACGAAATCGCGCTGGTGCCGATCCTTGATCCGCAGCAATTCAGGACCCATCGCCTGCCAGCGCCCCGACTCCTGCCACAACTCGGCCGGGTGAATGCTGGGCATCAGTACTTCGTGCGCCCCGGCGCGGTTCATCTCCTCGCGCACGATGGCCTCAACCTTGCGCAGGACCCGCACGCCGATCGGCATCCACGTATAAAGTCCGCTGCCCAGCTTGCGGATGTAGCCCGCGCGCAGCAGCAGCCGGTGACTGGGAATCTCCGCGTCGGCGGGCGTTTCCTTGGTGGTGGCAAGCGGGAACTGCGACAGGCGCATGGGATCGTTCTTGGTTTGTGCGGTGGCTATTGTAGCCGCGCGGAACCGCTCAATCGGCGAACCACAGCCCGGGATTGAGCAGTCCCTGTGGGTCGAGCTCGCGCTTGGCGGCACGGATGGCGGCGCGGAACGGCGCCGGAATCTCCTCACGGGCCCAGCGCTGGTGGTCGCGGCCCATGGCGTGGTGGTGGCTCAGGGTGCCGCCGTGCTGTACCACCGCGGCGGACGCCGCCGCCTTGATCTCCCACCACTGGTCCACCAGGGAACCGTGCCGACCTGGCCCGAAGAAGGCGAAGTACAGCGAGCAACCGTCGGTATAGGCGTGGGTGCTGCGGCAGGTCACGGCGCCCGCGCCGCACACCTTCATTACCGCCTTCAGCGTGGCCTCGCGGACCGCCGCGTAAAAACCCGGCACGGACGACCAGGGCACCGCCGTCTCGAAGGTATCCGAAATCACGGCGTAGTCCAGCAGGGCGTCGCGGATGTAGGGCTGGCGAAAGAAGGCATTTCGCCAGTCACCCACGGCCTCCTCGGCCTCGCTCGCCTGCAATTCGCCGCCGTGCTGCCGGCACAGGTCCTTGGCGGCGGCGAACGTTTCCGCCAATGGTGCGCCACCCGATTCGAACGCCAGCACCATCAGGCTGCCGGTGGCGGCCTTGCCGCTGAAGGCGCGTGACAGCAGGTGCTCGAAGGGATCGAGCACGCGCAGCTGCGTGGGATAGATGCCGGATTGCAGCATTGCCCGAGCGGCATCCAGCGCCTGCTGGAATCCCTTAAAACGAATTCCCGTTGTTACCCGCTCTCTGGGCAAGGGAACACAACGCAGGTGCACGTCAGTAATTACGCCGAGTGTTCCCTCGCTGCCGCACCACAAGCGATTGGGATCCGGACCTATGCTCGAGGCCGGCAGTCGCCGCGTCTCGAGCCGGCGGCCATCGGGCAGCGTCACGCCCAGCGCCTGGACCCGGTCCTCAATCTTGGCGTGCAGGGTGCTGAAGTGGCCGGCGCCCCGGGTCGCGGCCCAACCGCCCAGCGTCGAGTGAAAATAGGACTGGGGGAAATGCCGTACCGCCAATCCGTGTGGCTTCAGGGCCGCGTCAAGGTCGGGACCCAGGATGCCGGCCTGGGCATGCACCGTATGCGAGATCGGGTCGATGTCCAGCACCCGGTTCATTCCGCGCAGCGACAGCGTCACGACCCCCGGATAGGCAGACATGCCCTCGGCATTGATGCCGCCCACCACGCTGGAGCCACCGCCGTATGGAATCACGGCGTATCGATGCTCGGCGGCCCACGCCAGCACGCGCGCCAGCTCATCGGCGTCACGTGGCGTCGCGACTAAATCCGCAACTTCCGTCAGCTCCGCCGCGCGCAACCCGGCCAGGTCGCGGAAGCTTCGACCACGGGCATGCAACAGGCGGGCGGATTGCCCAGTACTCGCGCATTCGGCCAAGGCCGCCGGAACGGGTATTCGCGACGCGGGTAGCTTGACCGCCTCGGGGCGCGGCGGCGCCCGCTGCTCCAGCGACTTCCCGCCGAACCAACCGGCGGCGAGTTTCAGCACGGATTCGCGCTCCGTACCACTCAGCGCGTCGTCGAGATAGCCCCAGCCGATCGGGTTGAGCGCCTTCCCGGTCATTTCGGCTTACGGCGCCAGTTTCTGCTTCAGCAGCCGGTTGACCGCATCCGGATTTGCCTTTCCTTGCGTGGCCTTCATCACCTGGCCGACAAAGAATCCGAACAGCTTGTCCTTGCCGCTGCGATAATCGGCGAGCTGGCCAGGATTCTTCGTCATGACATCGTCGATGGCCTTTTCGATCGCACCCTCATCGGTGATCTGCACCAGGCCCTTGGCCTTGATGATTGAATCGGCGTCGCCTTCGCCGGCCAACATCGCCTCGAATACATCCTTGGCAATCTTGCCGGAAATGGTCTTGTCGCCGATGCGATTCAACATCCCGGCCAGCATTCCGGCCGTGACCGGCGAGTCCCCGATCTCCTTGCCCGCCTTGTTCAAGGCGCCCAGCAGGTCGGTCGTGACCCAATTTGCACAGATCTTCGGATCGGCGCCGCTGTCCTTCACCACCGTTTCATAAAACGTCGCCAATGCCGCTTCGGCGGTCAGGACGGCGGCATCGTATTTGGTCAATTCGTACTGCGCCACGAAGCGGTCGCGCTTGGCTTCCGGCAACTCCGGCATGGTCGCCCGGATCTTCTCGATGTCCCCGGATGTCACCACCACCGGCAGCAAGTCCGGATCGGGGAAATAGCGGTAGTCGTTGGCGTCTTCCTTGACGCGCATCGAGCGAGTCTCGCCGAGACCCGGATCGAACAGCCTGGTTTCCTGGATGATCTTGCCGCCGGCCTCAATCACCTCGACCTGGCGCCCGATTTCGTACTCGATGGCCTTTTCGACGTAGCGGAACGAGTTGACGTTTTTGGTCTCGGTTCGGGTCCCGAATTTCTCCGCACCGATTTTTCGCACGGACACGTTGGCGTCGCAGCGGAATGAGCCTTCCTGCATATTGCCGTCGCAGATGCCGAGGTACACCACCAGCTGGTGCAGCTTCTTCAGGTAGGCCACGGCCTCGGCGGCCGTGCGGATATCCGGTTCCGAAACTATTTCGATCAGCGGCGTTCCGGCCCGGTTCAGGTCAATGCCGGTCTGGCCGATAAAACCCTCGTGCAGCGACTTGCCGGCGTCTTCTTCCAGGTGCGCGCGGGTAATGCCGATGCGCTTGGTCACCCCGCCGTCGAGCTCAATGTCCATGTGCCCCTTGAACACGATGGGCAACTCGTACTGGGAGATCTGGTAGCCCTTGGGCAGGTCGGGATAAAAGTAGTGCTTGCGCGCAAATACGCAGCGCTCGGCGATCTGGGCGCCGACGGAGAGGCCAAACTTCACCGCCATCCGCAAGGCATCGCCATTCAACACCGGCAGCACGCCCGGCATGCCCAAGGTCACCGCGTCGGCCTGAGTATTGGGTGCGGCACCATAGGCGGTCGCGGCGCCTGAAAAGATCTTTGACTTGGTCTGCAGCTGGCAATGAATCTCCAGCCCGATGACCGCTTCCCAACCGGCGGGCGCGCTCATGCAAACTCCTTCGGCGCCCGGGTGTGCCAGTCGGTTGCCTGCTGGTACTGATGCGCCACGTTCAGCAGGCGCGCCTCGTCAAAGAAATTTCCCATCAATTGCAGGCCCACCGGCAGGCCGTCGACGAAGCCGCAGGGGACCGACAGCGCCGGAATTCCGGCGAGGTTTGCGGCGATGGTGTAGATGTCGTTGAGGTACATCGCCACCGGATCATTGGTCTTCGCGCCCAGCTTGAACGCCACGTCGGTGGTGGTCGGACCCAGCACCAGGTCCACGTCGGCAAACGCGCGACGAAAGTCCTCATAAATCAGCTTCCGCACCTGCTGCGCCTTCAGGTAGTAGTCATCGTAGTAACCGTGACTGAGCACATAGGTGCCGATCATGATCCGGCGCTGCACTTCGGCACCAAACCCTTCACCGCGCGAGCGCTTGTACAACTCCTCCAGGGTCTTGACCCCTTCGGCGCGATGGCCGTAGCGCACGCCGTCAAAGCGCGCGAGGTTGCTCGAAGCCTCGGCCGGCGCGACCACGTAATAGGTTGGCACTGACAGCGGCGAGTTCGGCAGTGAAATCTCGCGGAACTCGGCGCCTAGCCTGGTCAATTCCGCAATTGCAACGTCGATCGCGGCGCGAGCACCGGTCGCCAGGCCGTCGGCGAAATATTCCTTCGGCAGGCCAATCTTCAGGCCCTTGACCGACTTGCCCAGCCCACCGATCAGGTCGTCCACCGGGCGGTCGACACTGGTCGAGTCCAGTGGGTCAAAGCCCGACATTGCCTGCAGCACGAAAGCGGCGTCCTCGGCCGAGCGGGCCACCACGCCGGCCTGGTCCAGCGACGAGGCAAAGGCGATCATGCCGTACCGCGAAACGCGGCCGTAGGTCGGCTTGATGCCGGTGAGGTTGGTCAGCGCGGCCGGCTGGCGGATCGAACCGCCGGTGTCCGTCGCGGTGGCGACCGGCGCAAGTCCGGCGGCGACGGCGGCAACGCTGCCGCCGCTGGATCCGCCCGGAACGCGGGTGAGATCCCAGGGATTCTTCACCGGCCCGTAAAAACTGGTTTCGTTTGACGAGCCCATCGCGAACTCGTCCATGTTGCATTTGCCCAACATCACGGCGCCGGCGTCGTCATGCAGCTTCTTGACCACCGTGGCGCTGTAGGGCGCGATGAAATTGTCCAGCATCTTCGATCCGCAGGCGGTCCGGACCCCTTCGGTGCAGAAGATGTCCTTCTGAGCCAGTGGGATACCGGTTAGAGGCCCGCCCTCGCCCCGGGCCAGGATCGCGTCCGCAGCGGCGGCCGCCGACCGGGCCCGATCTGGCGTCACCGTGACGAAGCTGTTGAGCCTTGAATCCAGGGCCTGGATGCGCCTGAGATAGTGCTCCACCAGCTCGCTGCTGGAGAACTTTTTGGCGCGCAGCCCGGCGCCCATGTCGCGTATCGACAGGCGGTGCATGGCGCTATTCAATGACCTTGGGGACGAGATAAAGCCCGTGCCGCACGGCCGGAGCATGCTCTTGATATTGCTCGCGTTTATCGGTTTCTGACACCACGTCAGGCCGCAATCGCTGGGTCATTTCCAGGGGGTGGGCCATGGGTTGGACGCCGTCGGTCCTGGCCCCCGACAGCCTGTTCACCATCTCAAAGATGTTCGAGAGCTGGGCCGCATACTGGGAGGCCTGCTCTGGCTTCATTTCCAGCCGCGCCAAGTGCGCAATCTGGCGGATTTGTTCGTCTGTGAGTGCCATGCCGCAGGGTATGGAGGCCGAAAAGACGCGGAAACATATCACGGAGCCTATTGCATAAGAAGTCCCGCAAGGGCTAAATTTCGCAATCTTATTAAGTATTTGCCGTCCAACCCCTCCGCCAACCCCACGAGCTCACGATGCTTGACGCGTTCCGCCGCCTTTTTGTAAACGACCTTTCCATTGATCTGGGCACGGCGAATACGCTGATCTACGTGCGTGACGAGGGCATCGTCCTCAACGAACCATCGGTGGTAGCGATTCGCAGCGATGTTCGCGGCAGCAAGAAAATCGAGGCCGTGGGCCTCGATGCCAAGCGAATGCTCGGCCGCACGCCCGGCAACATCACGACCATCCGTCCGCTGCGGGATGGCGTGATTGCCGACTTCACCGTCACGGAAAAAATGCTGACGCATTTTATTCGCAAGGTGCAGAAGGGCCGGGTTGGAAAAGTCTTCACCCGCGTGGTGGTTTGCGTACCGTTCGGTTCAACCCAAGTCGAGCGCCGCGCGATTCGCGAGTCGGTGGAAAGTGCCGGCGCGCGCAAGGTGTACGTCATTGAAGAACCCATCGCCGCGGCGCTGGGCGCCGGCATTCCGATTGGCGAGGCGCGCGGCTCCATGGTGCTCGACATCGGTGGCGGCACATCCGAAGTTGCGGTGATCTCGCTTAACGGCATCGTATACGCCGAAAGCGCGCGCATCGCCGGCGACAAATTCGACGATGCGATCGTCAATTACGTACGCCGCCAGTACAACATGCTGATCGGCGAGGCCACGGCAGAGCGCATCAAGATGGAAATCGGTACGGCTTTTCCGGGCCATGAAGTGCAGGAGATCGACGTGGTCGGACGCCACCTGGCCGCCGGCGTGCCGCGCACCTTCACCATGAATTCCAACGAGATTCTCGACGCCTTGCAGGAGCCGCTGGCCGGCATTGTCGCCGCGGTGAAGAAGGCGCTGGAGCGGACGCCACCGGAACTGGGTTCGGACGTCGCCGAGCGCGGCATCGTGCTGACTGGCGGTGGCGCGCTGTTGCGCGATATCGACAAGCTGATTTCGGAAGAGACCGGATTGCCGGTGATCATTGCCGACGACCCGCTGACCTGCGTCGCTCGTGGCGGTGGGCGGGTGCTGGACATGCTCGACCAGCACGGCGAGTTCTTGAGTGTGGAGTAGGCTCGATCGCGGATTGCAGCATCGCCGGGGCGCTCGACGCTGAATCTGCAGGATTGCGGGGGCAACGCTTAAAACCGCGCTTTTGGCAGTACCCGAGGGGAGTAGCATCAAGTCGTGAGTTCAATTAGCGCCAGCCGTCGCCGCCCGCTATTCCCGCGGGGCCCCGGGCTTGGGCTGAAGGCCCTGATCCTGTCCTTGGCGTCCCTCGGAATGCTGGTCGTCGACCAGCGCAGTGATTCCTTGCTGCCGGTTCGGGACGCGTTGGCCTGGGTGCTGCAGCCGGTGCTGTGGACGGCGGGTGTGCCGTCGGCCGTCGGCAACATGGCCGAGCACCTGCACACGCGCGAATCTCTGCTGGAAGAAAATCAGGTCCTGCGCGAAAACCAGCTGGTGCTGCAGGCCCGCCAGCAGAAGCTCGATGCGCTGGAGATGGAAAACTTGCGCCTGCGCGAGCTGCTGTCGTCGTCGGGGCAATTGGAAGACCGCGTCCTGATCGCCGAAATCCTGTCCGCCGCGCAGGATCCCTATCGCCAGCAAATCGTGTTGAACAAGGGCACCCGCGACGGCGTCTACAAAGGCCAGGCGCTGATTGATGCCGAGGGCGTGATGGGCCAGCTCATCCGGGTCAATTCGGACACGTCGGTCGCGCTGCTCATCACCGACCCGGAACACGGCACGCCGGTTGAGATCAATCGCACCGGCCTGCGAACGTTTGCACTGGGCCGCGGTGACGGACAAACCTTGTCGTTGCCGTTCCTGCCCGGCAACGCCGATGTGCAAGTCGGCGACCTGCTGGTGTCCTCGGCTATCGGCGGTCGGTTTCCAGCCGGCTATCCGGTCGGCCGCATTGAGGAGTTGAGGCACGAACCGGGCGAACACTTCATGGAGGCCATCGCCCGGCCGGCCGCACGCCTGAACCAGGGCCGACAGGCCCTGCTGGTGTGGAGCGAAAGCTTTCCCGTCAGTGAGCCAGCCGCGCCGGTCGAGCCGACGCCATGAACGACTCCCGCCTTCGGGTGTTCTATTTCGTCACGCTGCTGGGGGCGCTGGTGCTCCAGGTCTTCGAACTACCCTATGGCCTGGCGGTATTGCGGCCGCTCTGGGTGCCCTTGATCCTGGCCTACTGGGCCGTCGTCACCCCAGAGCCCAGCGGACTGTTTGCGGCTTTCGTCATGGGGTTCCTTCTCGATGTCCTGCTCGGCTGCGTGCTCGGCCAGCACGCCCTCGGGCTCACCCTGATGGTGTTTGTCGTGTTGCTGTCGCGCGGCTGGCTGACCTTGTTCCCGGTGTGGCAGGAAGCGGGCGCGATGGTGCTGGTCTGGAGCTTGTACTGTTTCTTGATGTTCTGGGTCGACGGGGCGACGCAGCACCGGGCCGACCCGTGGCTGCAATGGATGCCCGTACTCACCACCAGCCTGTTCTGGCCGCCGATGGTGGCGCTGCTGAACGGTTTGCGCCGGCAGTCCCAGCGCGATCCGTCGCGACTCTAGGATCCGATGACGCCATGCGGCTAACGGCCCACGATTCGATCAAGAACCTGCACGCCGAACGGCAGACGTTCTCCACGCGAGTCTGGATCGCCATCGCCCTCACCATTGGCCTGACGCTGCTGCTGCTGGGTCGCCTGACGCAGTTACAAATCGTTCAATACGACTATTACCGGACACGCTCGGACGAGAACCGGATGCGGCTGACGGTGATACCGCCGGTGCGCGGCTTGATCCATGACCGGAATGGGGCTTTGCTGGCGCAAAACCTTCCGTCCTTCGTGCTGGTCCTGACGCCCGAGCGCGTGCCCGACCTTGACCTGACCCTGGCCCGCCTTGCGGACCTGGTCGGGCTGAGCGACAACGATCTGGTCCGGTTTCGCGACCGGATGAAAAAGACACCGGCGTATCGCGGCGTACCGCTGCGCACCAACCTGTCCCTGGAAGAGGTCGCGCGCTACGAACTTAATCGCTACGAATTCCACGGCGTGGACATCGTCGCCGGCCTCACCCGGGGCTACCCACTCGCCGCCTCCGGCGCCCACATCATCGGCTACATCGGTGGCATCACCGACGAGGACCTGAAGAGCATTGACGAAGCGGCCTATCGCGGCACCCAATACATCGGTCGCACCGGCGTTGAGCGCAGCCACGAAGAAGAGTTGCACGGCAAGCTGTCGACCAAGATCGTCGAGACCAACGCCGGCGGCCGCCCCTTGCGCGAACTCGAATATCGGCGCGGCGCTCCCGGGCGCAACCTGTACCTCAGCCTCGACGCGAGGGTACAACTCGCCGCCGAAAACGCATTTGGTTCCCGCAACGGCGCACTGGTGGCCATCGCGCCGGATACCGGCGAGGTGCTGGCGCTGGTTTCCAAGCCCGGTTTCAACCCACACCCGTTCGTCGATGGCATTGATTTCGCCAGCTACAAGGCACTCAACGACGACCCCAGTCACCCCTTGTTCAACCGCGCCATGCAGGGCCAGTACTCTCCCGGGTCCACCATCAAGCCGTTCATGGCCTTGGCGGCGCTGGAGAGCAACTCCAAGTCCCCCGACGAGCGCGAATTCTGCACCGGCGAATTTACCCTGCCCGGATCCGAGCGAAAGTACCGCTGCTGGCGTCGACGCGGCCACGGCTGGATGGACATGGAAAGCGGCGTCGCCCAGTCCTGCGACGTCTATTTCTATTCACTGGCATTGACCCTGGGCATTGACCGCATCCATTCATTCCTGACGCGATTCGGGCTTGGGGGCGCCACCGGCGTTGACCTGCCTGGCGAGAAGACCGGCCTGCTGCCCTCACGCGAGTGGAAGCGGCGCGTCCGGCGTGAAAGCTGGTACCCCGGCGAAACCCTGAACGTCGGCATTGGCCAAGGCTCGCTCACCACCACGCCGCTGCAACTGGCGCAGATTACTGCGCGCATGGCCATGCGCGGCGCCGGGTTCCGTCCGCACATGGTGCATGCCCTCGAAGATCCGGCCACCGGGACGCTGATTCCGGTGGAACCCGAGGCGCTGGCGCCGATTGAATTGCGGGATCCCGCTGATTGGGATCGCGTGGTGCGCGCGATGGAGCAGGTGGCGCACTTGCCGGGAGGCACCGCGTATCGCGCCTTCCACGACGCCCCCTACCGGGTCGCGGCCAAGACCGGGACGGTGCAGGTCGCGGCCATGTCGCAAGAGGAAAAGGAAGCGCCCAAACAGGAAGACGTTGCCGAACACCTGCGCGACCACGCCTTGTTCATCGCCTTCGCGCCGGCCGATGCACCGAGAATCGCGCTGGCCGTTCTGGTCGAGCACGCCGGCGGTGGTGGCGGCGCGATCGCCGCGCCGATTGCCCGCCAGGTCATGGACGTCTGGCTGCTGCCCTCGAAACCGATACTGAAAACGGTGCTGCCATGAGCCAGAGCACAGCCCTGCCCCCCACCCCGGAGCGCGGCTGGGGCGAATTGCTGGATCGGGCCCACGTGGACCTCTGGCTCGGCGTGTTCGTGGTGGCGTTGGGCGCCTTGGGCTTGTTCGTGGTTTACAGCGCCTCGGGCCATTCTGTGGAGATGCTGGTGTCGCAGGCCCAGCGGCTGGTATTCGGGCTGGCGATCATGCTGGTGTGTGCGCAGATTCCGCCGGAGTGGTACCGCACGCTCGGGCCGTGGTTTTACCTCGCGAGCCTGCTGCTACTGGTGACTGTGCTGTTTGCCGGAGACCACTCCAAGGGCGCGCAACGATGGCTGAGTCTTGGCATTATCCGGTTCCAGCCCTCCGAGTTGATGAAGCTGGCGATGCCGATGGCGGTGGCGGCCTTCCTGCACAGCCGCATCCTGCCGCCGCGCCTGCCCGCAATCGTCATTACGCTGGTGATCATTGGCGTGCCAACACTCGCCATCGCGGTCCAACCCGATCTTGGCACCGCGATGCTGGTCGCCAGCGCCGGGCTGTTTGCGCTGTATTTCGGGGGCCTCGGCTGGCGCTGGATTTTTGGGACGGTGGCGGCGGTCGCGGCAGCCGCCTATCCGCTCTGGAATTCGATGCACGATTACCAGCGCCAGCGCGTACTCACGTTTCTCAGCCCCGAAAGCGATCCGCTGGGCGCCGGTTACCACATCACCCAGTCCAAGATCGCCATCGGTTCAGGCGGACTGTTCGGCAAGGGATGGCTGAATGGGACGCAGGCACGGCTGGAATTCCTGCCCGAGTCACACACCGACTTTATCTTCGCGGCCTACGCAGAAGAGTTGGGACTGCTGGGCGTGGTGCTGCTGTTGCTGCTGTACCTGACACTCGCCGGGCGCGGCCTGACCATCGCCATGCGTGGCCAGGATTCCTTCCAGCGACTGCTGGCCGGAAGCCTGTCGCTGACGTTTTTCGTCTACATGTTCATCAACATTGGCATGGTGCTGGGACTGGTGCCGGTGGTGGGCGTGCCGCTGCCCCTGGTCAGTTTTGGTGGCACCTCTATGGTAAGTTTGCTCGCGGGTTTTGGAATCCTGATGTCCATCCAGACGCACCGCAAACTGGTTTCGAATTGATCCGCCACCTGCTTCCGTTCCTTCTGCTGTCGACCTCGGCCCTTGCGGACTACAGCGGCCATGCGCGAGCGCCCGAACTGCTGCAGCGCTTGCAGGACGATTACGCCTTTTCGCCCGCCCAGATCGCAGACGTGCGCCGCGCCCTGGCGTCGGCCGAGCAACTTCCGAAGCTGATCGAGGCCGAGCAGACCGCCAAGGAAAAAACCCTCACCTGGACGGCCTACCGGAAGATTCACGTGCACGCATCCAATCTTGCCAACGGTGCGCAGTTCCTTGCCGAGCACCACGCCTGGCTGGCGCGCGCAGAGGCCGAATATGGCGTGGAGCCGACGGTGATCGCCGCGATCATGGGCGTGGAGACGAAGTACGGCCGTTTTACCGGTCGAATTCGCGTGCTGGATGCGCTGGCCACTCAAGGATTTGACCACCCGACCCGTGCGGCTTTTTTCTTCAGCGAACTGCTTGAGTTTTTCGTCCTGTGCCGGAACCAGGGCTTTGATCCGGCCACCCTGCAGGGCTCCTATGCCGGTGCCATGGGCATGGCGCAATTCATGCCAAGCAATTACCGGAAACTGGCAGTGGATTTCGACGGCGACGGCAAGGTGGACCTGTGGTCGGTTCCCGATGCCATCGGCAGCATCGCCCGCTATCTCGTTGGCTACGACTCGGCCCGTGCCTGGCAGCGCGGCCAGCCGGTGACGGTCCCGGCGCGGGTGGCCGGAAATCCCCTGGCGGCCTGGTCGGTGAACGCCAGCCGGCAGTCCCGGCGGCTCTCGGAATACCTGCGCCTGGGCGTGAGCCCGGCGATGGGCCTGCCGCTCACCACGCCCGTGGGTCTGATTGAATTGTCGGTGGACGCGCAGGAGCCAGATCAGCCGCCGGTGCCGGAGTACTGGCTGGGCCTGACCAACTTCTACTCGGTGATGTCCTACAACCCACGCGTCTACTACGCGATGGCCGTCAGCCAGTTGGCCGACGCCCTGCAAAATCCCGCGACACCGTGATCGTCCGCCCTCGGACACTGCCGTGGCTGCTGCTGGCGGCCGCGCTGGCCCTGGCCGGATGCGCGAGCCGCGGCGGCGTCAGCGGCGGGTCGGACGGTTTTCCGGATCAGGTGCCGCCGGACATCGCCTCGATCCCGGATGCAGTGCCGGTACCCGAACCACGCAGCCGCTACGGCAATCCGGGCCAGTACGAAGTGCTCGGCAAGCGCTACTTCGTGCTTGGCACGGCCGATGGCTATCGCGAACGCGGCCACGCCTCCTGGTACGGCACCAAGTTCCACGGCCGGCGCACCTCCAGCGGCGAGCCCTACGACATGTTTGCGATGACCGCTGCGCACAAGACGCTGCCGCTGCCGAGTTACGTACGCGTCACGCACCTGGGAAACGGCCGCAGCGTGGTGGTGAAAGTGAATGACCGCGGGCCCTTCCACGAGGGACGCATCATCGACCTGTCCTACGCGGCGGCAACGAAGCTGGGGCTGCTCAAGGACGGTTCGGCCGAAGTCGAGGTCGAGACCCTGAGCCCGGGTGCGCTGCCGCCACCGTCATTGCCGGTTGCGCGCTTCATCGAGGTCGGAGGGGCGACCGACCCGATTCAGGCCGTTTCCCTGCGCGAGATGGTGATGGCGCTGGGAATCACCCCGGTCGAAATCCGTACCGCCGAGCGTGAGGACGGTGTCTGGCACCGGGTCCTGGCCGGTCCGTTCCGCGACGCTGCCAGTTACCAGGCTGCCAGTGCCCGCCTGCTGGCCAGCCAACTGCCGGTCAATCCAGTGCAGGAGTGAGTCGCGGCGCGTAAAATCCGCCGCTCGTTCTTTCCGGCTCCAACCCTAACGATGAAATTTGCCTGGCTGGCCTGCGCCACCTTCTTCTGTGCGTCGGTCGCCGCCCAACCGGTTCCGGCACCACCAATCTTTCGTGCCAAGGCTACGGTCTTGCTCGACTTTGAGAGTGGTCAGTTGATCACTGGCACCAACGCGGAGCTGCCGGTCGAACCGGCCTCGCTGACCAAACTGATGACGCTGTACATCGCATTCGACCAGCTGCGAACCGGCAAGCTGCAACTTACCGACGACGTGCTGGTCAGCGAGCACGCGTGGCGCTCCGAAGGCTCGCGCTCGTTCATGGAGGTGGGCAAGCGGGTGCCGGTCGATGCGCTGGTCCACGGGATCATTATCCAATCGGGCAATGACGCCAGCATCGCGCTTGCCGAGCACATCGCCGGGACCGAGGCGGTGTTTGCTGACCTGATGAACCGCTACGCCACGCGGCTCGGCCTGACCCACTCCCACTTCGTTAACGCCACCGGCCTGCCCGACCCGGCGCTGCACACCAGCGCGCTTGACGTTGCACGGCTGTCGCTCGCATTGATCCGGGACTTCCCGGATCGCTATCCCTGGTTCGGCGCGAAGGAGTTTTCTTACAACAACATCCTCCAGCACAACCGCAATCGCCTGCTGTGGCGTGACCCAAGCGTCGACGGGCTGAAGACCGGCCACACCGAAAGCGCCGGGTTCAGCCTGGCAGCCTCGGCCTTGCGCGACGGTCGCCGCCTGATTGCCGTCGTCATCGGCACCGAAAGCGAGACCATCCGCGCCGACGCCTGCCTGGCGCTGCTGAACTACGGCTTCAGCTTCTATGAAACGGTCACCGCCATTGCCGCCGGGACGCCGGTCACCACGATTCGTCCGTGGAAGGGAACCGAGATCGAACTTGCGCTGGGCGTGCGCGAGCCGCTGCGGGTCACCATCCCAAGAGGGCAAGCTGCCCGCGTCCAGGTGACCCCGGAATTCCCGGGCCAGGTGTTCGCCCCGGTCAGCGCCGGCCAGGCACTTGGCCGGGTGACGGCCAGCCTCGACGGCAAGGTCCTGCGGCAGGCTCCGCTGCTGGCACTGGCCGAGCTGCCGGAGGGCGGCTGGTGGCGTCGCTGGTCCGACGAAGTCCGGCTGATGATCGGCGAGTCGCGGTAAGCGGCGACCGGGCTCCGGATTGTGATTCGCGTTCGTACGCTGGGACGGGTCGCCTACGACACCAGTTACCCGCGCATGCGCGAGTTCACGCTTGCCCGCGGCCCGGATACGCCGGATGAAATCTGGTTCCTGGAGCACCCGCCGGTATTCACTCAGGGCCAGGCTGGAAAATCGGAGCACGTGCTGGCGCCCGGTGACATCCCGGTGCTGCAGTCCGATCGCGGCGGCCAGGTCACCTACCACGGCCCTGGCCAGTTGATGGCCTACGTGCTGGTCGACCTGCAGCGCCTGGGCTACGGCATCCGCTCCCTGGTCAGCCGCCTTGAGCAGGCGGTGGTGGGCACCTTGGCCGGTTACGGCATCTCCGCCGCCGGTCGCGCGGATGCCCCGGGCGTCTACGTCGGCGAAAACAAGATTGCCTCGCTCGGACTGCGCGTGCGCAAGGGCTGCAGCTACCACGGGCTGGCGCTGAACGTGGCCATGGATCTGGAGCCATTTGCCCGGATCAATCCCTGCGGTTTCCAGGGCCTGCAGATGACCCAGGTCTCCGCCCTGGGGGGTCCGTCCAACCTGGACCAGGTCGCGTCCGACCTGGAACCGCAACTCGCAGGGGCCCTGAATCTGGCGGGCCAGCGTGTGCGTAGCAGCGACTGGGTACAATAGCGCCTGCCGGGAACGTCCCGGGTCGAACCACCAGAATCCAGGGACAGGAATACGCGATGACGACGGATACCGGGCCACTGCCCGAGCCGCTGGTGAGAATTCGCGGGTTGCATTTCCGTTTCGGGCCCCGGGTCATTTTTGATGGCGCCGACTTCGACATTCCCCGCGGCAAGGTCACCGCCGTGATGGGTCCGTCCGGGATCGGCAAGACCACCCTGCTGCGCCTGATCGGTGGGCAATTCCGGCCCGAGCGCGGCACCATCGAAGTCGACGGCGCCTCGATCCCGGATCTTCCGCGAAGTGAGTTGTTTGAGCTGCGCAAGCGCATGAGCCTGATGTTCCAGAGCGGCGCGCTGTTGACCGACCTGTCGGTGTTCGAAAACGTGGCTTTCCCGCTGCGGGAACACACGCGCCTGCCCGAAGCCATGATTCGCGACATCACCCTGATGAAGCTGCACGCGGTCGGACTGCGCGGCGCCCGCGACCTTTACCCCGAGGAATGTTCCGGCGGCATGCAGCGTCGCATCGCGTTTGCGCGCGCCATCGCCCTGGATCCGATGATGGTGATGTACGACGAACCCTTTACCGGGCAGGACCCGATCAACCTGGGCGTGTTGGCGAGGCTGGTGCGCTCGCTGAACGACGCCCTCGGGCTAACCTCGATCATCGTCTCGCACGACGTCGCCGAGACCCTCGACATCAGCGACTATGTGTACCTGATTTCCTCCGGCAAGGTTGCCGGCCAGGGAACCCCGGCCGAGTTGCGCGCCTCGGACTCGCCGTGGGTCCGGCAGTTCTTGCGCGGTGAGGCCGACGGCCCGGTCCCCTTTCACGTTCGCGCGCCGAACTATCACGACGACCTGCTGGAGGCCGCCGCATGAACCTGCTTTCGATGATCGAGGATTTCCTCAGCGCCGCCGGCCGCGCGGTGCTGTTCCTGGCCTCCATCCTGGCGGCGATGCCGGCAACGTTCTTGCGCCCGCGACTGATCGTGCAGCAGGTTTATTCGGTGGGCGTGCTGTCGCTGGTCATCATCGTGGTGTCGGGGTCTTTCGTCGGCATGGTGCTGGCACTGCAGGGCTACCGAACCCTGGTGGACTTCGGTGCCGAGGAATCCTTGGGCGTGTTCGTGGCGCTGGTCACGGTTCGCGAACTCGGACCGGTGGTCGCGGCCCTGCTGTTCGCCGGGCGCGCCGGCTCGGCGCTGGCGGCCGAAATCGGGTTGATGCGCGCCACCGACCAGTTGTCGGGGATGGAAATGATGGCGGTGGACCCGGTCAAGCGCGTCGTGGCACCCCGGTTCCTGGCCGGATTCCTGTCAATGCCGCTGCTGGCGGCGGTGTTTTCAGTGATGGCGATCGGCGTGGCGGGCGGCCACCTGATTGGCGTCAACATGCTGGGCGTCGACGACGGTGCCTACTGGTCGCAGATCCATGCTCAGGTTGAGTTCCGGGATGTGTGGAATGGTATCGTCAAGAGCGTGGTGTTTGGCACGGTCATCAGCTGGATCGCGGTCTACCAGGGTTATCACGCGGCGCCCAATTCCGAGGGCATTTCCGACGCCACCAAGACCACGGTGGTGATGTCCTCGCTGGCCATACTCGGACTCGATTTCGTACTCACCGCCTTCATGTTTGAAGGCGTATAAGCTTAGGGGACACCATGCAATCAAAAGCAATTGAAATTCTGGTCGGCCTGTTCTTCACCCTCGGGGTGGCCGCCGTTTTCATCCTGACCTTCCGGGTCGCCAGCCTGAACACGGGGAGCAGCGACGACACCGTTGCGATCTCCGCTTCGTTCGAAAACATTGGTGGCTTGCGCCCGGGCGCATCGGTGACCCTGGCCGGCGTCCGCATCGGCCGGGTTCGCACCATCGTCATCGATCGCGACTCCTTCGAGGCGCTGGTGACCATGGACCTCGCCCGCGAGTTCGACAACATCCCGAAGGATTCCAGCGCCAGCATCCTGACTGCCGGCCTGCTCGGCGAGCAGTACATTGGCGTCACCCCCGGTGGCGACGACCAGTCGCTGGTTGCCGGCGACCGGCTCAAGTTCACCCAGTCGGCACTGGTGCTGGAGAACTTGATAGGCCAGTTCCTTGTCTCAAAGGCGACGGAATCACCGTCCAAATAGATCATTTGGGAGTCCTCATGCGCAGCCACTGGTTAAGCACCCTCGGTACGATTGCGGTTTTGACGCTCTCGTCGGCGTCTGCCGCGCCCGTCCCCCCGGACGAGGTCGTCAAGACCACCACCGCCCAACTCCAGCAGGTCATCCAGAAGCGTCGGGCGGAGTTCCGCAAGGATCCGCAAAAGCTTTATGACGTCATGGAAACCATGGTGGTGCCGCGCTTTGACATCAAGTACATCGCACAACTGATCCTGGCGCGGAACTGGCGCGGCGCCAGCGATCAGCAGCGCGGCCGTTTCGAGGCCGCGTTCAAGAACATGCTGATCCGCACCTACGCGACCGCGATGGTGGATAACGCCGACTCGGTCGAGGCCGAGTGGCTGCCGCTGCGCATGGCCGACGGCGACAAGGACGTCACCGTGGACTCGAAACTGTTGCGCCCGGGCAAGCCGCCAGTGCCGATCGGCTTTGCCATGCGCCTGACCGGTGACGACTGGAAAATCTACGACATCGTGATTGAAAACCTGAGCCTGGTGCAGAATTTTCGCAGCCAGGTCTCGTCGGAAATAAAGCGCAGCAACCTCGACGCCGTGATCGAAAAGCTCGAGAAAGGCGACAGCGTCGCGGCAAGTGCGGGCAAGGTCGGCTCATGAGCGCGATCGCGCTCTCGGGTGAGCTGGGCTTTGCCACAGCCACCGCCCTGCTGAAGGCGCACGCCGGCGCCACGGCGCCGGTGCTGGACCTGTCGGGGGTTACCCGGGTCGACAGCGCCGGCCTGGCCCTGCTGCTGGAACTCAAGCGGGAATCCAAGGCTCCCGGCGGGCTGCGGCTTGAAAATGCCCCAACACAGCTGCGCCGTCTCTCGGACTTTTTCGATCTTTCGAGCCTGCTCAACCTGGCCTGACGTGCGCATCGCCGTCATCGCCGCGCTGCTGGCCGTCGCCGGTTGCGCGCACTCGCCGCCCTACGACCCGGACGACCCGCTGGAGCCGGTCAATCGGGCGGTATTCAGCTTCAATGAAGGCGCGGATCGCTACCTGCTGCGCCCGGTGGCGCGAGCCTACGAATGGTCGCTGCCCAGTTTCGTCCGCACCGGCGTCGGGAATTTTTTCCGCAACCTGTTGACGCCGGCTACCGTCCTCAACGACCTGCTGCAGCTAAAGCCGAAACAGGCGGGAATCGACGTCGGACGGTTCGTGATCAATACGACCATCGGACTGGGCGGCCTGGTTGACGTCGCCACCACCGAGGGCATTGCGCCAAGCGAGGAAGATTTCGGCCAGACCCTGGGGCATTGGGGCGTCGGCCCGGGCTGGTACCTGATGCTGCCGTTCCTGGGCCCCAGCACCAACCGTGACCTGGTTGGCGCTACCG
>JANNAK010000159.1:0-6969 GCA_031384195.1 Gammaproteobacteria bacterium
TGCCGGCGTTGTCGCTGGCAGACTTCATCGCCACCATGCGCGCCGACTGCTCGCAGGCCGCGTTCTCGATGACCGCGCGGTACACCTGCGATTCCACATAACGCTGCAACACGGTGTCGATCAATTCCACCGCGTCCGGCTCGTACAGGTAATCCCAGTACTGCAGCATGCCCTCGGACTTGGTCTTCTCGACCGGCAGCAACTGGTGCACGGTCGGCTTCTGCGTCATGGTGTTGACGAAGCTGTTGCCGACCAGAAATACCCGGTCAACGTTCTCGGCGCGGTAGGCGTCGGTGACCAGCTTGATCACACCCAGCAGATGCGCGACGCTCGGACGATCGCCCAGGTGCGTGGCGGTGCCCAGCACCTTGCCGCCCATGCGCTTGAAGAACGAAACCGCCTTGTTGCCGATCAGGGTGAAGTCGACCTCGACCTTCTTCTCGTTCCACTCGCGCACGGCCCGCACGGTGGCGCGAAACACGTTCATGTTCAGGCCGCCGGCCAGGCCGCGGTCCGAGGACACAATGATGAAGGCCACGCGCTTGACCGGACGCTCGAGCGTGAAGGGGTGCTTGTACTCAAGGTTGGCGTGCGCCAGCTGCCCGATGGTGCGGCGAATCGCCTCGTCGTAGGGGCGCGCCAGTTGCATGCGCTCGCTGGCCTTGCGCATCTTCGACATCGCGACTTTTTCCATCGCGCGCGTGATCTTCTGCGTGTTCTTCACGCTCTTGATCTTGGTGCGGATTTCCTTGGCGCCGGGCATGGATGACTCGTCTTGGGAGGGTGGGCTGGACCGGGATCAGATCGCCGACTGCTTGACGTAGGTATCCATCACCGCCTTCAGCTCGGCATCCATCGCATCGTTCCAGTCACCGGTGTTGAGCTTGTCCAGCAGGGCCTTGTGGCTGCCCGCCAGCAGCTGGTGCAGGCCGGTTTCCCAGCTGAGCACTTTCTCGACCGGCACCTTGTCGATGTAGCCCTTCTCGACCGCGTACAGCGAGGCGGCCATCTGCCCCACCGACAGCGGCGCGTACTGCTTCTGCTTCATCAACTCGGTCACGCGCTGGCCACGCTCCAACTGCTTGCGGGTCGCCTCGTCGAGGTCGGAGGCAAACTGCGCAAACGCCGCGAGTTCGCGGTACTGCGCCAGAGCCAGGCGCACGCCGCCGCCGAGCTTCTTGATCACCTTGGTCTGGGCCGCGCCGCCGACGCGCGACACCGAGACGCCGGCGTTCATCGCCGGGCGAATACCCGCGTTGAAGAGATCGGTTTCGAGGAAGATCTGGCCGTCGGTGATCGAGATCACGTTGGTCGGCACGAACGCCGACACGTCGCCGGCCTGGGTTTCGATGATCGGCAGGCCGGTCAGCGAACCGGTCTTGCCCTTGACCTTGCCCTTGGTCTGTTGCTCAACGTAGTCCGCATTTACGCGGGCCGAACGCTCCAGCAGGCGGCTGTGGAGATAAAACACGTCGCCGGGGTAGGCTTCGCGGCCCGGCGGGCGGCGCAGCAGCAACGACACCTGGCGGTAGGCCCAGGCCTGCTTGGTGAGATCGTCATAGATGATCAGCGCGTCTTCGCCGATGTCGCGGAAGTACTCGCCCATCGAGCAGCCGGAGTACGGCGCGATGAACTGCAGCGCCGCTGACTCAGAGGCGGTCGCGGAGACGACGATCGTGTGCGCCATCGCGCCGTGTTCCTCGAGCTTTCGCACGACGTTGGCGACCGAGCTGGCCTTCTGGCCAATCGCGACGTAGATGCACTTAATGCCCGAACCCTTCTGGTTGATGATGGTGTCGACGGCCAAGGCCGTCTTGCCGGTCTGGCGGTCACCGATGATCAGCTCGCGCTGGCCACGGCCGATCGGCACCATGGAATCGATGGCCTTGTAGCCGGTCTGCACCGGCTGGCTGACGCTCTGGCGCGCGATGACGCCCGGCGCAACCTTCTCAATCGGGGACAGTGCGGTGGCCTTGATCGGGCCCTTGCCGTCAATCGGACGACCGAGCGCATCCACCACACGCCCGAGCAGCGCCTCGCCCACCGGCACTTCCAGGATGCGGCCGGTGGTCTTCACCGTCTGGCCTTCGGCCAGGTGCTTGTAGTCGCCCAGGATCACGGCGCCGACCGAATCGCGCTCAAGATTCAGCGCCAGACCAAAGGTGTCGCCCGGGAACTCGAGCATTTCGCCCTGCAGCGCGTCGGACAGGCCGTGGATGCGCACGATGCCGTCCTGCAGCGACACGATGGTGCCGGTGTTGCGCGCCTCGGTTGCCGCCGAAAAGTTCTTGATGCGGCTCTTGATCAGGTCGCTGATCTCGGATGGGTTCAGTTGCATGTCGTTTTCCTCGAAGAATTCTTGGGTCTGCTAACCGCTTAGGCGGTCAGGGCCTGGCGCAGGCGTTCCAGCTCGCCGGAAATGCTGCCGTCAATGACCGTGTCGCCGGCGCGGATTTCGGCACCGGCAATCAGCGACGGATCCGTCTTCCATGTCACGTTCACGTCGCGCTTGAGCTTCTTGCCGATGGCGGCAACCAGCGCCTGCTGCTGCGCCGGGTCAACAACGGTTGCGGAGACAATTTCCACATCGACGCGCGATTCGTGTTCGGCGCGCATCGCTTCGTACTGGCCGGCGATTGCAGGAACCAGCACCAACCGGCGGTTTTCGCTCAGGAGCCGCACGAGATTTTTTGCCTGCTCGGTGGCGTCCTTGCCCAGACCCTCGACCATCGCGTCGGCCAGCTGGCCGCGACCAATGGCCGGGTGGCCGATGGCATTGGCGACCACCGGGTCGTTCACCGCCGTCGCCACGCCGGACAGCAGCGCCGACCAATCGGCGAGACGGTTCTGGTCGCGCGCGAGCTCGAACACCGCCTTGGCGTAGGGCCGCGCCATCGTCTGCAGGTCGGCCATTTAGATCTTGGCCGCCAGTTCTTTCAGCACGTCGGCATGCGCCTGGGCGTTGATTTCCCGCTTCAGGATCTGCGCCGCGCCGGTGACCGCCAGCTCACCGACCTGCTTGCGCAGCGTCTCGCGGGCTTTGCTGACCTCGCGCGACACGTCGTCGCGCGCCGATGCCTTGATGCGCTCGGCTTCGGACTGCGCAGTGCCCTTGGCCAGTTCGACCAACTGGCCGGCCTGCTTGTTGGCTGCCGCGAGGATTTCCTGCGCCTGAGCGCGCGCGGCCTTGACCTGCTCTTCGGACTTCGAGCTGGCTTCGGCCAGCGAGCGCTGGCCCTGCTCAGCCGCCGCGAGCCCGTCGGCAATGGTCTTGTTGCGCTCGTCGATCATCGCCATCAGCCAGCGCCACGGCCAGCGGGCCGTAACCAGGATGAAGATGGCGAAGACGATCGCCTGCGCGAACAGCGTGAAGTTGATGTTCATGCCTGCCCCGTATGAAAGTGCCTAAGTTTTGTGCGGATTAACCAGGCAGCAGCGGGTTGGCGAATGCGAACATCATTGCCAGGCCAACGCCGATGATGAAGGAGGCGTCGATCAGGCCGAGCAGCAGGAACACTTTGGCCTGCAGCATCGGCGCAATTTCCGGCTGGCGAGCGGCGCCTTCCAGGAACTTGCTGCACATGATGCCGACGCCGACGCAGGCGCCAAGCGCGCCGAGGCCGATGATCAGGCCGATGCCGACGGCGGTATACGCTTGAATCATTGCAACGCTATCCATGGGATTCCTCTTTAACAATGGTTGATGGAAGAGAACTTGTGAAGATTTCGCACGCTCTCAGTGGTGCTCGTGGGCGAGCGAGATATAGACGACCGTGAGCATCATGAAAATAAAGGCCTGCAGCAGCACGATCAGGATGTGAAACACCGCCCAACCGGCGCCAAGGATTGACGCAAAAATGGTTCCGGTGAGGCCGGTCGCGGCCCACACCCACAGCAGCAAGAAGATGATTTCGCCAGCGTACATGTTCCCGAACAGTCGCAGGCTGTGCGACAGCGGCTTGGACAGGTACTCAATGATGTTCATGCCCAGGTTGGCAATCGCCAACAGCAGCGCGCCGACCCAGCTCAGGGGATTGAGGGTGATCTTGTTCATGCCGAAAGGCGCGCTGACCAGTTCGTGGGCGAAGCCGCCGACGCCCTTGACCTTGATCGCAAAGCCGATCATCAGGAACCAGACCGCCAAGGCGAGTGCGAAGGTGGTGTTGACGTCGGCGGTGGGCACCAGCCGAAACTCGTTGATGCCGATGGCGCGCAGCCCGAGCGCGATGATGTCCACGGGCAGGAAGTCCATCGCGTTCATCATCAGCACCCAGACGAACACGGTCAGCGCCAGCGGCGCGACGAACGTGAAACTCTTGTCGAAGATGCTTTTGACCTGCCCGTTGACGAACTCGACCAGGAACTCCACGAAGGCCTGGCGACCGGACGGCACGCCGGCCGTCGCGCCGCGCACGACCCAGGTGATGAAACCGAACACGGCGAGGCCCAGCAGCACCGAGGTCACCAGCGTGTCGACGTGCAGCGTCCAGAAGCCGCCATCGCCCATCGGCGCCCGAAAAAACTTCAGGTGATGCCCGATGTAGCTGGCCGGCGTCAGTGCGTGTTCCGCGGTATCTGCTGACATTCTGGTCTGAATCCGATTCCTTAAAAGTCCCTGGTTACCCAAAGCGCGAGCCACTGGGCCTTGAGCGCCGCGATCACGCCGACGATCAGGGCCAGCCACGAAAGCGCTGGCTTCAACTGCACCACCATCAATACCAACAGGGCTATGGTCAGCCCCATCTTCAGCAACTCCCCGGCCATGACCGAGGCCACCCCGAGGCTACCGACGCGCCAGCGCCGCAAGCTCAACCACAACGCAAGGCTGGTGTTTGGAAAGGCCACTGCTGCCCCGCCGCAGAACAGCGATATCGCCGCAGACCGCCCCCAGCCAAAACCGGCGATCGCTGACAAGACCAGGATCACCAGCCACTGCAGCGCAACTGTGGTTCCGACCGTTGCGCCCCATCCCTGCCGCGGCGCGCGGTCTTCGCCAATCGGCGGAGGATTCACGAACCGGTACCGGACCCTTGCGGCGGGGCGCGAATTCTACTTAACCCCTCGGACCCGGGTCAATCTGTTGCATCGCAGCAATACGGGCCCAAAATGGCTGGCCGGGGCGTTTCCACGGGCTAGCGCCCCATGACCTTGGCGGTAATTGCGGTCATCAGGCCGCGCGGTGCATGGCGGCCGGTGAACGCCATCGCCTTGGATCCGAGCCCCGGTACGCACACGGCCTTGCCGGCACGGAAGGTCTTGAGCCCGGCGGCGACCACCGCATCAGCGGTCATCATCGTCGCCTTGGGCACGGTGCCGCGCAGCTGCTGGTTGCCGGTGGCCTCGAAGAATGGCGTGTCGACCGGGCCGGGGCAAAGCGCCGTCACCGTGACGCCTTTCTTGCGCACCTCGTTGCGCAGCGCCTCGGAGAACGACAGCACGAAAGCCTTGGTCGCGGCATAGACGGCCATGTACGGCAGCGGCTGGAACGCGGCCAATGAGGCGACATTCAGGATGCCGCCGCGCTTGCGCTCGACCATCGACGGCAGGAACGCGTGGCTCATGTCGACCACTGCCGCCGCGTTGAGGAGGATTTCTTGCCGCTCGCGGGCCGCGTCCTGCTTGTAGAAGGCGCCAAAGGTACCGAAGCCCGCGTTATTGACCAGCAGGTCCACCGGCATACCGAGGGCCTGGGTTGCGGCGTACACCTTGGTGGCCGCGCCCGCCAGCGACAGGTCGGCGGTCACAACCTCAACCCTGCGCGAGTAGAGCTCGGCGAGCTGTTTGGCGAGCAGCTGCAGCTTGTCCTCGGAGCGGGCAACCAGGATCAAGTCCATCTCCTGCTTGGCCAGCGCGTGGGCGAAGGCTTCGCCAATACCGGAGGAAGCGCCGGTAATCAGTGCGACGCGAAGCTCTTTCATGGAGTCCCTAATGGCAGGAGTCGGGTTTTGGCGTCGGATGGATCAGCATCAGGTCCGGCACTATCGGCAGCTGAAACACCTGGCCGCTGGCCGTGGCCAAGGCGACCTGTCCGGCGTCCACGGTAAAGGTTCCGCGCGCGGTTTGCAGCACCACGCTGCCGTCGTTGGTGGCCACCACCAGCCCTTGGTCGACACTGCCGCCGGCTTGCGCGAGTTGCAGCCCGGCCAGGTCATTCGCCGCGACTTCAATTCCTGCACCCGCGGCGGTCGCGGTCGTCGACGGGCAATCGCCAGCGCACAACTGCGCCTCGTAGTCGGTGCCGCAGATGCCGATCGTGGCGTTCGGCGTCGCCACCCGGTAGTTGGCGCGGTCCGAATGCCCGATCAGGCCACTGATGGCGCGAAATCCTCCGCGTGCCAGCCGAAAGAATGCATTTTGGGTCGGCACCGGCTTGGGCGCCGAATTCGGAATCGCCAGCGCCGGGGCGACGGCCGCGCCGCGCGGTGCCGGGGCGGACTCGGTCGGCGCCGGGACTGGAAGCTCGCCCGGTTCGTAACGGAATTCCTCGACCGTGAATTCGGTCTCGGGCCGCAACAACACGCGGCCGCCATCGGCGAAGCGCAGGTTGGCGTAGCTGTTGGCAGCGGTGATTATCGTGTCGCCGGCGCTGATGGAGTCCCCTGCGGACAGGGCGCGCGCGCCAATGGTGGCCACGCCCGTCACCAGGACGACTTTCGCGGCAGGCTCGGCCGCCTCGGCCACCATCAGCGGCAGGATCAGTCCCAGCGCCACGACAAATTTTCCGAGGTTCATGGTTGGCTCCTAAAAACGGGCGGAGAGGTTGAGTTTCAGCGCGCGAATGTTGTTTTCGCCCACCAGGTAGCTGACGCCGCCCTTGAAGTAGCTCGAAATAATGCCCATGTCGGTATTGATGTAGCCCAGCGCGACGCCCACTTCGTCATACACCTGGGAGTAGACGGCGTCCCCACTCAGGCGCGTGTCCTGGATCGAGAGCTCCATCACCAGATTCCTGGCGATCAGCGAGTTCGG
>JANNAK010000171.1:0-7621 GCA_031384195.1 Gammaproteobacteria bacterium
TTGATGTTGATGCCGTCCGGCTGGTTGCCAATCACGTGCACCCGCGCACCGAGCTCACGAAACACTGACGGTGCCACCCGGTAGGCCGCGCCATTCGCGCAATCCACGACCAGTTTCAGCCCGACCAGGGATTCACTGAGCCGGAACGATCGCTTGCAAAATTCGATGTAGCGCCCCGGGGCATCTTCGAGACGCTGGGCCCGCCCGACCTGGGCGGGCGGCACCGTGACCAAGGGTTGCTCAAGGCAGGCTTCAATCCGCAGCTCCACCTCGTCCGGGAGCTTGCGCCCCTCGGAGGAGAAGAACTTGACCCCGTTGTCGACGTGCGGGTTGTGCGAAGCACTGATCACCACCCCGGCACTGGCCCGGAAGGTTCGCGTGAGATAAGCGACCGCCGGGGTGGGCAACGGACCGACCATCGCGACGGACACACCCGCCGCAGCGAATCCGGCTTCCAGCGCGGACTCGAACAGGTAACCGGAAAGCCGCGTGTCCTTGCCGATGACCACCAGCGGCGGCTCGGCGCGCCCGGTGGATTCGGCCAGCACTCGGCCGGCGGCCCAGCCGAGGCGCAATGCAAAGTCGGGCGTCATTGGCGGTTCGCCAACCCGACCGCGGATGCCGTCTGTACCGAAGTATTTGCGTGTCATTTGTTTGAGGATCGCCGGACGGCATCGGCCACGCGGACGGCCTGCAGCGTTTCCGGAACGTCGTGAGCGCGGACTATAACAGCGCCCTGATGCACGGCAAGCGCGGCCGCCGCGGCGCTGGCCGTGGTCCGCTGGTCCACCGGAAGGCCGAGCAGGCCCTGGAACATGGACTTGCGCGACAAGCCGGCCAGCACCGGCAAGCCGGTATCGGCCAGCACCTGCAGCGACCCGAGCAGCCGCAGGTTGTGCTCCAGGGTCTTGCCAAAACCAAAGCCCGGGTCAATGGCAATCCTGTTCCGGGAGATGCCGGCACCTAGCGCCGCCGCCACGCGCTCGGCCAGGAATGATTTCACCTCCCCGACGACGTCGTCGTACTGCGGCGCCTGCTGCATCGTCGCCGGCCCACCCCGCATGTGCATGAGCACCACCCCGGCGCCGGTCCCGGCGGCGGCGGCCAGTGCGCCCGGCGCGCGCAGGGCGTTGACGTCATTGATCAGCTCGGCGCCGGCGCCGCAGGCTGCCCGCATCACGCCAGGCTTCATGGTGTCCACCGAGACGATGCAGCCCAATTCCCGCACCAGCCTTTCGATCAGCGGGATAATCCGGTCGAGTTCATCCTGTTCCGGAACCGGGGCGGCACCGGGCCGGGTGGATTCCCCGCCAACATCGATGAGAGCCGCGCCCTGCGCGAGCATTTTCCGCGCATGTTCGACTGCGGCGTCGATCGACTGGAAGCGGCCGCCGTCGGAGAAGGAATCGGGCGTGACGTTGAGCACGCCCATCACCACCGGAGCCGACAGGTCCAGTACCCGGCTGCGCAATTGCAGGTTCAACGGACCTCCGGAAAAACCGGCGCGCCGCGGGTCGCGGTGCGCGAGTGCCCGCTCAGTGCACCGCCGGCTTGGGCACGCCAGTCGGCTTGGCGGTGTCGGCTGGAGCGGAAGCCGTGGGCCCTGGCGTGCTGGACCCGCCAGCGGAATTCTCCGGCTCACCGGGTTCTTCACCGCGCATGATGCGGTTCAATTGCTGGCAGTCCAGGGTCTCGTACTTGATCAGCGCCTCGGCCATTGCGTGCAGGACCTTGGTGTGCTCGACCAGGATCTTGCGGGACAACTCGTAGTTGCGGTTGATGACTTCGCGAATCTCGCGGTCAATCGC
Organism: Gammaproteobacteria bacterium; assembly: GCA_031384195.1. Lineage (GTDB taxonomy): Bacteria > Pseudomonadota > Gammaproteobacteria > Nevskiales > Nevskiaceae > JACPFV01. The sequence continues at coordinate 1,809 of JANNAK010000171.1, forward strand.
GTTGGCGGTGTCATCCGAGACACTCTTGTGCTGTGTCACGCTGCGGCCCAGGAATACCTCACCCTCGGACTCGCTGTACGACAGCGGCCCGAGCGAATCCGACAGCCCCCACTTCGTCACCATGTTGCGGGCAATCCCTGTCGCCCGCTCAATGTCGTTGGACGCGCCGGTGGTGACGTTTTCGGAACCGAAGATCAGTTCCTCGGCGATGCGTCCGCCGAACAGCGAGCAGATCTGGGAGTTGAGCCGCTGCTTGGAATAGCTGTACCGGTCTTCCTCAGGCAGGAACTGCGTCACCCCCAGCGCACGGCCGCGCGGAATGATCGTGACCTTGTACACCGGGTCGTGGTCCGGCACGTTCAGCCCGACGATGGCGTGGCCGGCCTCGTGATACGCGGTCAGCCGCTTTTCCTTGTCCGACATGACCATGGACCGGCGTTCGGCGCCCATGATCAACTTGTCCTTGGCCTTCTCGAAGTCCTGCTGGTCCACCAGGCGCTTGTTGGCGCGTGCGGCGAACAGCGCCGCCTCGTTGACGAGGTTGGCCAGGTCGGCGCCCGAGAACCCGGGCGTGGCCCGCGCAATGATCGAAGGCTGAACGTTGTCGGCCAGCGGCACCGCGCGCATGTGCACCTTGATAATCTGTTCGCGGCCGCGCACGTCCGGCAGCGGCACCACCACCTGCCGGTCGAAGCGGCCCGGGCGCAGCAGCGCCGGATCCAGCACGTCCGGCCGGTTGGTGGCGGCAATGATGATGACGCCCTCGTTGCCGTCGAAGCCGTCCATCTCGACCAGCAATTGGTTCAGGGTCTGCTCGCGCTCGTCATGACCACCGCCCAAGCCAGCGCCGCGATGGCGACCGACCGCGTCAATTTCATCGATGAACACGATGCAGGGCGCGTGCTTCTTGGCCTGCTCGAACATGTCGCGTACGCGGCTGGCGCCGACGCCCACGAACATTTCCACGAAGTCCGACCCGGAAATCGTGAAGAACGGGACGCCGGCCTCGCCGGCAATGGCGCGTGCCAGCAAGGTCTTGCCGGTGCCCGGCGACCCAACCATCAAAATACCGCGCGGAATCTTGCCGCCCAGCTTCTGGAACTTGCCTGGATCCTTGAGGAAATCGACCAACTCGGCGACCTCCTGCTTGGCCTCCTCGACGCCGGCCACGTCATTGAACGTGACCTTGACCTGGTCGGCGTTCAGCATGCGCGCCCGCGACTTGCCAAAGCTCATCGCTCCACGCCCGCCGGCGCCGCCCTGCATCTGCCGCATGAAGTACACCCACACGCCAATCAGCAGCAGGATTGGGAAGGCATTGAACAGGAGTTGCACCAGGATCGGAGTTTCCTTCGGCGGCTCGCCGACGATGCTAACCTTGTGCTCGATCAGGGTGCCGATCATGGCCCGGTTGTCGGTTTCCGGGCTGTAGGTCGTAAAGCGCGTGCCATTGCGCAGCGTGCCGCGAATGTTCTGGCCCTCGACAAAGACCGTGTTTACGTTGTTGTCGCGGACCTGGTCCAGGAACTCGGAATAATTCAGCGGCGGCTGCTGGCCGCCGGCCCCGCGATTGGAAAAGCTCTGGAACACGGTGGTGAGCACCACCAGGATGACCACCCAGAGCAGCAGATTTTTCACCAGATCATTCACCGAAACTTGCTCCATCGTACGCGCCGGTGTACTGGCGGATTAAGCGGCGCCCCACAGACATCTTGGTATCGGACCCAGCGGGGCGTCGCGCCGCTTGAATCCGCCAGCTGCGTTCCAGTATTCCGCACTGAAACTGCCAACTTGGACACTACCGCACCCGGGAGTTCCGCGCCACCAAGTACACCTCGCTGCTGCGGGACCGTGATGCCTGCGGCTTGCGAATGACCACCTTGTCAAACAACTGGCGCAGGTTCCGCAAAAACTCGTCAAAACCCTCACCCTGGAACATCTTCAGCAGCAAGACACCGTTCGGCGCCAGGCGACCGCGTGCAAATTCCAGCGCCAGATCCGCCAGGTGCATGGACCCGGCCTGGTCGGCCGCGTTCACTCCACTGATATTGGGGGCCATATCGGATAAAACAAGGTGCACCGGCCCGGTTCCCAGCGCCGCCTCCAGCGCCGCCAGCACCGTGTCCTGGCGAAAGTCGCCCTCAATGATGTGCACGCCGGGCAGCGCGCCCATCGGCAGGATGTCCAGGGCAAAGATCCGCACCGACGTGCCATAGCGCCGCTGCAGGTACTGGCACCAACCGCCGGGCGCCGCACCCAGGTCCACGATGGTGATGCCCTGGCGCACCAGCCGGTCGCGCTTGTCGAGTTCCTCCAGCTTGTAAGCCGAGCGCGACCGATAGCCGTCGCGCCGCGCCTGCTTCACGTAAGGGTCCGACTCGTGTTCGGCCAGCCACCGCTTGCTGCTGGAGGTGCGTTTCTTGCTCATGCCGGGATGACGGGTTCGAGGGCCAAGTTCAATCCAGGGAGGGGCCGAGGTTCGCGGCCCCCGCCGGGCGCTAGAGGTACTCGACCCCGAGGATTTCCAGCTCGCGCGCACCGCCGGGTGCCTGCACTTCGACCACTTCCCCTTCCCGCTTGCCGATCAGGGCGCGCGCAATCGGCGAATGGATGGAGATCAGGCCGAGTTTGGAGTCGGCCTCGTCCTCGCCCACGATCTGGTAGCGGGATTCCTGGCCAGTGTCAGCGTCCGACAGGCGCACGGTGGCGCCAAAAACAACCTTGCCATCCGCGTTCAGGGTGGTGACGTCCACCACCTGCGCGTTGCCGAGCTTCGCCTCGATCTCGGCAATTCGGCCCTCGAGGAAGCTTTGCTGTTCCTTGGCGGCGTGAAATTCGGCGTTTTCACTGATGTCGCCGTGCGCGCGGGCCTCGGCGATGGCCTTGATCACGGCCGGACGCTCAACCGATTTCAGGCGCTTCAGTTCGTCCCGGAGCTTTTCCGCGCCACGATGGGTCAATGGGACTCGATTCATGTGTCTGATATTACAGAGTGTCCGCGCCGGCGTGCAGATCCTGCAGGCGGTTCACGCCGACCTTGTCGAGGTGCGCCATGGCGATGGCCGCCGCCGCGGCGCCGGCCACGGTGGTGAAGTAACAGACCTTGTGCTGGATGGCCGCCGCGCGGATCGAGCGTGATTCCTCGATCGACTTCTTGCCTTCGGTGGTATTGGCGATGAACTGAATGTCGCCGTTCTTGATCAAGTCGACGCAGTGCGGACGTCCTTCCTTCACCTTGTTGACCGCCTCGCAGGCGAGACCGGTACTGCTGATGAAGGCGGCAGTACCCCGCGTTGCCAACAGGCGAAAACCCCGCGTGGTCAGCAGGCGCGCGAGCTCCAGGCCCTTGGCCTTGTCCGCATCACGAATGCTGAGGAAGGCCGTCCCGCCGGCGGGTATCTGCATGCCGGCACCCGCCAGCGCCTTGGCAAACGCCTCGCCAAAATGCCCACCGACGCCCATCACTTCACCGGTGGAGCGCATTTCCGGGCCGAGCAGCGGATCCACGCCCGGGAACTTGCCGAACGGAAACACCGACTCCTTGACCGAGTAATGCTTGGGCAGCAGTTCGGCGGTGATTCCCTGCTCCTTCAGCGTCACGCCCACCATGCAGCGTGCCGCAATCTTCGCCAGCGGCCGGCCCGTTGCCTTGGAGACGAATGGCGAGGTACGGGAGGCTCGCGGATTGACCTCAAGCAGGAAGACCTTGCCGTTCTGCACGGCAAACTGGGCATTCATCAGGCCGACGACTTTCAGCGCGCGCGCCAGCAGCGCGATCTGGTGCCGGATTTCATCCAGCACCACCGCCGGCAGCGAGTGCGCCGGCAACGAACAGGCGGAGTCACCGGAATGAACGCCGGCCTCCTCGATGTGCTCCATGATCCCGCCGATCACGACATCGTGGCCGTCCGACAGCGCGTCCACGTCCACCTCGATGGCGTCGTCGAGGAAGCGGTCCAGCAAGACCGGAGAATCGTTCGAGACCTGCACCGCCTCGCTCATGTAGCGCGTCAGGTCGGCATCGTCGTAGACGATCTGCATGGCGCGCCCGCCGAGCACGTAGGACGGACGGACCAGCAGCGGATAGCCAACCTCGGAGGCGGCCACCAGAGCGGCTTTTTCCGACTTGGCGGTGCGATTGGGCGGCTGCCGCAGTTGCAGTTTTTCGACCAGCTTCTGGAAACGCTCGCGATCTTCGGCAAGGTCGATGGAGTCCGGCGAGGTGCCGATAATCGGAGCCTTGGCCTTCTCCAGTTTCCGCGCCAGCTTCAGCGGAGTCTGGCCGCCGAACTGGACGATGACGCCCTTGGGCTTCTCGAGGTCGATGATTTCCATCACGTCCTCAAACGTCAGCGGCTCGAAATACAGCCGGTCCGAGGTATCAAAGTCGGTCGAGACGGTCTCCGGGTTGCAATTGACCATGATGGTCTCGAAGCCGTCCTGCTTCAGCGCCATCGCCGCGTGGACGCAGCAGTAGTCAAACTCGATGCCCTGCCCGATGCGGTTGGGTCCGCCGCCCAGCACGATGACCTTGTCGTTGGCGGTCGGTGCCGACTCGCACTCCTCGTCGTACGTCGAGTAGAGGTAGGCCGTATCGGTGGGGAACTCGGCCGCGCAACTGTCGACCCGCTTGTAGACCGGCCGGATGCCCAGCTTGAGCCGGCGGGCGCGGACGCTTTCTTCCTTGACGTCCAGCAGGTCGGCGATGCGTCGGTCGGCAAATCCCATCCGCTTCCAGCCCCGCAGTTCGGCGGCGTTCAGCTTCGAGATTTTCCGACTCGCGATTTGTGATTCGACCCGGACAATTTCCTCGATCTGGTCGAGGAACCAGGGATCGATGCGCGTCTGTGCATGCACCTGCTCGATGCTGCGGCCGGCGCGGAAGGCGTCTGCAACGAACCACAGGCGACGCGCCCGCGGCGTGGCGAGTTCGTCGTCGAGGCGCGCAAGCTCCGGCGCCGTGTGACCCGACAACTGCGGCTCAAAACCGTGGGAATCAATTTCCAGGCTGCGCATCGCCTTCTGCAGCGACTCCTGGAAATTTCGCCCGATGGACATCACCTCGCCCACCGACTTCATCTGGGTGGTCAGCCGCGGATCGGCCTGCGGAAACTTCTCGAACGCGAAGCGCGGAATCTTGGTGACGACGTAGTCAATGCTCGGCTCGAAAGATGCCGGCGTGCGGCCACCGGTCACGTCATTGCGCAGTTCGTCCAGCGTGTAGCCGACCGCGAGCTTGGCGGCGACCTTGGCAATCGGAAACCCGGTCGCCTTTGAGGCCAGCGCCGAAGACCGCGACACACGCGGGTTCATCTCGATCACCACCATGCGCCCGTCCTGCGGGTTGATGGCGAACTGCACGTTGGAGCCGCCGGTGTCGACGCCGATTTTGCGCAGCACGGCGACGCTGGCATTGCGCAACAGCTGGTATTCCTTGTCGGTCAGGGTCTGCGCCGGCGCCACCGTAATCGAGTCGCCGGTGTGCACGCCCATCGGGTCGAAGTTCTCGATCGAGCAGACGATGATGCAGTTGTCCGCCTTGTCGCGGACCACTTCCATCTCGAACTCCTTCCAGCCGATGAGCGACTCCTCGATCAGCAGCTCGTGGGTCGGCGAGGCCTCCAGGCCGCGGGTGGTGATTTCGATCAGCTCTTCGCGGTTATAGGCGATGCCTCCGCCGGAACCGCCGAGCGTGAAGCTGGGGCGGATGATGGTCGGGTAGCCGACGCGGCTCTGGATATCCAGGGCTTGCTCGAGCGAACGCGCGATCTCGGCCTTCGGGCAATCCAGCCCGATTTCCTGCATGGCGATGC
>JANNAK010000180.1:0-3165 GCA_031384195.1 Gammaproteobacteria bacterium
TTCACCGCTGCGAAGGCGACCACGGCCGACACCAAAAACGCCACCGCCAATTCACCCCAGGGCTCGGCCGCCGCCGTGCCACGCCCGACGGTCTTCATCAATTCGTAGGCAGTTGCGGCGAACATGGTGGGAATGCCCAGCAAGAACGCGAACTCGGTGGCCGCTACCCGCGAGGTGCAGCCGGCCAGCATCGCGGCAAAGATGGTCGCGGCCGAACGCGACGTTCCCGGGAAGACGGCGGCGAGGACTTGCGCCGCGCCGACCCAAAACGCGATTTTCCAGGTCATCTTCGAATTCGGCGCCAGCCGCTCGGCGTATCGCTCGATCAGCAGGATGGCAACGCCGCCGACAATCAGCGCCCAGGCCACTGGCGCCACCGTCTCCGGCAGCTCCAGTCCCAATGTTTTTGCGCTGAAGCCGCCGACGACCGTCACCGCGAAGGCCAGCAGCAACTGGCCGGCGTAGTTCCGGTTTTCGCGTTGGGACAAGTGCGTCGTCAGGTCCCACAAGCGCTTCCAGTAAATGAACACCACGGCCAGGATCGCGCCGGACTGAATCGCGATATTGAACAGGTCGGAGCGCTTCCCGAGCCAGTGCTCGGCGATCAGCAAATGGCCGGTGCTGGAGATCGGCAGGAATTCGGTAATGCCCTCGATGATGCCGAGCAGGACAGCCTGAAGGAAGGATTCCACTTAAACTCGCCGGTAACGGATGGCCAAGGATAAGGCCAAGGATGGGTGAGCGCATGGCTGAAACGACGCAGGTGGTGCTGGTCACTGGCGCAGCCAAGCGCATCGGCGCGCAGATAGCGCGCACCTTGCACGCCGCCGGCTGGAGCGTGCTGATCCACTACCGGGCCTCGGGCGCGGAGGCGCGACAGCTGGAGAAGGAGCTCAACGGCGTTCGAGCGGATTCGGCGCACTGCCTGCGCGCCAACCTGCTGGACTTGCGCGCGCTGAAGAAACTGGCGGAGGAGGCCCACGCCCAATGGGGCCGGCTGGATGCACTGGTCAACAATGCCTCCAGCTATTACCGCACGCCGCTGGACAGCCTCACCGAAGAGCAGTTTGACGACCTGGTTGGCGGCAACCTGAAGGCTCCGCTGTTCCTGAGCCAGGCCTGCGCGGCGAAGATGAAATCCGGCGCAATCGTCAACATCGCCGACAGCCACGCCGGCCAGCCGCTGAAGCACTACAGCGCCTACTGCGCGGCCAAGGCCGGCTTGGTCTCGATGACCCAGGGCTTGGCGCTTGAGCTGGCGCCGCGGATCCGGGTCAATGCGGTCGCGCCTGGACACATCCTCTGGGCCGCCCAAAACACCATGACGGTTGGCCAGCGCAACGCCGAGATTTCGCGCGTGCCGCTGCAGCGATTGGGCACACCGGACGATATCGCCATGGCCGTCACTTATCTGCTGTCACCCGCCGCCGCCTACATTACCGGCGCGGTACTGCCCGTCGACGGGGGCCTGCGCCTGGCCTGAATGGCGAGCAGGGCACGATAGAAGTCCGGGGCTGGCCTGGTCTATGCTCGTCTTCCCCTCGTTGCACGACAGGACAAGTCCATGGCCAAGGTTCGAAAAGTCGATTACTTCGTGATGTGGGGCGCCCAGCGGGTCGGCGAAGGGGCGAAGCTGCTCAAGGCGCTCAAGCAACATCATGTGGAGTTGCTGGCGCTGACAGTGTTTCCCGATGGCGACGGCGTCCAGATAGATTTTGTCCCGGAGAACTCCCAGAAATTCCTGCGTGCGGCCAAGTTGCTGGAGTGGGACGTCTCCGCCCGCAAAATCGGATTCATGGTGCAGGGCAAGAACCGCACCGGCGCACTCACCGGGTTGTTGGCCAAGCTTGGCAAGGCAAAGATCAACGTCACCGCGATTGATGCCGTGACGGTCGGCAAGAAGCGCTACGGCGCGATTTTCTGGGTGAAACCGGCCGATGTCGCCAGTGCGGCGAAGCTGCTCGGCGCGCGCTAGCGACGGGATTCGGAATCGCGGGCGATCGTCGCCGCGTTACGGCGTCGGGATCGTTCGCTTGCCCTGTTCGAGGTCCAGCAGCCACTGTTTGCGCCACAGCCCGCCGCCGTAGCCGCCGAGCTTGCCGCCCTTGTTTACCACCCGGTGGCAGGGAATGACGATCGCGATGCGGTTGCAGCCATTGGCGGTGCCAACCGCCCGCACCGCCTTCGGGGATTTCACCGCGCGGGCAAGGTCCTCGTAGGAGCGCGTCTCGCCGTAAGGAATTCTCAACAGGTTGCGCCAGACGTTTTCCTGGAACTCGGTCCCGGGGTATTCAAGCGCAACGCTGAAGGCCTTCCGGTCGCCGGAAAAATACTCACCCAATTCGCGCTTGAGGGTCTTCAGGTGCTGGTTGTCGCCGGGGACCAGCGCGCTGCCGAAGCGCTTGCGCAGCACCTTGAGCTGGGTTTCGAGCATGCGCCGGTCGGAAAACTCCAGCAGACACAGGGCCTTGTCGGTGGCGCCAACCACCAGCGGGCCCAGCGGGCTCTCAACCCAATTCAGGTAGATGCAACCGGTCGCGTCGTGCGGCGCGGTGCCGAACAACTTTCCGAATGCCTCGCGAAAGCCGCTGGAGGATCCGTAGCCGTGCTTGAGGGCCGCGTGGTCCACACCCGCGCCATTGCGAATCTCGATAAAGGCCTGTCCCATGCGACGTCCCCGTTGGTAGGCATGAAAGCTCATGCCGTAGTGCTGCTGGAAGTGGCGGCGCGCCCGCGCCGGCTCAATGCCCATCTGGCGCAGGTCCCACTCGCGCAGGCGCTTGCCCGAATCCATTGCCGTCAGCAGGCGCTGCACCCAGCCCGGTGGCTCGCCGCTGGCAGCCAGCGGCCGGCAGCGCTTGCAGGGACGGTAGCCGGCGAAGGTCGCGTCCTTGACGCTGGCGAAAAACTCGACGTTTTTCGGCAACGGCTTGCGGGCGGTGCAGGCCGGCGTGCAGAAGATCCCGGTCGTGCGCACGCCCAGGAAGAAGATGCCGTTGTAACTGGCGTCGCTGGCCTGGTAGGCCCGCTGCATCTCCCGGACCGGGGGCAAGGTGTTCATGCGGGTAGCCTAGGCTGGTCGCGGCCGGTCCGCCACCGGAATTACGACGACTATGTTTCCGGGCTTGGTTCACGGATTCCAGCGTCACTTTCAGGACGTGGCGC
>JANNAK010000172.1:0-2600 GCA_031384195.1 Gammaproteobacteria bacterium
ATCAGCGTCAGGGTGCCGATCGCCTGACGGTCAGGACTGTGCACCGGCAAGACCCGCAGGCCGCGAACCGGGTTGCGATCCGTCACCAGGCCCATAAGTCGCTTGTCGAGCAGGGACTGGGAGTCCAGGCCCTCCCAGGCCTGCGCGCTGGACACCACCGACTGCTGCAAGCTGATCAGGTGCGGGGTCTTGCCCACGGGAGCGGTCGAGACGATGGTCACCATGTCGTTGCCCTGGGCAACGCAGAGCAGGGCGGCGTCGGCGGCGGTCGACTCACCGGCGAGTTCGACAATGCGCCGCAGATTTTCATCGTGGCGATCGACCAGCAGGCCCAGCTTCTGCACCGCAAGGTCCCGAATCTGCATACCCCTGAATTCATTGTTCATGTGCTGGTTCCTGAAAGACGACTCGTTTGTCATTTTCCGGACCAAATACATAGCGCCGGAATTACCTGACGAAAAGTTTAGGGAACCAGCGCACATTTGAATATTGGACTTTGGTCTAAGCGGCCAAAGGCCCCGGGCATGGCGCCCGGGGAAGTCGGTCAGCGGGAGTTGCCCGCGCCGCCGGCGGCGTAATAGTCGCGGCGCGCCTTGACGATGGTGTCCAGCGACCGCTGCCGCAAGCCCTCAAGCTGTTCAGGGCTGCTGACCGAGACGTCCAGGTGGCGCAAACGGCCGTCGGCCAGGCGGTAAACCCAGCCATGGACCGCCAGCTTGTGGCCGGATGCCCACGCTTTTTGCACCGATACCGAGTTGCAGACGTTGATCGCCTGCTCCAGCACGTTGAGTTCGCACAGCAACGAGGCGCGACGGTGCTCGTTGGGCTCGGCCTCGATCAGCCCCGCATGGCGATCGGCCACTTCGCGCACGTGGCCCAGCCAGCTGTCCGCCACCCCGCCCAGGGTGTGGCGATGCAGGGCGGTGTGGATGCCCGAGCAGCGGTAATGACCCACCACCATGATGTGCTTGACCTTCAGCAACTCAACCGCGAACTGGATCACCGACTGGGCGTTGATGTCCGAGTGCGGGACGACGTTGGCGACGTTGCGGTGCACGAATAGCTCGCCGGGCAGCAGGTCGACGATTTCGTTGGCTGGCACGCGCGAATCGGAGCAGCCGATCCACAGGTACTGGGGGTTTTGCTGGGCCACCAGCCGCTTGAAGAAGTCAGGATCGCGCTCGACGGCGTCGTGCGCCCAGCGCTCGTTCCGCTTCAGCAGGTCAGAAAGGTCTTCCATGGGCGGTCGTGGTGGCCGTCGTCTCGTGGTGCGGGTAAGTATCCCATTCCCGGTGGCGCGAGGTCACCTGCCGGGTCGGCTCAGGCTTCGGTGACTTGCTCGACTTTTTCGGCCAGCGCCATCCACTCCTGCTCGGTGCTGGCGATCAGCTTGCGCATTTCGCGCTGCTGGCGCTCCAGGTCGGCGACCTTGGGGCTGCGTCCGCCGACGTACAGCGCCGGGTCGGCCAGCTTGGCGTCCAGCGTGGTCAGCTGCACGTGCAGCTTGTTGAGCTGCGAGTCGAGCTTCTGCACCTGCGACTTCATCGCCCGGGTTTCGGCGTCGGCCTGGCGGCGTTCCTTGGCCGATAGCGCGCGCAAGTCATCCCTGGGCCTGGCCGGGGTGCGGTCGCGATTGGTGAGCCATTTGGCATAGTCGTCAAGGTCACCTTCGAAAGCCGCGCAGGCGCCATCGGCGACCAGCAGCAGGCTGTCACAGGTAGCGGAAATCAGATGCCGGTCGTGCGACACCAGCACCACCGCACCGGCGTAGCCCAGCAGCGCGGTTTCCAGCGCGTGGCGCATGTCCAGATCCAGGTGGTTGGTCGGCTCGTCGAGAAGCAGCAAGTTGGGACGCTGGTAAACCACCAGTGCCAGGGCCAACCGCGCCTTCTCGCCGCCCGAGAACGGTTCGACCGCCTCGAACACCCGATCGCCACGGAAGTTGAAACCGCCGAGGAAGCTGCGGATCTCCTGCTCGGTGGCCTTGGGATCCAGCCGCCGGAAGTGCAGCACCGGCGAAGCCTTGGGGTCGAGCTGCTCCAGCTGGTGCTGGGCGAAGTAGCCGACCGCCAGGTGCGGGGAGCGGGTGGCAGTGCCGGAGATCGTTTCCAATTCACCGGCCAGGGTGCGCACCAGCGTGGACTTGCCAGCGCCATTGGGGCCGAGCAGTCCGACCCGTTCGCCGGGGGCGATCAGCAGCTTCAGCCCCTGCAGGATGGTCTTGCCCGGATAACCGGCTGAGGCGTCGTCAAACCGCACCAGCGGCGAGGGCAGGCGCGGCGGTTCGGGGAACTCGAAGGAGAATTCCGAATCCGCGTGCACTGCCTCGACCAGGGTCATGCGCTCCAGCTGCTTGATGCGGCTCTGGGCCTGGGTCGCCTTGGAGGCCTTGGCCTTGAAGCGGGTGATGAAGCTGTTCAGGTGCGCGATCTGGCGCTGCTGCTTGCCGTGCGCGGCCGCCTGCAGGGTCAGCTTCTCGGCGCGCTGGCGCTCGAACTGCGAGTAATTGCCGGTATAGAGAACTGCTGTCCCGCCATGCAGGTGCAGGGTGTGGGTGGTCACCTCGTCCAGGAAGTCGCGGTCGTGCGAGATCACCAGCA
>JANNAK010000219.1:0-9220 GCA_031384195.1 Gammaproteobacteria bacterium
GGCGCGCGTCATCGCCCTGACCCACCACGAGAAATGGGACGGCACCGGTTATCCGCGAGGGCTAAAGGGAGAGGCGATCCCGCTGGTGGGCCGCATCGTCGGGCTGGCGGACGCGTTCGATGCACTGACATCCGATCGTCCCTACAAGGCGGCCTGGCCGGTGGAGGAGGCCGTGGCCTATGTCGAGCGCGAGGCGGGACGGCACTTTGATCCAAACCTGGTTCCCAAGTTTATTGGGCTGATGCCGCAAATTCGCGGAATCATGAACCAGTACTCGATGGTGTCGGGTCGTCGTGCCATGAAGACGATGCAGGGAGATGCCGCCGTCCTCTAGCGTTGCTTAGCGGGCCTGTGAAATTTCGCCTCCGCCGAGGCACTCCTCGCCCAGGTACACGACCGCGTACTGCCCGGGGCTGATCGCCCGCTGCGGGGCTTGGAATCGCAGTGTCAGGGTCCCGTCGCCGTTTTCGCTAGCCGAACAGGCCTGCAGCGCCTGCCGGTGGCGGATGCGCGCGGTTACCGCCATTGGCAAGGGTTCCGGTCGCCGGATCCAGTGAAACGGCCGGGTCGTCAGGCGGTCGCTGTAGAGAGCGGCGTGCTGTGCATCCTGCGAAACGCGAAGCACGTTGCGCACCAGGTCCTTGCCGGTCACATACCACGGCGCCTCACGCGCACCGCGGCGTCCGCCGATGTTCAGGCCCCGGCGCTGGCCAATGGTGAAGTACATCAGGCCGGGGTGCTCGCCAACGATTGAGCCTGATTCGTCCTCGATGTCCCCCGGCTTCCCCGGCAGGTACCGTGACAGGAACTCCCGCATCGGGCGTTCGCCGATGAAACAGATGCCAGTGGAGTCGCGTTTTCGGTGGTTGGGCAGGCCCGCCTGTTGTGCAATCTTGCGCACCTCCGGCTTGGTCAGGCCTCCAAGCGGGAATAGCACTCGCTCGAACATGGAGCGGTCAACGGTGGCCAGGAAGTAGGTCTGGTCCTTGTTCGCGTCCCGGGCCTGCAACAAGCGCGCGCCGTCCTTGCCGCTGGCCAGCCGGGCGTAGTGGCCAGTGGCGATGAAATCGGCGCCCAGGCGTAGCGCATGCTCCCGAAAGGGCTGGAACTTCACTTCCCGGTTGCACAGTACGTCCGGGTTGGGCGTCAGTCCTGCCGCATAGTCGGCCAAAAAACGGCTGAACACCCGCTCCCGGTATTCATGGGAGAAATCCACACGGTGCAGCGGAACATCGAGTTCCTCGCAAACCGCGCGCGCATCCTGGAAGTCTTTCGCCGCTGAGCAATAGCCCTGCTCGTCGTCGGTCCAGTTGACCATGTAGAGGGCCGACACCCGGTAACCTTGCTCCTTCAACAGCCACGCCGACACGGCAGAGTCGACACCCCCGGACAATCCGACGATGACGTGGGGCGTCGACACGGACCGGGATTACCAGTGCGTGATGGCGTCAGCGGAAAGGCGACGGCCGGCCACGGCGTCCTCGACGCAGCGCAGGACCGTCGGACTGCGATCGCGCATGCCGACGGGCCTAAAGGTTTCCGCGGCGGCGCAAGTGGTACCAGCCGCCGCTATCCGGATTCCCCAGCGAGCGCACCAGCGCCAGGACTTGTGGCGTTGCCTCGGGGCGCGGCTTTACCTGCAGGTGAAAATCCCAGCTGCGATCCAGGGCCAGCCGGGCTTCACCCGACAGCTCGACCGGACCGGCGGCGCTGGCCAATTGCGCGAACACACCCTTGTCGTCGCTTGCAAGATTGGCGTTGAAATCCCCCAGCACCATTGGCTCGCGCGCCAGCGTCCAGATCAAGCCGTGGATTTCCGCGAGGCCGTCGACTTGCGTCGGCAGGCCGGCTGAGAACTGGACGGAGTCGATGAGCAGGTGCGCCTGGCCTTCGACCGGCAACGGCGGCAGGCCGGCCAGCAACAGCAATGACTTAACCGTTCCCTGCGCATCAAGATTATTCAGGCGCAGGCGCCCCAGCACGCTGCGCGAGAGGGTCAATTGCAGTTGCGGATCGCCGCGCATTTCAACGTCGGCCGTCAGGCGCAACAACGCGAGCCAGGCCGGTCGCAGTCTCCAATCAATCTCGCCCAGCCAGGCGCGGCGATTCAGGCTGATACCGGCGACACCGCCCTCTGACAGGGTTCCATGGACGCCATGAAGCGCCAGCGCCGGTTCAGGCTGGCGAGTCGACAGGGCGGCATAGAGCCTATCCGCCGGCGCATGCAGCACGGCAGCGGCGAGGAAGGCCAGGATGCCGATCAGGACCAGCCAGCGACGCTTCACGGCTGGCGCGCCAGGGTCAGCCGTACGTTCACCAGTCCGCTGGCGGATTCGCGCTCGAACTCGGCCTCGGTCACCGCGACGCCGTGCCGGTTCCCGAGTTCGGCCAGCCAGCGCAGCACCGCATCAAAGGGCGCGTCCTCGATCCAGACCCGCACGGTGGATTCGCCCTCGGGCTGGATGCGCGAGGGCGCCTTGCCGATGCTGCTGGCCTTCGCAGACTGGTCGACCACGGAAAACAATGACTGCTGGCGTCCGCCCGGGCTCGATACGCCGGCCCCGGGTGCGATGGCGGCGAGCAACTCCAGCTGGCCGGCAAGCGCCCGGGACTGGGTCAGGGCCGCGATCCGGCGGTTCTGCAGGCCGTGCAGAGGTTCCCAGACCGCGAGGTAGGCAAGGGCGATTCCCAGCAGCACGAGCCCGGCGGAAAGGACCTGCCGCTCGCGCTCGGCGCGCGCCGACCACCAATTTCGGAACTGGGCGATGATCGGGTTCATGAGCGGCGCTCGAGCTTGAACCGGACCTGCACGCCCTCGCTGCCGGAGTTTGCCTGGACGTCGGAGATTCTTGCGTCGCGACGGGCATCAAACCACTGGCGCATGGTCTCGAATGCCTGCAGGTCAGAACCGGTCAATTGCAGGTAGAAGGCCCCTTCGCGGAATTGCAGGGAGCGCAGGCTGAGCCCTGGGCTCGCGACAAGCGCTTCGGTCAGGACGTCGAGCAACTCAAACCAGGGTGCCGCATGCTTGCCGTCGCGCAGCGCCGCCAGTTTTTGCCCGGCTTGGGCGGCGAGATCGACGATTCGTGTTTCCGCCGGATACAAACCCTGGAATCGCGCCAGGTTGCGTGCATCTTGTCCGGCCAGTTCCTTTCCGGTTTTCCAGGCCTGGAGTCCGGTGGTTGAAAGTGCCAGTGCCACCCAGACCGCGCCGAGGATCGCGGCGGTCTTCCACGGTTTCAATCGCGCGGCCCAGCCCTGCGCGTGGCCGTAGGGGCCCTGGAGCAGGTTGATTGCATCCACGGTGCGGAATCGTGCCAGGACCTCGATCAGGCTGCGGTGACCGGGGCGCAGGTCCACCGTGCGGCCGAGGCGGGTGAAATCGGCATCGACACCCTCGGTCACGAACAGCGTCAATCGAACGTTTCCCTCGGGATCGGCCAGCGGCAGGACACTGTCCAGTTCATCGAGTGTGCAGGTAAAGCCCGAGCAGGCACCGGTTCGGACCACCAGGCGCGGTGCCCCGGTGGGCTGCGCCTCGGCCACGCCGGTCCATTCACCTTCGGCAGGAACCGGAAGGCATAGCGTCTCGGGCAGCAGGGCCTCGGGCACCAGTCCACGCGCGCGCAGCGGGGCCAGCCAGCCGTCCATGCGCTCACGCGAAATCACCGCGACAGGATGTGAGCCGTCCGGCTGTCGCGCACCAATGGCAAAGTGCAGCGTTTCCACGTCCTCGGCCAGCTGGTCCTCGAGGGCATACGGGGCTGCTTGCAGGACTTTCTGCGACTGCCGTGCCGGAACATTGATGGTCGCGAGCCGCACGTCGTCCGCCGGTGCAAACAGGATGACGCGCCGCCGCACGGCCAGTGCGAGGACCGCGTCCGGGTCGCCCCGGTCCACGGACAGGGTGCCGGGATGGTCGGCGGAGTCGACGGCAAACACGCGCCGGCCATCAGGGCCGGGTTCGCGCAGGGAGAGGTAGAGGGTGTCAGGCACGATCTAGGGTGGATTGATTCGCGTATCCGTGCATCGACACGCTGGGCGGGAAATCACGTCGGATGGCTTCAGTCTTCGGCGGCGCTGTGGGCAATGACGCGGAGCGGCTCTCGGCCGATGAGACTGTATAGGGGCAGGCGGCTGCTGCCAACAACGATTTCTCCGCGAATCTGGAAATAGGCGGTCTGGACGCTGATTTGCTGCGGAATCTTTTCCTCCGTCAATGCATCGCGATAAACCCCGCGCGCGAGAAAATCCGCGTCCTTGGTTGCCGGCTTGTCGACGCGATCGGCAAGGAAGCTGTCCAGCGCGGCGGCATCGGTCTTTTCCGACAGGGCCATCAGCAGGGCGCGCGAGGCGGTGTTCACGTTGACCTTGGTCGGAGCGGGTGGCTGCCCGGGGGCGCCGGTGAAGGGCAGGGCGGCGACGCAGGGTTGGAGCGGTGCGTCGTCTGCGAGCGGGCACCCCGTGACCAGCAGCGCGTAAATGTCCGCGGTCATCCCATGGACGGCGCGCAGTTCCGAGACCGCTACGAACGGCCGGTCCGCCGTCCGGTAGGGCGGGTCCAGCCCCAGATAAGTCAGGTCCTCGACACCGGGAAAGGTCGGGACTTGACCGGCATCCATCCAGTCGCGGATTGCCGGAACCAGATCTTGTACCGGCACGCGCAAGTCCGCCTTGCGCAACAGTTGGTCCAGCAGGCGCTCAAACTGAAGCCGGTAGACGTCGTTCGACGTTTGGCCCTGCGCCGGCAACAGCCTTCGATCCAGGTTATTGAGATTGAACAGTCCCTGCTGGTCGACAATTCGGCCGCGCAGGAATCCTTGGTCCAGCGGCAGGTAGTCGACGGGCCGGGACCAGGCATTGTCCGCGTCCAGCGCGTCGTAGGCCGGATCGTCCTGCCTGATGATTTCCATGATCCAGGCCTCGATGCCACGCGAAAGCATCCAGGCCTGCTCGGTATCGCGCAGGGCGGCAGTGCGGCGGATGGCGAGGTTCGCGGAGGTCAGCAATGCGGTGGCGGCCAGCACCGCGACGGCGACCACCAGCAAAGCCGTGATCAGCGCGACGCCCCGGGAGTGGTGCCGGATCATTGGGCCTCGAACAGGAACCGGATTTCGCCCCAGTCGGCCGTCTCCAGCGTTATTTCGACGGCTCGGGGGAGCGGAGCGTCGGCTGGGTTGCCGGTGAATGCCGAGGGTGGCCACTGCTCCTGCCACTGGGATTGTGCATCCATGAAGCGCCAGTCCAGGCGGCGAACGCCTTTGAGCAGCGCGATACGCACCGGCTCGGAGTCGGGCCCCCGATCCAGGACGCGCCAGCTTTCGCGCACCAGGCGTTCGTCCTGGTCGAGGCCGTACGCGACCCGCTCAAGGGTCGAGCGGGCGTGGGACAGCGGATTGCGCCACCCGCCGCGGGTGAATTCCACGCGATGGTCCAGTGCCAACAGCAAGGCGGGCTCGGCATCGGTGCCGTAGGCGTTGCGCACCGGCCGGTTGCGCAGCTGCTGGAAGTCGTCGCGCAGGCGCATGTAGGCCTTCTGCATGGCTGCGGTGCGCCCGAGTGCCGCTTCGACCGTCGCACGGGAGCGCAGCACGCTGTCCAGCCCACCGTAGGCCAGCAGCGACAGCATGGAAAATATACCCAGCACCACCAGTAGTTCCAGCAGGGTGAACCCGGCGGGTGTACGGGGGCCCATGCGCTGGCGCAAGGCGGGTAACCGTCGCGACGCCGTCATCGGGTATCCGTCAGGAACGAGGACAGCGTGGCGACGTCGCCCTCCCGGCCATCCACGTGCACACCGATGTCGGCACGGCGGACCTTGGGATCGGCCGTCTCCTTGACGTCGACGGTCCATCGCCACCGCACCCCGGCCATGTCCATCTCGCCATTGCTGGTTCCGGTGCCCGGCCAACCGGGCTCCAATGAAAGCTCGGTCAGGCGGTTGTGTGCAACCCACAGCGCCACGGTTTTTTCGCGCAGGTACGCGGCGTTTGCGGTCTGGCGCGCCATCCCGGAAACAATCGCCGACATCGCCACCGCCAGCACAGCGACCGCAACCAGGACTTCCACCAGGGTGAATCCCGGCGCCCGCACGGTTTTCACGTTCCGTCCTTTCGTTCCAGCTTCATCTGGCCCATCAAGTCCGACTCCAGCAGGAAGTAGGGGGCGTAATTGCGGGCGCGGATTCGCAGGCTGAACGCGGTGGTCTCGCCGCTCGAGGACAGCAGCACCTGGGGCACTGGTGATTTTTCGCCTGATTCGATTCCGGCTGGCAGGACTGGCCGGTCCTCGACCCGGAGTTCAAGGAAAAACGGTTCCTCGATCTTCCGCGCACGCAAAGCCGGATCGTCCGCGACCGCAATCCAGGCCACCTTGCCGGCCGCCGAGGCCGGGTCCGGGGTCAGGAATTCATAGCCATCAACGGTGTAGCGGAATCCGACTTCGGCACCGTGCAACACCGCTTCCTCCGCGGCAAGCACCAGCAATTGCTGCAAGCGCCGCGCTTCGGTTTCCAGCCGGTCATCGAGGGCGCGGCTGCCAATCGACAGTACCGCAAACGTCAGCATCACCCCAATGATCAGGATGACGATCAGCAGTTCAAACAGGGTGAAGCCGGCGGCCGGGTCGGGGCGGGCGGGCCGTGGACAGTCCCGCATGGGGCCAGATTCGAGGGCGCTGGGGCTCGGGCGCGGAATCTGCGTCAGCCTTCAATATTCCAGTTGCCAACGTCGCCGTCGGTGCCTTCGCCGCCGGGACGGTTGTCGGCGCCCAGGCTAAACAGGTCGAATTCGCCTTTCGCGCCGGGCTGCAGGTACTGGTAGGGATTGCCCCAGGGATCTTTCGGCAGCCGGGGCATGTAGCCACCGGATTTCCAGTTCTTTGCCGGCGGCTCGCTGGAGGGTTTTTGCACCAGCGCTTCAAGCCCCTGCTGGGTGCTTGGGTAATAGAAGTTGTCGAGGCGGTAGGCCTGCAGCGCGCTTTCCAGCACGCGTATGTCCTGTTTGGCCTTGACCACGCGGGCCTTGTCCGGCTCATCGGCGATGCGCGGCACGATGATGGCGGCCAGGATTCCGAGGATCACCACCACCACCATGATTTCAATCAGAGTGAAGCCCTGCTGTTTCATATAAAGTCCAAAAAATTTTCAGGTCCCGAGAATGATAACAGTGGCCAAAGCTTCCCGCGCCGTGTGGCTGCCGCCGCTGGTCCTGATGCTGTTGGTGCTGGCGCTGGGTGCCGCCGGGGAGGGCGTAATCGACGCCTTGCGTTACGACCGCGAGGCGATCACGGCTGGCGAGTGGTGGCGCCTGTTGAGCGGCAATTTTGTTCACCTGGGTTGGTGGCACCTGTTCCTCAACGAGATCGGCGTGGTGGTTCTGGTCTTGCTGTGCCCGGATCGGCTGTCCTGGGCGGTCTGGGTGCGTCGCCTGCTATTGCTTGGGATCGGCATGAGCCTGGGGCTGTACTGGATGGTCCCCTCGGTTCGCTGGTATGTCGGGTTGTCCGGCGTGATGCACGGCTTGTTTGTGCTGGGCCTGGGGCGCCAGGTCTGGGTCCAGAAGGATCTGATCGCCGCCGGCTGCCTGGCCTACCTGGTCGGCAAGATTGCCTGGGAACTCGCCTCGGGCGTCCCGGTCTCCGACGAGGCCGCCATCGGCGGCGCGGTGCTGGTGGAGTCGCACCTGTACGGTACGCTGTCAGCCGTGCTCTACGGCCTGGTGTTTCGCGTCTTCACCCGGCTGGAAACGATTTCGTGGCGCAAGGACCAGACACCATGAAGTACGCCGTGCTGTTCCCGGGACAAGGATCCCAATCACTGCGCATGTTGCAGGCGCTGGCCGAACGGGAGGCCACAGTCCGGGCGACCCTGGAGGAAGCTGGCGACCATCTTGGATGGAGCGTCTCCGGGCTGATCAATGGCGGCCCAATCGAGGACCTGAATCGGACCGAACGGACGCAGCCTTGCCTGTTGGCGGCCGGGGTTGCGGTCTGGCGGGCCTGGCGAGAACGCGCCACGGCCGCCCCGCTGGCCCTGGCCGGCCACAGCCTGGGGGAGTACACCGCGCTGGTCGCGGCCGGCAGCCTGGACTTCGGCGTCGCATTGAGGCTGGTCGAATTGCGGGGTCAACTCATGCAGCAAGCGGCGCCGGAGGGCATCGGCGGCATGGCGGCGGTCATCGGGCTGGAGGACGCTGCCGTCGAAAAGCTCTGCGAAAGCTGCACCGCCGGGTTGCTGGAGCCGGTGAATTACAACGCTCCGGGGCAGGTGGTGGTCGCCGGTGAAACCGCGGCCCTGGAATGGCTGGACGCCAATGCCAAGGCGGCCGGCGCCAGGATGGTGATGCGGTTACCGGTTTCGGTGCCCTCGCACTGTTCACTGATGCGCGGGGCTGCCGGGCAGCTGGCGCAGCGCCTCGCCGAAACCGTCATCCAGCCGCAGACCATTCCGGTTCTCCACAACCTCGACGCCACCACCCGGACCGATGCGGCCGGCGTCCGGGACGCGCTTCGGGATCAGTTGCACCGGCCTGTGCGATGGACCCAGACGGTGCAGGCGCTGGTGGCGCAGGGCTGCGAAATATTCCTGGAATGTGGACCGGGTAAGGTGCTGTCAGGGCTGAACAAGCGCATCGGCAAGCTGCCCTCGATAGCCTTGGAAGACCCGGCCGAGATGGATCGTGCATTACTTGAAGTATGCGGAGTAAGACCATGATGTTAAAGGGAGAAGTCGCACTTGTAACCGGCGCAACCCGCGGTATCGGGAAGGCCATTGCCGAACGCCTGGCAGCCGAGGGCGCGCAGGTATTTGGAACCGCCACTGGCGCCGCCGGTGCCGATTCGGTAACGGCACACCTGAAACCCTGGGGTGGGCAGGGGCGCGTGCTGGACGTTCGCGACCCGGTCGCCATTGACGCGCTGGTGGCGGACATTTCCAGCGCCGCCGGACCGGTGAGCGTCCTGGTCAACAACGCCGGCGTGACCCGCGACACCCTGCTGATGCGGATGAAGGACGAGGACTGGAACGCGGTAATCGACACCGATCTCACGTCCGTGTTTCGCCTCTCGCGGGCGGTCCTTCGCGGAATGATGAAAGCCCGCAAGGGTCGCATCATCGGCATTGCCCATGGTGCCAACAACCGAGCCAATGCTGATGATGCGACCCTTGCGGGCTTTCATCATTCCGCGAAGGACCGCCCGCGAGAGGCGAAACACGGACGTG
>JANNAK010000249.1:0-7096 GCA_031384195.1 Gammaproteobacteria bacterium
GTCACCGATCACCTGCCCGCGATTCTGGCAGTGGTCCAGGCGCGCACCAAGTACGATTTCCGCTTCTACAAGACCGGCACCCTGCAGCGACGCATCGAACGTCGCATGAGCCTGAATAACTTGCCCCACGTCGGTGATTACCTCGAGTTTCTGCGCCGGACCCCGAAGGAACCGAATCTTCTGCTCAAGGACCTGTTGATCGGCGTCACCGGGTTCTTCCGCGAACCGGCCGCGTTCGAGACCCTGGAGAAGGAGGTCATCGCGCCGCTGGTGCGCGCCAAAGAAGACGATGCCGGGATCCGCGTCTGGGTGCCCGGATGCTCGACCGGTGAAGAGCCTTATTCCCTCGCCATGCTGCTGCTTGAGCAGCACGCCGCGGCGCAGAAACCCTGCCACATGCAGATCTTTGCCTCCGACCTCGACCAGGAAGCGCTGGCGAAAGCCCGCATCGGCCTCTATCTGGAGAACGTCGCCGCCGACGTTTCCCCGGAACGCCTGCGGCAGCATTTCAAAAGAGAGGGCAACGCTTACCAGGTGTCCAAGCAGCTGCGCGACAGCGTGGTGTTCGCGGCGCAGAACCTGGTGAGCGATCCACCCTTTTCGCGGCTCGATCTCGTCAGTTGCCGCAATCTGCTGATCTATCTCGAGCCGGCGCTGCAACGAAAGGTCCTCTCGCTGTTCCATTTCGTGCTGAAAGAGGGCGGCCACCTGTTCCTGGGTAATTCAGAAACCGTGGGGCAGTTGGACGATCTGTTCGAACCGGTATCGAAGAAATGGCGCATTTACCGGCGGATCGGAGGCACGCGCCGGGACCGGCTCGAATTTCCGGTCATGCGCGGCACGGGCTTCCAGCCCACGGCCCTCCTCAGCGCCGCATCCAGCGCGTTGGCGCTGGAAACCGGCAACGTGGGCAAGATCACGCAGCAACTGCTGCTGGAGCAGTTCGTTCCGTTTACGGTGCTGATCAACCGCAAGTTCGAGGTGCTGTTTCTGAGCGGGGCTTCCGGCAAGTACCTGGAACTTCCGGCGGGTTCCCCCACGCAGGACCTTTTGTCCATGGCGCGCGAAACGTTGCGGCCCGCGATCCGCGCAGCGGTGCATCAGGCACTCAGGCAGGCACAACCGGCCACATCGCGGGCGCGGTTCCGGAACGAACCGGAGCCGCACCTGGTGAAGGTGACCGCGCGGCCGGTCCAGGCGCCGAAGCCGGTCGAAGGATTGCTGCTGGTGAGCTTCGAGGACGAGCCGGTGGTACCGCCGGCCGCAGACGCCGGCGTCACCGCCACCGAGCCGGCTCGCGCGAATGACGAACTGGTGCAGGCGCTGGAGAACGAGCTCAAGTCCACCAAAGAGGGCCTGGAGTCCAGCGTCCGGGATCTGGAGATCGCCAACGAGGAGCTCAAGACGTCCAACGAAGAAATCATGTCCATGAACGAGGAGCTCCAATCCGCCAACGAAGAGCTGGAAACCTCCAAGGAAGAGTTGCAGTCGGTAAACGAAGAGCTCACCACCCTGAACAGCCAGCTCCAGGACAAGCTGGACGAACTGGCGATCAGCAACGACGACCTGGCAAACCTGCTGTCGAGCACGGAGATCGCTACCGTATTCGTGGACCGGCAATTCCGGATCAAGCGCTTCACGCCACCGGCGCGCAAGCAGTTCAAACTGATCCACGCCGACATCGGGCGGCCGCTTTCCGACATTGCCGGCAACGTCCTTGACTCCTCCCTGCAGAAGGATGCCGAAATGGTGCTTGACAAGCTGGTTCCCTTGCACAAGGAGGTGCAGACCGACGACGGCTGCTGGTACATCCAGCAGGTGGTCCCTTACCAGACGCAGAACAACAAGATCGAAGGGGTCGTGATCACCTTCACCGACATCACGGTTTCCAAACAGGCGGCGCAAACGGTCAGCGACCTGAAGGACTGGCTGCAACTCCTGCTGACGTCAGCCAGCGAAGCGATCTACGGCGTGGACGTCGAAGGGCGCACCACCTACGCGAACCGGGCCTTTCTCGCCCTCACCGGCTACTCGCCCGAAGAACTGATGGGAAATAATACCCATGCGCTCATCCACTCTACCTCCACCGACGGCTCCCAATTCGCGTGGAAGGACAGTGCTGTCTACCGCGGTATCCACGAGGGAGTCACTTCGACGGACAGCCGGGCCGCGTGCTGGCGCAAGGACGGCACGTCATTCCAGGCGGGCTTCTCGGCCGGCCCCATCGTGGAGGGCAGCCGGATCACCGGTGTCGTGACCGTGATCCGGGACGTTTCCCAGGCGGATAGCATTTCTAAGAAGATGGACTTTCTGGCCAACCACGACCCGCTGACCGGGCTGCTGAACCGGCGCGCGTTCGAGCAGCGGCTGGACCGGGTAATTGAATCGGCCCGGATGGCGAATGAGTGCCACGCGCTATGCTACCTCGATCTCAACGAGTTCAAGAACGTGAACGACCAGTGCGGCCACGAGGCTGGCGACGACGCCCTGCGGAAGCTGGCCGGCGTGCTCCGCGGGAAGGCTCGCAAGCGCGACACCGTTGCCCGGCTTGGCGGCGACGAATTCGCGGTGCTGCTGGAACACTGCGACCTCGATCAGGCGCGCCGGACGGTTGAGGAGATGCGGGCCGCCATTGCCGGTTTTGAGTATGAGTGGGAGGGGAACAAATTCAGGCTCGGTGTCAGCATGGGGCTTGTTCCGATCACGGCCACCACTGCCAGCCGCCTCGACTTGCTGAGGCTTGCGGATGCGGCCTGTTACGCGGACAAGAACAGCGCCCGGAAGTGAGGCGGTTTCCTACCGTCCGTCCCTACTTGTTGTGCTTTTTGTCGCGCCGGGCACCGATCCGCAAGCGCAGCGCGTTGAGCTTGATGAAGCCCTCGGCATCCTTCTGGTTATAGGCGCCGCGATCATCCTCAAAAGTCGCCACGCGCGCGTCGAACAGTGACTGCGGGCTGTTGCGCCCGACCACCATGACATTGCCCTTGTAGAGCTTCAGCCGCACGCTGCCATTGACCGACTTCTGGGAATCGTCAATCGCGCCCTGCAACAGAGAGCGCTCGGGACTCCACCAGTAGCCGTTGTAGACCAGGCTGGCGTAGCGCGGCATCCATTCGTCCTTGAGGTGCGCCACTTCGCGATCCAGGGTCAGCGACTCGATTGCGCGGTGCGCCTTCAGCAGGATGGTGCCGCCGGGCGTCTCGTAGCAGCCGCGCGACTTCATGCCGACATAGCGGTTCTCGACCAGGTCCAGCCGGCCAATGCCGTGCCGCGAGCCCAGTTCGTTCAACTTGGCCAGCACGGCGTAGGCGGACAGCCGCTGGCCATTGACGCCTACCGGATCACCGTGACGGTACTCGATATCCACGTACTCGCCTTTTGCCGGCGCCTTCTCGGGCGACACCGTCCAGCGCCACATCGACGCTTCGGGCTCCCAGGCCGGATCCTCCAGCCCACCGCCCTCGTAGGAAATGTGCAGCGCGTTGGCGTCCATGGAATACGGCGACCCGCCGCCCTTCTTCTTTTCCACCGGAATGCCGTGACGATCGGCGTACTGCAGCAGTTTTTCCCGGGAGGTCAGGTCCCATTCGCGCCAGGGCGCGATTATTTTCACCTCGGGCCACAACGCATACGCGCCCAATTCGAAGCGCACCTGGTCGTTGCCCTTGCCGGTGGCGCCGTGAGCCAGTGCATCGCATCCGGTCAGGCGCGCGATTTCGACTTGCCGCTTGGCGATCAGCGGCCGCGCAATCGAGGTTCCGAGCAGGTACTCGCCCTCGTAGATGGCGTTGGCGCGAAACATCGGAAACACGAAGTCGCGAACGAATTCCTCGCGCAGGTCGTCGACGAAGGATTCCTTCACCCCGAGCATGCGCGCCTTCTTGCGCACAAAGGACAAGTCCTCATCCTGGCCGATGTTGGCTGTAAAGGTGACCACCTCGCACTGATAGGTGTCCTGCAACCACTTCAGGATTACCGAAGTGTCGAGTCCGCCGGAGTAGGCCAGCGCAACTTTTCGAATCTTGCTCATGGGAGAAACCGGACGTGTCAAAGGGCGCGCGATTATAGCGAGGCCCCCTGTTAAAGTGTCCGGCATGAACGAATTGGCCACAGCGGTCACCGAGCCGGCTGCGATTTCGCGCCGGTTCCGCGGCTTCCTGCCCGTTGTCGTGGACGTGGAAACCGGCGGCTTCAATTCCGGCACCGACGCTCTGCTGGAGATTGCCGTGGTCTTGCTGGACCTGGATGCCGACGGCCGGCTGCGGCGGGGCGAGACCCATGCCGTGCACGTGGAACCGTTTCCCGGCGCCAATCTCGAACCGGCCTCGATGGAGGTCAACGGCATCCTCGTCGATCATCCGTTGCGGTTGGCCAAGCCCGAGCGCGAGGCGCTGGACCATGTATTCAAGCCGGTGCGCGCCGCCGTGTCGGCGGCCGGTTGCACGCGCGCGTTGCTGGTCGGGCACAACGCCCATTTTGACCTGGGCTTCCTGAATGCCGCCGTGGCGCGAACCCATCACAAACGCAACCCGTTCCACCCGTTTTCGGTGTTCGATACGGTCACGCTGGCTGGCGCTGCGCTGGGCCAGACCGTGCTGGCCCGCGCGTTAAAGGCGTCCTCGATTGAGTACAACGACGCCGACGCCCACTCGGCCATCTACGACGCCGAGCGAACGGCGGAGCTTTTCTGCCTGATCATCAACCGGATGCAGCCGCTGTTTGACGCCGCGGCCAGGGAATTTCCAGCGTGATCCTTCGCATCATCGGCAAGCTGCTGGGATTGCTCGGCCTGCTGATGGGGGTGGTTGGGACGGTGCTGTGGATCCGCTACGGCGGCGGCGAGTCGTTCCCGGACCGCACCGGCGCGCCCCGCCTGCCGGGCACGGTTCTGGAGGTTGTCGCCGACCTGCCAACGCCGCCAGGCAACATCGCGGTTTCGGCCGACGGCCGGGTATTCGCCAGCCTGCACCCGGAGGCAGGCCCCAGGGACAAGGTGGTCGAGATCGTCAATGGCGAACCGCGGCCGTGGCCCAACCAGGCGTTCCAGACCGGTGACGGCGAGCCGCGCTGGTTTCACAGCGTCCTGTCGCTGCGGATCGACCGGCAAGGTCGCCTGTGGACCCTGGACAACGGCAATCACGGATTCGCCCCGGGCCGACTGCTGGCGTTCGACCTGGAATCCGGTGGCGTCGTGCACGAGTACGAGTTCCCGAAGGACATTGCGGGCCTAGGCTCCCACCTGAATGACTTCCAGGTGAGCGCCGACGGCAAGTTCATCTACATCGCCGAAGCGAGTTTTTTCGCCAAGACGCCGGCTCTGATTGTCTATGACGTCGAGCAGCACCGCGCCCGGCGCCTGCTGGCCGGACATCCCGGGGTTACGGCCGACCGTTACACCCCGGTGGTGCAGGGTCGGAAAATGGTGGCCCTGGGCCTGGTCAGCATCCGGCCTGGAGTGGACTCGATCGTGCTCGACCCGGCCAACGAATGGCTTTATTTCGCCCCGGTCACCGACCTGGACCTGTATCGGGCGCGCACCGCCGATTTGCGCAACGATGAGCTGTCCGCGGCCGAGCTGGCGGGGCGGATCGAGACTTTTGCACCCAAGACCATGTCCGACGGCCTTACCGTGGACAGCGCCGGAAACATCTACATTTCCGACCCGGAACACTCGGCGATCATGGTGATGCGGACGGATCGATCGATGGAAACCCTGGTCCGGGATGATCGGCTGCGTTGGCCCGACGGATTTTCATTTGGCCCGGACGGCTGGCTCTACGTAAGTTGCAGCGCCCTGCACCAGATTATCGGCCTGCCGCCGTGGACCTTCGGCAAACACGCGCCGTTCCAGATTTTCCGGCTTCGCCCCGGGACTCCCGGGTTCCCGGGGCAGTAAGGCCGGACACTCCGGCCGAACCTACGTAGAATGCGCGCGTGAGCACCCCTCCCCCCAAGCTGGTCCCCGGCGTCAAGTTGCGCGCTGCCGAGAAGATGGCGCGCATCCCGGTGAAGATTGAACCCACCGTGCAACCGCTGCGCAAGCCGGAATGGATACGCGCCAGGATCGGCGCGTCGCCCGAGGTCACGCGCATCAAGGCCGCATTGCGCGCCAACAGCCTGCACACGGTGTGTGAGGAGGCCAGTTGCCCGAATCTCGCCGAGTGCTTCGGCAAGGGCACGGCGACCTTCATGATCATGGGCGACATCTGCACGCGCCGCTGCCCGTTCTGCGACGTTGCCCACGGCCGTCCGAACGCGCTGGACACCAATGAGCCGCGCAACCTCGCGCGGACCATTGCCGACATGAAGCTGCGCTACGTCGTCATCACCTCGGTGGACCGCGACGACCTGCCAGACGGCGGCGCCGGCCATTTTGCCGATTGCATCCGCCGGACCCGCGAAGCCAGCCCGGCCATCCGCATCGAGGTGCTGGTCCCGGACTTTCGCGGGCGCATGGACCCGGCGCTGGCAATCTTCCGCGACACGCCGCCCGACGTCTTCAACCACAATCTGGAAACTGTGTCGCGGCTGTACCGTCAGGCGCGGCCGGGTTCCGATTACGCCTGGTCACTGGACTTGCTGGAGCGGTTCAAGGGCCTCCACCCCTCGGTGCCGACAAAATCCGGCCTGATGCTGGGGCTGGGTGAGGAGATTCCCGAGATCGAGCAAGTCATGCACGACTTGCGCGCGCACAAGGTGAACATGCTGACGCTGGGCCAGTACCTGCAACCGAGCCGCCATCACCTGCCGGTGGCGCGTTACGTCCACCCGGACGAATTCGATCGCTTGCGCGTCATCGGCGAATCCATGGGATTCACCCATGTCGCCAGCGGCCCGATGGTGCGTTCGTCTTACCACGCCGACCAGCAGGCGCACGGCGTGTTCGAAGCGGCGCGGGCCTAGGACCACGGAAGCCAAGGGTGCGCCCGTGGTCCGCTGTGCTGTTCGCGCTCGCCCTGTCGGCCCCGCCCTGCATCCACGCCGGCGACTTGTAGATCGAGCCGTGCCGGACCCTGACAGATGACGCCGGGCGCGTGGCCTGATTTGTTGCCCTTAATCGTCCGGCGACGGGGCCCGCGCCGGCGACCGACCCGGG
>JANNAK010000006.1:0-2969 GCA_031384195.1 Gammaproteobacteria bacterium
CGGGGCGTCGGGCTCGCCGCCCAGGATCAGGCGATAGTGCGGTCGAGCCCGCTCGCCCGGATAGCTGCGGGAACCTTTCCAGGCTTTCAGCGCGTGGTCCGGGTTCTTTTCCTCGGCGTAGGCCAGGCACGTCTTGGGAAAGAACGCCAAGGGCGTGACCTGGCCTTCCCGGTATGCCGCAATCAGACCGGCCAGGATGCGCATCGGATCGGCCACCGCCTTGAAACTGAAGCCGCCATCGGCCTGCAGCACCCGGGTGCGCGGCACGGTGCCCTCCGGCCGCAGCGCGCACAACACCAGGTGCGGCAGCCACCAGCCCAGCAACTCGTGCACGCCTTCCTTGCGCAGGGAGTATCCGAACATGCCGTTGGGTCCCAGCCCTGACAGTGAACCCCACAGCCGGTCGCCGCCGATCTCCAGCTCGAACGGCTGCGGTGGTCGGCAAACCGCCAGCTGCGCCTCGACTGCCACGGCAAAGCTCTCGACTTCGCCGGCGAGACTCTCCACCAGTTGCCGGCCCCAGGCGCCGTGCGGCACGTCCGGCCGCGCCATCGCGTATTGCACGCAGTCCTGGATCGGCCGCCCGCCCAGGCGCAACTCCAGCAAGTCATCCCGCAAGTCCCAGGCTTCCTCCAGCGCAAATGGCTCGTCGGCAGAGATCTCCGCCTGCGCATCGGCAAGCTGCACGCCGAGGCGCGCCAGGTATTTCCTCGCCGGGTTGCGGAAAAACCACACCAACTCCTGCAATTCAATGCGCCGCTCCGCCTCCGGCAAGGGTGGCAGCGGCGCGCCGCCGGAGATTCCACGCAGGGCGATGCGGGTCTGGATCGGCGCCTGCAGGCCGCGGGCGGCGGGCAACAGTTCGCTGTCATAACCGGCAGGCGCGGGGGCCTTGAAATATTTCGCGTCGAAAGGCTGCAGGGGGTGCGCGCTGACAAAACTCCCGGTCGCGCCGGGCAGGCCGTCGCGGTGAAAGCGGCCCAGGTAGTCCAGCAGCTCGGACACCACCACCGATGGCGGCAGCTCGCTGTTGTCGCGAATGCTGCGGCCGGTATAGCTGACGTAGAACACCTCGCCCGCGCAACTCAGCGCATCGAGAAAGGTGCCGCGATCTTCCTCGCGCGGCTTGCGATCCCCGGCCCGCGGCGCGTCCCCCATCAGGTCAAACTCCAATCGCACCGGGTTGCGCGGAAACACGCCGCCGTCCAGGCCCAGCAGGCAGATCACCCGGAACGGCAGGCCCCGCAGCGGCCCGACGCCGCAAAACGTCACGCGCCCGGTCGGACTGGCGCCGTGCGCCGCGCGCACCAGCTGCGCATCCAGCAGCTCGCGCGCAAGTTCCACGCTGACCGCCTCGCTGCCGACGGCCTTGCCGGCATCAGACTCCAGCGTCGCCAGGGCATCGCGCAGGCGGGCGTCGTCGTCGGCATCCTCGGTCGTCGCCGCAAGGCAGGCCGCGAGCTGGCGACGAATTTCCGCCGGCCACTGCACCAGCGGCCGGGGCTGGGCAAGGGCTTGCGCCGCGCGCGCCAGGCTGGCGACCAGCAGCGACAATTTTCCCAGGGTGCGCGCTTGCGCCCCTTCCAGTTGACCGAAAGGCAGCACCTCCCCCACCACCTGGGTGGTGCCGCTGGGCAAGGCGTAGCCGACCAGCAGCCGGTGCAGGGACTCCGACCAGGTGTGCCGCCATTCGCCGGGCACGCCCTCGGCTTGCCGGTGCGCCGCATCGCGGCCCCAGCGCGCACCGGCTGCGTGCAGCCAGCCGCGGATGGTTTCCAGCTCCTCCCGGTCAACGCCAAAACGCTCTTGAACTGCGGCGATCTCAAGGAAACTGAAAACCGCCGCCGCCTCGAATCGTGAGGTCGGCAGCTGCAGCAGGAACTCGACCGCCTGCAGGTAGGACGTATCGTGGGAGCGCGCCTGGCCGACGATGGAATAGGGAATCAGCCGCGCCGGCGGCACGGTGCCGAATACCGCGTTGATGAGGGGCGTGGCACCGTCAAGCTCCGGAATGAACACGGCAATGTCGCTGGCCCGCAGGCTTTCGTCGGCATCGAACAGCGCCAGCAGCTGGTTGTGCAGCACTTCCAGCTGGCGGGTCAGGCTGTGGCAGACGTGGACTTGCAGCGAGTGATCGCCGGGCGCCGGGACGAACCCATCGGCCGCCGGCTCGGACAAGTCAAGCAGCGAGGTTTGCAGCCGGCCCAGCACCGTGCCGGAAGGCGCATCGACAAAGAAGCCGTGGTCCTGCGTCCCCTCGTCGCCCAGCGCATCGGCCAGCACCACCAGCTGCTGGCGTCGCTGCTCGCCCCAGGACGCGAGCAGCGGATGGGCGACATCGGCCAGCGCGGCGCCGGGATCGCCGCGGGCGATGCGTCGCGCCAGCGACTTCTCGGTCACGATGTCCGCCCAGAATTGCTTGCAGGGATTGAGGTGGTACCACTCCACCTCGATGTGCCGGCCCAGGCCCAGCAGGATTTGCGCATAGATCGGCGGAATGGAGGGCAGCGCGAACACGCGCAGGCGTCGCGGCAGGATGCCGTCCGACCCCTGCTTGGCGAGCACCTCGAAAAACTCCTCGCGGGGATGGCGCAGCGGCGCCCGGCCGATCCGGTCGCGCAGCAATTTCCACAAGCCCGCTTGCCAGACCTCGGTCTCGGTTGGCAGCCGGGTCCGGCGCTTGCCCCGATCCCAGCTCTCCAGCCAGTCGGGCCGGTAGCGCATGTATTGCGAGTACACCTCGGCTATCCGGCGCGCCAGTTCCAGCCGCTTCAGGTCGTCGGCGCCGGCGACATAACGCTGCAGCGGGGCATAGGCCTGATCCTTCGGCAATTTTCCGAGCAACTCGAACAGGCACAGGCTGGTGTAGTCACGGTCGAATGGCGACTGCGTCGGTACGTCCTTGAGAGCACCTGCAAACAGCTTCCAGATGAAACTCGCGGCCAGGCCGAAATCAACGTTGGCGCAGA
>JANNAK010000007.1:0-4821 GCA_031384195.1 Gammaproteobacteria bacterium
TTGCCTAATACATCCATGCTGATCACTCCTGCCCGCCCTGTTTTTGTTATCCAGGACGGAGCGTAAGGGGTGGGTCAGAATTCGATGCAAATTACCCCCAAAAGTGGGTCAGAATTGGATGCACGCGAACAGCCTGAACCTTCGCAACCGAGTGGCCCATGGTCTTATGCTGGAAGACCAGCTAGGTCGCGGACTGGCCAACTGGGTGATTCATTCGCTCCTGCTCATGAGCCGCCTTCGGGTGGGGGGCGGAGCTCCCGCATAAGACCGCACAGCGAGGCGCGCCGACCTCATGTCCGCTTCGGGTCGATAGCAGCCTCGGTCACGGAGCGGACCACTGTCGCAACGGCGCTACCGAAATCTGGCGAATTCGACAACGCACTTTCGGTGCTGGGCCAGAGATAAAGAGCAGGTTTGCACCCCAATCCGACCGCAGCCGGGTGCGTTCTCGCTGAATATCCTCCGGCTAGACCGGGTAATGCTTTGAATTGTGGCGATTTTCCCAGGAACGCCGAGAAACAACCTCGACGCTGAAGACTGGGTGGCGGAGAGGGAGGGATTCGAACCCTCGATACGGAATGACCCGTATACACGCTTTCCAGGCGTGCTCCTTAAACCACTCGGACACCTCTCCATAACTCAAAACTTTAAGCAACCGGTTTCTGGCCGGCGCACCCAAAAAAGGCCAAATTGATGCCCCGCCGGAAGCTGCGGGGCGGCAATTCTAGCCGAGTGGGCTAGCCTTTGGTCCCTTCGGCCGGTGCCGGAGCAACCGGTGGCTCAGAGGCGGGCTCGGGGCCCGGCGCCATCGGTGGCATCGCCGGCGGCATGTCCAGGCAGCTGGCGCGCTCCTTGCCTTCTGCATTGGTGACCTTTTCCCCGAACGGCACCGGATCCAAGGCTGCCGGCGGGATGCGCAAGGCGGTGGCCGAGACCGGCACTTTCAGGCTGTCGGCATTCGCCAACGGCGGAACGCCCTTCGAATCGGCGTAGTCCTGCTTGTCCAGGCAATAGCTATTTGCCGCGCAGCCAGTCAGCAGCATCGCGGTAAAGGCCAAACCAATGAGGCGTTTCAACATTTAGAGAACTCCAGCGGTACGCAGGGCGTCGCGCACGGGTGAATGATACGTGGCATCCAGCGGCACCAGCGGCAGACGGAGGCCGGAGGGAATCCGGCCCATCTGTGCCAGTGCCCACTTGACCGGGATCGGGTTGGGATCCAGGAACAGGGTTTTGTGCAGCGGCGCGAGCTTTGCGTCGATGGTCGCCGCCACTTCCCGCTGGCCTGCCAGCGCGGCGGTGCACATCTCATGCATCAGCCGCGGGGCGACATTGGCGGTGACCGAAATGTCCCCGCGGAATCCCGCCAGGATCGCTTCACGCGCAGTGGCGTCATCGCCGGACAGCAGCACAAATTCGCTTGGTAGCTTGAGCGCAAGCAAGTCGCGAATCCGGACCGGGTCGCCGACCGCTTCCTTGAGTCCTGCGATATTCGGGACATCGGCGAGGCGGCGAACCGTGGCCGGCAGCAGGTCGCAGCCCGTGCGCCCGGGAACGTTGTAGAGAAACAGCGGGATCTCGACCGCCTCGGCCACCGCCCGGTAGTGGCGGTACAAGCCTTCCTGTGGCGGCTTGTTGTAGTACGGCGTCACCAGCAAGCAGGCATCGGCCTTGGCTTGCTTCGCGGCCCGGGTCAGTTCGATGGCCTCACTGGTGGAGTTGGCCCCGGTCCCGCCGATAATCGGGATGCGGCCTGCGGCGAATTCGACCGTGCGACGGATGACCTCGACGTGCTCGTCCAGGTCGAGGGTCGCCGATTCTCCGGTGGTGCCCACCGACACGATCCCGTCGGTGCCTTCGGCTATGTGCCAGTCCACCAGGGCGCGCAGGCAGTCGTAGTCCACAGCCCCATCCGGGCGCATTGGCGTGACCAGCGCGACGATGCTGCCGGAAATCATTGGTGAATTCAGGGTGGGTAACGGACGATTCGGGCGCGGATTATACCGTCCGGCCACGGCGGACTGGTAAACTGAACCGCCAGGGAAGTGCAGAAAACCAATGCCAGCAGCTGAAAACCACCTTTCGATCTCCGTTTTGGCGCCCGTGCGGCCGAAGCTGACCCTGGAGCTTGTCAAGGCCATCCGTGAGCGGGGCTGTGAAGTCCAGGACTGCCGGGCGGCCCCGATTGGCGATCGCCTGTCGGCCAGCCTGATGGTTTCCGGCAACTGGAGCGCGTTGGGGCGGCTGGAAACGGCCCTGCCCGGGATCGCCCAGAAGCTCGAACTGCAGGTGCAGTTCATTCGCTGCGGCCCGCGGCCGCAGAACCCGGAATTTCGCGCCTATGCGGTCGACGTGGTGGCGCCCCAGCAGACGGACCTGCTGCTGCACCTGCTGGAATTCTTTGAGACGCAGGGCGTCGAGGTGGCCGAAATCGTCACCCAGAAGTACCAGTCCTCCTACACCGGCGCTGGCATGTCGAGCACCCAGATGGTGCTGAATGTCCCGGTTACCGAGCATCCGCAGAAGCTGCGGGAAGCTTTCATGGATTTGTGCGACGATTTGAACGCCGACGGCATGCTCGACCAGATCAAGACCTGAATCCGGACCTGATTTGAAGACTGGCGACAAGATCCCCGACCTGACCCTGCCCGCCAGCGGCGGCAAGGACATTTCGCTGCGCGATTGCAAGGGCAAGGCGCTGGTGTTGTATTTTTACCCCAAGGACAGCACGCCGGGCTGCACCCAGGAAGGCATCGACTTTCGCGACTTGCATGCGAAGTTCCAGAAGGCCGGCGCCGCCATCCTTGGCGTCTCCCGCGACAGCGTGCGTTCGCACGACAACTTCATCGCCAAGTACAAATTTTCGTTCCCGTTGCTGTCGGATGCCGATGAAAAGCTGTGCCAGGCCTTCGGCGTCATCATCGAAAAGAGCCTTTACGGCCGAAAGTACATGGGCGTGGACCGCAGCACCTGGCTGTTCGACACCAGCGGCAAGCTGCGGCAATCCTGGCGCGGCGTGAAGGTCAAGGGACACGCCGAAGAAGTTCTGGAGGCAGCCAAAAACCTGTGAAGAAACGTATTTTCGTGCTCGACACCAATGTCTTGATGCACGACCCGGCGGCGCTGTACAAATTCGAAGAACACGACCTGTTCATTCCCATGGTCGTGCTGGAAGAACTGGATTCCTCGAAGAAAGGCACGACCGAAGTCGCGCGCAACGCGCGCCAGGTCAGCCGCTTCCTCGACGAGCTGATGCGCGACCAGGACCACACCAAGATCGAGCACGGCCTGCAACTGCCAACGTCGCCGCTGACCGGCTCCGAGATCCGGCCGCCGTCTGGGAGACTGTACTTCCAGACCCGACCCACCGAAGGCACGCTGCCGGGCGTCCTGCCGGGTGGCAAGGCGGACAACCAGATCCTGATCACGGCGCTGGCGCTGCGCACCCAGCATCCAGACCGAAACATCACGCTGGTGTCCAAAGACATCAACCTGCGGATCAAGGCCGCCATCGTCGGCGTCCACAGCGAGGACTATTACAACGACCAGGTGCTGGATGACCTGGACCTGCTGCCGACCGGCTATGCCGAGTTGCCCGCCGATTTTTGGGCGACCCACGGCGACAAGATGGAGTCCTGGCAGGACAAGACCGGACACGCCTGCTATCGGCTGAAAGGCCCACTGGTGAAGGACTGGTATCCCAACCAGTCCCTGTACCTGCCCGGCGGAACCGAGCGCGGCCTGGAACTGGGCGTCACTGCGATCAAGGACAACGTCGCTGAACTGCGGGTCATCCACGATTACCGCACCGGCAAGACGCCCGTCTGGGGCATCCACGCCAAGAATCGCGAGCAGAATTTCGCCCTCAACCTGCTGCTGGACCCGGACGTGGATTTCGTCAGCCTGCTGGGTGCCGCCGGCACCGGCAAGACGCTGCTGACCTTGGCCGCGGGACTCGCGCAGACCCTGGACGAGCCCAAGTATCGCGAAATCATCATGACCCGCGTGACCGTGCCGCTGGGCGAGGACATCGGCTTCCTGCCCGGCACCGAGGAAGAAAAGATGACGCCGTGGATGGGCGCGCTGATGGACAACCTTGAAGTGCTGACCCAGACCACGCAGGCCGGGGACTGGGAGCGCGCCGCGACCAACGACCTGCTGTCCAAGCGCATCAAGATCCGCTCGCTGAACTTCATGCGCGGCCGCACCTTCCTCAACCGCTACATCATTCTCGACGAGGCGCAGAACCTCACCGCCAAGCAGATGCGTGCGTTGATTACCCGCTGCGGACCCGGCACAAAGATGGTGTGCCTGGGCAACCTGGCGCAAATCGACACGCCGTACCTGTCCGAAACAACTTCCGGCCTGACTTATGTGGTGGACCGCTTCCGTGGCTGGATGCACGGCGGCCACGTCACCCTGGCCCGTGGCGAGCGCTCGCGCCTGGCAGCCTACGCGTCCACGGTGCTCTAGCAATGGTCCTGCAGGTCATCAAAGACACCGCCCTGGCGGCAGCGTTAAAGGGTTACCTCAACGAAAAGTTTTCCGCGTACGGGCAAATCCAGGGCTGCTCGCTGGATACCGCCCGGGGCCGGCTGGTGCTGGACGCGCTGCTCAAGGGCGAGCGCGAGCCGATCAAGGCCACGCTCGAGCACTTTGAGTTGGTGCGCGAGGGCGGCAAGCCGTTCATGGTGCTGCACGAGTTTTCCAGCTCGCGTCAGTGGCTCGGCCTGCTGCTGACCAAGCTGTTCACGGGAAAGAAGTACCCCCTGCCCACCGCCTTCGCGGCCCTCCTTTGAATGGGGACGCTCCCCATTGATC
>JANNAK010000020.1:0-28554 GCA_031384195.1 Gammaproteobacteria bacterium
TTGGGTTGCTCCATGACGACCGTGGGGGCGGTGGTCGGCATGTTCAGCTCAAGAATCGACAGGTGCTTCTGCAGCGTGGCCACCAGCAGGTAAAGCACCAGCACCGTCATGATGTCGATCATCGGCACCAGGTTGATGGGCGGTTCACCCTTGCTGGCGAGATCGTTGCGTTCGAGCTCTCTCAGAGCCCGGCGGACGGAGCGCATCGGAAAGTTTCCGGGTCGATCAGGCGGAGATGTTGAGCTTCAGGCTGTTGAGGAACTTGACGCTGGCCATTTCGAGGCTGTCAACGAGGTCGCCAGTCCGGGTGGTGAGCCAGGCATGGATCAGGAGCAACGGAATGGCGGTAAACAGGCCGAACGCCGTGCAGTTCAGTGCCTCGGCGATGCTGGCCGCCAGCAAATCGGTCTTTTCGGACAGGTTCAGGCTGGCGATGGCCGCGAACGCGCGAATCAGGCCGGTGATGGTTCCGAGCAGTCCAAGCAGGGTGGCGACGTTGGCGAAAACGGCCAGGTAGTGCGTGCGCTTCTCGAGCAGAGAGGTCACTTCCATCAGCGACTCCTCGACCGCCATCTCCACCTCGGCGCGGTTCTTGTTGTCCCGCGAATGGGCGAAGCCGTAGCTCATGACCCGGCCGATGGCGGCGTCAGACTCGCGCGCCAGCTTCTCGGCCTCGGCGTGCTTGCCGGCCGTCATCAGCGGCACCATGCGGCTCCAGAGGGCACGGTTTTCCTGGTTGGATCGGCGCAGGAACAGGAATCGCTCGATCGAGATTACGAGGCCCAGCAGCAGCAGCACGGCGATCGGATACATCCAGAATCCGCCCGACTGGAAAAAGTGGGCGATGGCGGCGATAAATTCCATGAAATTCCCCTGAATGCTTTAGTTGGTCTGAAACGATGGGCGCAATGATAGCCGCTGTTCGCGGCCTCGGCTCTGGTTTCTTTGCCCGGTCAGGGCGTTGCGCGGCCGCTTTTTTCGAGGTGCTCTGACAATGCCCGGTAATACACGTTCTGGCGGCGGAAGACATCGGAATCCACCGGCACCAGGGCCTCGCGCAGGAAACGGGCGGGCCGGTCGAGTCCGGAGGCGGCAGCCGAACCGCGCCACGGCATGATGTAGAGGCCGAGCGGCGTCTCCTGCTCACCGACAATGGTCGAGCCGCTGCGCGTGGTGGTCCGGGTGGTGGGGCGCACGATCCCCGGTGTCGGAGTTGACGTCGGGGCGGTCGGAGCCGGAACTGCCGGGGAGGTGTTGACCGAAGGAGATTCGGTATTCACCGTCGGCATCTCGTCCTGTGCAGATGAGGTTGAGACGGCGAGCAGGAGGACCGCGCCAAGGGTGTACTTCATGAGCCGGTCCCCGGGCTTGCCGGCGCGGCGGCGGGCCTGGCAGCGGCGCGCTGCTCAAGATTGGCAATCCATAGTGCGGCCTTGAGGTCGTCCTTGCCGCCGTTGTCCCGATACAGCCGGTATTCCTTCAGCGCCGCGTCCGGACGGTTCAGGTTGCGGTCGTACAGGATGCCAAGATTGAGGTGCGCGAGACCGTAGCTGGAATCTGCGGCGACGGCCGCTCGGTAGGCTTGCTCGGCGCGGACGGCGTCGCCGGCATCCGCTGCCAGGATCCCAAGCCCGGTCTGGGCCACGGCATTGCGCGGATTCAGGTTGACCGCGCGGGTAAAGGCGGCGAGGGCCAGGTCCTTGCGATTGGTCCGCAGGTAGATGATCCCAAGGTTGGTCTGCGGGCCGGAATACTGCGGATAGGCTTTCGCCACCGCGGCCATTTCCGTTTCAGCCGCCTGCCATTTGCTGGTCTTCACCAGTTGCACGGCCTGCGCGTAGCGAGCGTCCTGAGGGACGCCCGCGCTGTTGTCCGCCGTGCCGGAAGCGCCGCTGGCCGGCTTGGCAGTTTTGGTCGCTGCCGGTCGGGCGCTGCTGCGCTTTTTGGGCGCGGCGCAACCGCTGATGGCCAGCGCCGTGGCGCAGGCCGCTACCGCCAAAATCTTACTGAAGTGCATCGTAGGCCTCCGGGGTCTGTTCACGCTTGCCGTACTTCCCGGGCGACAGCAGCGCAAGCGCTTCCAGGCTGCGGCCAACCCACTGGTTGGTGACGCCCTGGCCAGCACGTTTAAGATTTGATTCGTGGATCTCGATCGCCTTCTCCTCAAACGGAAAGGCTTGTTCTTCGAGTAGCAGTTTGTACTGCTCGGCTTCGAGCGCGGACAGCTTTTTTGGCCGGTCGGACTCGAGGATTGCGGTACTGAAGTCGCGGTACAGCTGGCCAAGTTCATAGGTGGCCGCGGTTGTGACATCGGCGATTCCGTAATCCGAGGCCTTGCTCAGGCTGGCGATGGCCTTTTCCATTGCGGCCTTGCGCACCGGCAGGCTCGTCTTCAGCGGCAGCTTCAGCGGCGTGCCGGACACCTTGCGCACGTCGACGCGGGCAAACTCGAGGGAGGCCTCGGCGGCAAGCTGTTGGCTGCGAGGCGTGCGGGCCGCACCGGCGGCCGCATCGGCGGCGACGATGTCCTGCAGCCAGAATTCACGCTTCTTGGCGTCATTGCGGGCGAGGGCGAGCTCGGCGAGGCGGTTGCGCGCTTCCATGGCCCGATCCATCGGCTGGGGGAACTGCTTCAGATAGCCCTCGTACTCGGCC
Source organism: Gammaproteobacteria bacterium (assembly GCA_031384195.1). Taxonomy (GTDB): domain Bacteria; phylum Pseudomonadota; class Gammaproteobacteria; order Nevskiales; family Nevskiaceae; genus JACPFV01. The sequence continues at coordinate 2,656 of JANNAK010000020.1, forward strand.
GCCAGTTGCGGCGACTTGGCCTGGGTCAGCAGGGTCAGCGCCTGCCAGGCGGCGTCACTCTTGTCGGCGGCGGAGTTGCTGCGTGCCGAAATTCGTTTCTGGACGGCGGCGGATTCGGTCAGCTTGCCAGCGCTTTTGTAGCAAGCGGCCAGCTTGTCGTCGACGTCGCCGAGCAAGGGACTGGTGGGGAAAGTGGTGCGGAAGGACTCCAGCACGCTGGCGGCCTGGTTCCAGTCCTTGGCGGCCATCAGCATGGCGGCGCCGTCGTAAGTGCTGCTGGCGCGAATGGTGGAGTCCGGTACCAGCTGCCCCACGCGAAGGAACGCGGCAGCGGCGGCCTTGGGGTTCTTGGCGCTGCGGGCGGCTTCGCCCTGCTTGTAGATTGACGAGGCCAGGCGTTCGGTCAGCTCGCTACGATTCGCGGCAGCGGCCGGCGTGATCTTGAGCAGTTCGAGGTAGGCCGCCTCCGCCTCGGGATAGCGCTTGGCGCTGAACTGGGCATCGGCGACGACGCCCAAGGCGGTGCGGCGCAGTTCCAGCGTGACGGGCGGGGTGCTGTGCAAGACCCGCGTCGCCACCTTCACCGCCTCATCCCAGGACTCGGTCTCGTACAGTTCCTCGGCGGCGCGAGTCAGGACGGCATCGGCCTTTGGATGTTGCGGATACAGGTCGCCGAGCCGCAGCGCGGCCTGCACCGACTGCTGCTTCGCGGTTTTCTTCTGGGCATCCGGCACCGCGGCGCTGTAGCGCTGGTAGGCGAGGACCGCTGCGTACGCCGCTTCCGGGGCGCGTTCATACGTCGGGTGCTTCGCCGCGACCGTGTCGTACTCCTTCGCGGCCTTCAGGCTGTCGCCAGCGTCCAGGTAGGACTCGGCCATCAGAAATCGCAGTTCAGGGGCCTTGGGGTCGGCGGGAAACAGCGCCAGCAGGCGTTCATAACGTGCGCAGGCCAACAGGAACTCCGCCTTGGCGGTCGCGGTGCCGAGGTCGCGGGACTTCTGCGCCTTCGCCTGGTAATGGCGGGACAGGTCTTCCAGGTGTGAGCGCAGCTGCTTGAGGATATCCGGCGACGGGGCGCGCCCGGTCCAGTAGGGAGCGGCCGGATCAAACGCGGTGACGAACCTTTCCTTTTCCTGCACCACCAGTTCAACGAATCCACCCGACGATTGCGCCGAGATCGCTAGCGACTGAAAGGCTGGCGCCAGGACGTGCTGCGGGTGGGCGTCCACGAACGTGGTGTATGACTTGGCCGCGTCGGTATAGCGTTTCTTCTCCAGCAGGGTTTCGGCAAGGTGCCGATAGATCAGCGGGGCGTAGGCCGGTTCCGAGTGGGATTCAAAATACTTGCGAACGGATTCGCCGCCGTTGAGCGAGGAAAAGGACAGGCTGATGACGCGCAAGGCGTCGTTGACCGTGTCCTTCTTGCCGGCGCGGACGCCGTCGACAGCGGTCTTGACGTCTGACAACTCGCCAGGCGGCAACTCCCGATCGAGAATGGCGAAAAACGTGTCCAGCGCCGGGCCATAGTTGGCCAGCTTGTACTGGGCCCAGCCGTACTTGTACTGCGACGGCTCGAAGAACGGATTGTCGAGCTTGACCCGATTGAGGACATAGCGATATTCGATGCTGGCCTTGTCAAAGTCGCTGATCTTGAACAGCAGTTCGGCGCGCCGGAAGTGGGCATCGTCGTTGTAGGGCGAGTTCGGGTACTCGCGGGTCATCCGGTCAAGCGCGGCTTCGGCATTTTCGTTCTCGCCGAGGTTCTGGTGGGCGCGTGACAGCTGGTACAGGATGCGATCGTTGCCCGGCGCCCCCGGATTTTCGGTCAGCAGCGTGTTGTAGAGCTCGATCGACTTGCGCAGGCGCTTCTCGGTCTGCTCGAAGCTGCCGGGATTGGTTTCTTCCTGCTCCAGTTGCAAGTCCGCCAGGCGGCGCATGGTTTCGGCACGCGAGGCCTGGTCCTGCGGCAGGTCCAGAAGTTTCTGGTAGTTTTCCAGCGCCCGCTCGGTGTTCGCCGCCACCGGGCCGGACTTGGCGACCGGGACCGGCGCCTGTTCCAGCTGTTCCTTGTCGGCGGACATCTCGCCGATCTTCTTTCCCTCTTCGATGCCGCCGTCGCTGGCGCAGGCGGAGAGGAGCAGGGGGAGGGCGAGGCCCAGCCCGTAAAGCGCGTTCAGTGATTTCATGGTGCCCTGGATTGGCTGTCGAAGATTCGCGCGACCGAGAAGCGCGCCTCTGTCAGATACTTCTCAATCTGCTCTTGCTGCGCGGCCAGCTCCTTGAGCGAGATGGCCTCGAGGTATTGGTTTTGCGCGACACCGTTTTGGGTGACTCGCGGAGCCAGTTCCAGCAGCCTTGCACGCAGTGCCTTGACCGGGCTGGCCGTTGCGGCAGCCGCCGGGACGGAAGCCGAAATGTCCGCGGCGAGGGCGGCTCCCTCGCTGCCGATGGCCGCCGAGGCCTCGACCGACGTTGACGGCGAGCCGGTCGTCGCCTGTCCCGCACGCCAAGTTTTTTCGAGGTCGTCAAGACGTTGTTTCCAGACCTCCAGTGAACGGCCGATCAGCCTGGCGTCGCGGTGGTCCTTCAACGTTTCCTGAAAGCGGTGCTCGGCGAGCAGGCTCTGCATGAAATAGGTTTCGGGAGTGTCGGCGAGGTTGCTCAGCCGCCAGCGCCAACCCTGCTCTGAATCCAGGTCGTCCTTGATCATGGTGACAACCATGAGGCCGCTGGAGATGGATTTCTGCGCCAGCGCCATCCGCTTGCGCGCCACTTCCAGCGTATCAATGGCGCGCTGGTAGTACTTCAGGGCGTCTTCGTAGGCCTCCATTTTCTGCATCGCCCACGGTATCGCCAGCATGGCTTCCTGGACGGCGGAGTCCATCGGGTCGCGCTCAATCAATTCGGCCCACGGGATCAGTGCACGCTGGTAGCCGTCGGCCTCGCGCGCGGCCAACCGACCGGCACTCTTGACGTCGATCTTTTTGGCCTGCGTTTCCTTGGCGGTGCGGTCGCCGGAACCGATAAGAGCGGCGAGGGAGCCGAGAAAACCCTTGCTGCCTTCGTCCTCGGTCTCGGTGGAGGGCGGTGCCGTGGCGATGGCGATCTCGGCCCAGCCCAGTCCGAGCAGCGCATTGCCCGAGAACGGACCGGTGGTGCGCACCCGGCCGAACAGGGCCTTGGCATTGGTGCCGTTTTGCAGTTGCAGGTACTGGTAGCCGAGGGCCAAATTGGCCTTGTCGCGCAGGGCCAGCGACTCGAGATCCTTCACTTCCATCTGACCAACGCGGTTCATTAGCCGGCGTCCTTCGACGCCGCGATCGATCTTCATCAAGGCAACCGCCAGGTTGTAACGGAGGATGGCGGGCAGATCCTGGACATCATCAATGTCGCCGTCCTGGGGGATCAGCAGCGTCGCGACATCCTTGAACTTGTCCTGCGCCATGAGCACATAGGTCAGCAACAGGCGCCAGTCTTCATAGGCGGCGGACGGCAGTGTCTCCTTCAGCCGAAACAGTCGGACGGTGGCCGGATTGAAATGGCCACGTTGGTACTCATATCGGGCAAGTTCGATCTGGCCCTGGGCGACCTTCGCCGGGTCCGGGGTGGCGGCTCGCGCAAGGCGGTCGAATTCTTTTTCGGCTGCGGCTTGCATGCCGAAGCCGAGGTAACAGTCAGCGAGGAGCTTCTGGTAAGCCGCCGAAAGCGTCGCCGGATCCTTGACGTCGGCTTCGATGTCGAGCAATTCATCCAGGGCAGCGACGTATCGATTGCCGAGACGGTGATAGACCGCCGATCGGTAGCGCGGATCGTCTTCACCACCAATGGGGCGGCTGGCATCGGGGGCGCGCACCGACTCGGGTTCCGGCAGCCAGACATTGCGGCCCGGGCGCGTCAGGCGGCTTTCCTGGCGGGCGATCTCGGACATGGCAGGCTTTTCAAGGCGCGTGTTGCGAGAAATTGGCAGGACCAGGTCGAGGTCGGCACCGCCCTTCTTCTCGAACAAGGTCTCGAGCCGACCGCGAATGGCGGGATCCGTCCCGCGCGCGTCGGCAAAGTGCCCAGAGAAATCAGCCTGCAGGCGGTAAGTGCCCGGTTCCAGCCGCTGCACGTGCAATCGGTGCCAGCCATCGCGCAGCATCGCGCGGGATTCGGTATCGGTGTAGCGGTGCGCGGTGCTGTCCTTGTCGTTAATGCGAACCGAGATGCCATCGAGCATGAAGCCGGGCACCTTGACGCTCACGTAAAAGCTGGTGCGGGAGCCGGCCGGGTACAGCTGGCCGAGTTCGGCGTCGCGCAACTCGCGGGTCAACGCGAGGGCTTCGGATTTGAGCCCCTGGAGCTCAAGATCCAGCGCCTGCGCGCTGGGAATATTTGCGGCGGGGGACTGTGCCGGGGCCGAGGCGGCGCTGGCACCGAGCAACAGGCCTGCAAGCCACGCCCGGGTCGGGCGGGGCAGTAACTGGTGATTAAAAGTCACGAGGAGTACACCCAAAGCGAAGCGCGAAGTTTAACAAACTCTAGGCCGCACGGAACCGGTCCTTCCAAAGTCGCAGGGCGGCAAAGACCGACGTCGAGTCGCCCAGGGCTTGGCCGGCGAATGATTCGGCGCTGGCACGGACGCCCGGTTGGTCGCAGCGGAGGAACGGATTTGTGAGCAGTTCCAAACCGATGGTCGAGGGCAGGCTGGAATCGCCGTTCTGCAACAGCGCCTGCACCCGCTCGATTTCTCGCGTCACGTCGTCATTGGCGGGCTCGACCGCGGCGGCGAATCGCAGGTTGGCCAAGGAGTACTCGTGGGTACAGTAGACCGCCGTTTGCGGCGGCAACCGTGCGAGTCGCTGCAGGGACTGGTTCAACTGCGCCGCCGTTCCTTCGAACAAGCGGCCGCAGCCGGCCTTGAACAGGGTGTCGCCGCACAGGACAAAGGCCTCTCCAGGCGACCTCCCGAGGTAGGCAATGTGCCCAAGGGTGTGGCCGGGTACGGCCCACACCTCAAACTCGATCCCGAGTGCGGGAATGGCGAGCCGGCTGCCCTCGTCCAGCAAGTGGGTAAGGGCGGGGATGGTTTTCGACTCCGTGCGCGGACCGTAGACCGGCACGGCGTGGTCCCGCAGGATCCGGTTGATGCCGCCGGTGTGGTCCGGGTGGTGGTGGGTGATGAGGATGGCTTCCAGCCGCAGGCGAAGCCGGGCCAGGCGCTCCAGCACCGGCGTTGCGTCGCCAGGATCCACCACCACCGCCTTGCCGTCGCGGTGGAGGATCCAGAAATAATTGTCGACAAAACCCGGCACGGGCACAAAAGCGAGTGGACTCATGACGCTAAGATGTAAGCATGCTGGGACCATTCGTCAATTCCGGACTCCGCGCCGGGCAGCCTATCAGCCGCTACGCGCTGGAGCTGTGGCTGCGTTCGCCACGGGGCCGGCAGGTGCAGGCCGACGAGGAGCGCGAACTGCGCCGGGTACTGCCGGACCTGTTCGGCCGTCATGTCCTGCAGATTGGCAGTTGGGGGCGTGGCGATCGACTGCTGCAGTCCAGCGAGATGCTGCATCGTGCCGTGGTGGGAACCACGCCAGACCTTGGCGCGCACGCGCTGGCGTCGCCGGAGCAGCTGCCGGTGTCGGACAAGACCGTCGATGCCGCCTTGCTGCCGCACACGCTTGAGTTCTCGCGGTCACCGCATCCGGTGTTGCGGGAAGCCAGCCGGATCCTGACCGACCGGGGACGCCTGTTCATCCTCGGGTTTGATCCCTGGAGCGCATGGGCCTGGCGCCAGTACCTCGGCCTGCGTTACCGGGCCTTTCCACCCGGAGCGAGATTTGTCAGCCGCCGGCGCTTGTGCGACTGGCTCGAACTGCTCGACTTCGAGGTGATGGAGATTCGGGACTACGGCGCGCGATTCCTGGACCGCTGGTTTGCCGCCGGGCCGTGCGGGTACCTGATCGTTGCGAAAAAGCGGGTCTTTCCGATGAGCTTGATTGGCCGGGTTGCTCGCGACTCGGTCCAGCCGATGGTTCGGCCGCTCCCCCTGCCCGGTGCCCATGCCTCCGCCCATCCGCCTCGCAAACCAACGACATGAAGCAGCTGGTCATCTACACCGACGGTGCTTGCCGCGGAAATCCGGGCCCGGGCGGCTGGGGCGCCGTCCTCGAGTACAACGGTCATCGGCGTGAACTGAAGGGCGGGGAGCCGGCGACGACCAACAACCGGATGGAATTGCTGGCCGCGATCCAGGCGCTGGACTCGCTGCGCGAATGCTGTGCCGTGGTCCTGCACACCGACTCGACCTACGTCATGCAGGGCCTGACGCAGTGGATGCCGGCCTGGAAGGCGCGCGGCTGGCGCACGTCCGACCGCAAGCCGGTCAAGAACCAGGACTTGTGGCAGCGACTCGATGCCGCCGCGCAGCGGCACAAGATTGATTGGCGCTGGGTCAAGGGACACAGCGGCAACGAAGGAAACGAGGCGGCGGACCGGCTGGCCAACCAGGGCGTGGACGAGGTGATCGCGTGAGCGAGCGGCAGATTGTGTTGGATACCGAGACCACAGGCCTTGAGGTGGTCGACGGACACCGGATCATCGAGATTGGCTGCCTGGAAATGCGCAATCGCCGGTTGACCGGCGCCGACTTCCACCACTACCTCAATCCAGGCCGCGAAATTGACGCCGGGGCGATCGACATCCATGGCATTACCAATGAGTTCGTCGCCGCCAAACCCGGATTTACGGCGATTGCGGCTTCGCTGGTCGACTACCTTCGCGGCGCGGAGCTGGTCATCCACAACGCGGACTTCGATGTCGGCTTTCTCGACATGGAGTTGCAGAAGGCGGGTCGCCAGGAGCGCGTCGCGGACTTGTGCACCGTGATCGACACGCTGGCGCTGGCCCGGCAACTGCATCCGGGCCAGCGCGTGAACCTCGACGCCTTGTGCCGACGTTACGAGGTCAACAACAAGCACCGGGAGTTGCACGGTGCCCTGCTGGACGCCCGCTTGTTGTCGGAGGTCTACCTGGCGATGACCGGCGGGCAGTCCGCTTTGCTGCTGGAGCGCAACGAGATTCCGGCCGGGGAAGGCGGCCGCCGTGGGTCCGAATGGCCTGAGGAAACCGGGGAACTGCGGGTGGTCCGCGCCTCGGAGGTCGAGCGCGACGCGCACCGGGCGCGCCTGGCTCAAATTTCAAAAAAGGTTCCTGTGCTATGGGCCGGCGAAATCGACGGGACGAAGGTGGAATAACGATGTCGGCGGAGGCCGCACTGTCAGCCGGCTAGCTTTTCCGCGCCAGCGCCGAGACCACCTGGAAGTAGGGCGACCGGTCCTCCTGCGAGGTCACCTCGCAGCGGTCGACCACCAGCTTTGATTTTTCGAGCAGCCCGCGGAGGCTGGCGGGCGTATGGCCGAGATTGACGTGGTCATAAGCTTGCACCGTCGCCTTGTGCCGATGCGCGTTCAGCGCGGCGACCACCAGGCGACCGCCAGGCCGCAGCAGGCGCGCGGCCTCGTTGATCGCTTCCTGGGGCTTGCGCGTAAACGCAAGCGCGTTCATCAGGAACACGTGGTCAAAGCTTGAGTCCGGCAGCGGAATCGAGTGCATGTCGGCTTCGAGCAGGCACACGTTGGCGGCAGCGCCCAGGCGCCGACGCGCCGCATTGATCAGCCGAGGGCTGATATCGACGCCGGCCACGCTGTGGGCCCGACCGGCCAGCAACTCGACCAGCACGCCGTCACCGCAGGCGATGTCCAGGACGTCGCCCAGCGCGACAAGGTCGATCAGCACGCGGGCAGTGACCTCCCAGGTCCGACCCGGCGAATATTGTCGCTCCATGCGACCGGCAACCGATTCGGCCCAAGTCTGTGCGTGACGCCGCGCGCTGATGATTTGCGCCGCACGTTCCTGGTCGACGCGGGCGATGCCGTCGTCCAGCTGGCCGCGCAGCAGCGCCCACAGATCGGCGGCCGGATGTCCGCCGGGGGCCGCCGTGTAGTAGGCCGCGCCGTCGGATCGGCGTTGGCGCACCAGGCCGGCCCGACGCAGGCGCGACAAGTGGGTGGAGACGCGGCTCTGCGCCAGTCGCGTGACTTGCGTCAGTTCTGCGACCGTGAGCTCGTGCTGTTCGAGGATCCACTGCAGTCGCAGGCGGCTGGGATCGGACAGCAGTCGACAGAGCGCGGTGGTTTGTTCAAGGGTTAGTGGCACGGCGGCATCATGCCGTGATGCCGGGGCAAAAAAAACCCACCACCAGACGGCTGTCCAGTGGTGGGCTTGATGCGCGGGTCAATACTTTCCTTCGGAGCCCGGTGTCATGCCGCTGGTATCGCCCAGGTTCGAGGACAGCGCCGGTTCGGCCGGGCTGGACCCAAACATCGGCATGTCGGGCATCATCGCCTTGACCTTGCTGGTCGCCCGGGCCGCACGTGACACCACCCGACTGCGGGCTTTTTTCACGCGCGAAACGGCCTTCCGGCGGACGGACTCGGCCTTGCGCGTTACGCGTCCGGCAACCTTGCGCGCCTTCGACTTCACGCGATTCACCGACGCGCGGGCGCGTCCGGCTACCTTGCGAGCCTTGGATTTGGCGCTGCGGGCCGCCGACTTGGCGCGTGACTTCAGGGCGCTCAAACGGCCGCCTCGTTTTGCTTTGGCCTTCGACTTGGGCTTTGACTTGGAACGGGCTTTCTTCTTTGCCATGGCAACGGTCTCCCAAAAACTTGTTGTCCGAAATTCCGTGACGCGGGTTTGCGCGAATTGCGCGAACGCGCGGCTTGATCAGACTCCGCCAATCACAAACTCCCCCTCAACCGCGGAATGCCTGCTCTTGATTGAGTGTAGGCGTGGGCTCTGAACAGTGTCAAAAATCCCGTTTACCGCGCCGCAACATGCGGGGGAACTGAGCTATGATTCGGCCCCCAATAATCCATCACGGACCGCGAGGCTTTTTCATGTATCAAGGGCAATCCATCCGTGTCACCCGACTGGCGGGCGACATCGCCGAACTGTGCTTTGACCGCTCCGGCGATTCAATCAACAAATTTGACGCCAGGACTCTCGAGGAGCTGCGCGCCGCCGCCGAGGCCATCCGCAAAGACAGCAAAATCAAGGGCTTGCTGGTGAGTTCGGCGAAGGATGTGTTCATCGTCGGGGCCGACATCACGGAGTTTGGCAAGAACTTCGCCTCGACCGAAGAAGAGATTGCGAAGTGGGGCTTTGAGGCGAACAAGGTGTTTTCAGCCATCGAAGACCTGCCGGTTCCCTCGGTCACGGCGATCAACGGCATCGCGCTTGGCGGCGGGTTCGAAATGTGCCTGGCCACGGACTACCGCGTGATGATCACCGCCGCGCAGATCGGTTTCCCCGAGGTCAAGCTCGGAATCTTTCCGGGATTTGGCGGCACGGTGCGCGCGCCACGTTTGTTTGGCGCTGACAATGCCATTGAGATGATTGCCGGCGGCGACAACGTCAAGCCGGATGCGGCTCTGAAGATGCATGCCGTGGATGCGGTGGTCGAGCCTGGCAAGCTGAAGGATGCAGCGCTGAAATTGCTGGCCCAGGCGATTGAAGGCAAGTACGACTGGAAAGCGCGCCGTGCGCAGAAAACCGGCCCGCTCACGCTGGACCCGGTGTCGGCGATGATGGTGTTCGAAACCGCCAAGGGCTTCATCGCCGGCAAGGCCGGCAAGCACTACCCGGCGCCGGTGGAGGCAGTGAAGGCGATCCAGAAGGCGGCGGGAAAGTCGCGGGACGCGGCGCTGCAAATCGAAAGCATCGGTTTTGCCAAAGTGGCGAAGACGCCGCAGGCCGATGCGCTGATCGGGCTGTTTCTCAATGACCAGTACCTGAAGAAGAAGGCCAGGGCGGCCGGCAAGATTGCGCGCCCGGTCAGGCAGGCGGCCGTCCTGGGTGCCGGAATCATGGGCGGCGGCATCGCCTACCAGTCCGCCTCGAAGGGCACGCCGATCATCATGAAGGACATCGCCGACAAGGCGCTGGACCTGGGCATGGGCGAAGCCAACAAGCTGCTGTCCAGGCAGGTCGAGCGCAAGAAGCTCACGCCCGAGAAGTCCGGTGCGATCCTGGCAACGATCCGGCCGACGCTAAACTACGGCGACTTCGGCAACGTCGACATCGTGGTTGAGGCGGTGGTGGAAAACCCGAAGGTCAAGAAGAGCGTACTGGCCGAGGTCGAAACCCTGGTCAAGCCCGGCACCATCATTGCGTCGAACACGTCCTCAATCTCGATTGAGGATTTGTCCACGGTGATGAAGGCCCCGGAGAACTTCCTGGGCATGCACTTCTTCAACCCGGTGCACCGCATGCCGCTGGTCGAGGTCATTTACGGGCCGAAGACGTCCAAGGAAGCGATCGCCACCACCGTGGCCTACGCCACAGCCATGGGCAAGACCGCGATCGTGGTCAAGAACTGTCCGGGCTTCCTGGTCAATCGCGTCCTGTTTCCGTATTTCGGTGGATGGAGCGCGCTGTTGCGCGACGGCGCCGACTTCCAGAAAGTCGACAAGGTGATGGAGGGCTTTGGCTGGCCGATGGGGCCGGCGTACCTGCAGGACGTGGTGGGCATTGATACCAGCCACCATGTCGGTGACGTGTTGGCCGAGGGCTACCCGGACCGCATGAGCAAGGATTTCAAAACGGCACTGGACGTGATGTACGACCACAAACGCTACGGTCAGAAGAACGGCATCGGTTTTTACAAGTACAGCACCGATCCCAAGGGCAAGCCGAAGAAGGAAGTCGCGGCCGATACCTACGAGCTGATCAAGACCGTGCAGCCGGATGGGCAGAAAGACTTTACGGATGAGGAAATCATTGACCGTCACATGATTCCGATGATCATCGAGACGGTTCGGTGCCTCGATGATGGCATCGTCGAGAGTCCGGCGGAGGCTGACATGGGCTTGATCTTGGGCATCGGCTTCCCGCCGTTCCGCGGCGGCGCACTGAAGTACGCCGACAGCATCGGCATCAAGGCCCTGCTCGAAAAATGCGCCAGGTACGTCAGCCTCGGCAAGCTGTATGAGCCCACCGCGTCCATGAAGACGATGGCATCGGATGGCAAAACCTATTACCCGAAGTAAGCCGGAGATTCACCATGTCCACTGAAGTCGTGATTGTCGACGCGGTACGTACCCCGATGGGTCGCAGCAAGGCGGGCGTATTCCGCAACGTGAGGGCAGAGGAACTCTCCGCGGCGCTGATCCGGTCAGTCCTTGCGCGCAACGCGGCCTTGAACCCGGCCGATATCGAGGATGTGATTTGGGGCTGCGTGCAGCAGACGCTGGAGCAGGGCTTCAACATCGCGCGTAACGCCGCGTTGATGGCCGGCCTGCCGCAGACGGTCTCGGGCCAGACGGTCAACCGCCTGTGTGGTTCCTCCATGACGGCGATCCACACGGCAGCGAACGCGATCGTCGCCGGTATTGGTGACACCTACATTTGCGGCGGTGTCGAGCACATGGGGCATGTTCCGATGACCCTGAATTTCGACGGCGCGCCGGCAATGGCCATGAATACGGCCAAGGCAGCGGCGATGATGGGCCTGACGGCAGAAATGCTGACCCAGACCCACCAGGTCGATCGCAAGTCGCAGGACGAATTCGCGCTGGCCTCGCACCAGAAGGCCTATGCCGCCTGGAAGGGCGGAAAATTCAAGAACGAAATGGTTGCGGTCGAGGGCCACGATGCCGATGGCGCGCCAATCCTGGTTGATTTCGACGAGGTGGTGCGTCCCGACGCAAACCTCGACGACCTCGGCAAGCTTCGACCGGCCTTCAATCCCAAGGGTTCGGTGACGGCAGGCAATAGTTCGGCGATCTCGGACGGTGCGTCCTGCGCCTTGATCATGAGCCATGCCAAGGCCAAGTCCCTTGGCCTGAAGCCGATGGCAATAATTCGCGCGATGGCCAGCGCCGGCTGCAACCCGTCCATCATGGGCATTGGCCCGGTGCCGGCGACCCAGAAGGCGCTCAAGCGCGCTGGCCTGGAGATCAAGGACATCGAGTACTTCGAGCTGAACGAGGCTTTCGCGGCCCAATCGCTCGCGGTGCTGAAGGAATTGAAAATCCTCGATCGCATTGACCGGGTCAACCTGCGCGGTGGCGCAATTGCCCTCGGCCATCCGCTGGGATGCTCCGGCGCCCGGATTACCGGCTCATTGGCGCACGTGATGCAGGAAAAGAACGCCCAGTTTGGCCTTGCCACCATGTGCATCGGCATGGGGCAGGGTGTGGCCACGGTACTCGAACGCCTGAACTGAATCCTGGCGCGCCTAGATCGTGGCGCGCACCCGGGGCTTGAGCAGTGCAACCTTGCCGCTGGCAAAAGACACGATGCCGCCCAGGAACAGCCGGGTGGCGAAATCGGCGGCGGCCTCGGCGTCCTGCCGTGGCCCCTGGGCCAGCAGTCGGCCCATCTCGTAGCCGGTGCCGAAGAACGCGGCGGCCAGCCAGTCGGCGTCCAGCGCGGGCATGATGCGGCGACGTATGGCGTCGCGGATGTCGTCGCGCAGCGCACGCGTCGAGACGTCCATGATCCCGTCCTGGTACAACGACCGCACCGCATGCTCGTTGCGCATCATCAGCCCGTACAGCGCCGGGTCCTGGACAATCGCCGAAAATGCCGTGCGATACGCTCCGCGCACGAACTCCTCCAGCGTCCGGGCCCCACGGCGGACGTCGCGCAAACGGTCGGTGAGATCCAGGACTTGCTCCTCGACCAGGGCGCGCAGCAGGTCCTCCTTGGTGCGGAAATAGTTGTAGAACGTGCCGGTAGCCAGTTGAGTCTGGTGAATCACGTCGCGGATGGTGACGGCATCGACGCCGCGCTGCAGGAATAAGGTTCTTGCCGCGTCCAGGATTTCGGAACGGTTCGCAAGCTTGTTCGATTCGCGCTTGCTCATGTCGATGCGCCTGAACCGTCTGCCGGGGCTGCTCCAGGCGAGGCCGATACGAATTCGCTTCCCTGAATCCCGCGGATCGTGGCGATGCCGCTTCCGCGCCGGATCATTCGCGAGCGGCTAGGCCGCATATTTCTGCCAAGCGTCGGTCTGGTAGATCGAGGCGTCCTTCGGGCGTTCGTGGGGTTGCACGCCGGCTTTCTTCAGTTCGGCAAAGAGTTCTGCGCGGTAATCCGCGTAATCGACTTCGGTGGAATGGCGCGGCGACTTGTAGAACTGGTAATGCGGATGCGCGAGCTCCCGGGCAATCGCCTTGCCGAGGTTTTCGGGCCGCCGGTAACGTCCCTGGAGTTCCAGGCAGGCAAGCAGGGCCTGATAGTCGGCCAGGGGCCAGATGCAGCCCAGTGGCTGGAACAAGCCGATGAAGTAGAGGTTGGAAAACCCGGGGTGGAACATGCGCCGCCACAGCGGGACCTCGACGGCCTCTTCCCAGTCCACCAGCGCCTTGTCAAAGAAGGGAAAGCTGATCTTGTATCCGGTGGCGGCAATCACCACATCGAATTCCTCGCTGGTGCCATCGGTGAAATGCACGCGGCGCCCCTCGAAGCGCTCGACACCGACCTTGGGGACGATCTCGCCGTGCCCGAGGAAGTAGATCAATTCGGAGTTGAGTGTCGGGTGTCCTTCCAGGATCCCGTATTCCGGCTTCTGCAACCCGAACCGTTCGTTCTTCCCGGCCACCATGTAAACCGAGAGCTTCAGCAGAGGCTGGCGCAGCCAGCGCGGCATCCAGCCGGCGGTCTTCTCGTAAATCACGTCGCCCGGCAGCCCAAACATGAATTTGGGCAGGAACCAGTGGCCGCGTCGCATTGAAATTGCGCAACGCTTGGTCACTCGCGAGCACTCCACGGCGACGTCCGCCGCAGAGTTGCCGCCGCCGATGACGAGGACCCGCTTGTCCCGGAACGGCGCGTTGTTCTTGAATTCGTGGGAGTGCATGAACTCGCCGTCAAATCGACCCGGGTACTCCGGCAAGCGGGGATTCCAGTGGTGGCCGTTGGCCACCATCAGCACATCAAAGGTTTCCGTTGTTTCGCCCTGTGGCCCGCGCGAACGGAGGATCCAGCGGCCATCCGCAGCCCGCGTGGCCTTCAGTACTTCGGCGCCGAAACGGATCCGCGGGAGAACGCCATACCTTGCGGCGTAGTCCTGGAAATACTGTTTCAGGTGGGTGTGGTGGGGATAGTCCGGCGTCCCCGGAGGGAAGGCGTAGTCCTCGTACTCGGAGTAGTACTTGGAACTGATGATGTGGGTCGTGCTGTAGACGCTGGAGTGGCCGGCGTTCTCGCGATACACCCAGTTGCCGCCCACCTGGTCGGATTTCTCGAATACCACCAAGCCATCGCCCAGGCCTTGGGCCAGGCATTCCTTGGCGGCGGCGATGCCGCAGGGCCCGGCGCCGATGACCGCGATGCTGGGCATATTCGTGAAGCCTCAAGAGCTGACGGGCGCGTCGGCTGGCAGGCTACGCGCGGTCCAGAATCCGGTCAACTCAGGAGAATCCGGAAAAATCCGGCTTGCGCTTTTGAAGGAATGCCCCGATGGACTCAAGCGCTTCCGGCATCGACAGCGAGCGCGCCACTTCACCCATTTCCCACGGGATCGCTTCCTTCACCACCCCGGCGCGCCAGTGCTTGAGCATGGCCTTGATGGCGCGAACGGTGGCCGGTGGCAATTCGGCAACGACCCGGGCTTTTTCCATGGCGACGGCCTCAACCTGCTCGTTGGGCACGACGGCGTTGACCAGGCCGTACTCCAGCGCCTTGCTGGCGGAAAACTCGCCCAGCAGAAGCAACTCGGCGGCGCGTGCGTGACCCATCAGCCGGGGCAGCAGGTAGCTCGAGGCGTACTCCGGCCGAATCCCGATTTGCGCAAACGGCATGTTCAGGCGGGTCTGCGCGCCGCAGTACACAAGGTCGCAGTGCAGCAGCAACGTGACGCCGACGCCAACGGCGATTCCAGAGGGAGCGGCAATCACCGGCTTGGGGCAATTGGCCAGGGCGTTCATGAAATCGAGTGTTGGGGATTCCGTGGCATCGGGCGGCACCGACAGGAAGTCCTTCATGTCGTTGCCGGAGGTGAAACAGCCGGGTTGGCCGGACAAGACAACGACCTTTACCTCGGCATCGTCCACGACCACCTGGAATTGGCGGGCGAGCTCGCGATACATTTCCTGCGAAAGCGCATTGCGCTTGTCCGGGCGGTTGAATCGAAGGCGCAGGACGCCGTCGGACTTGGAGGACTCAATTGTTTCGGTCATGGTCGGCCTTGCCGGTGACGGGTGGTGGGCGCACGCCGGCGTGCGTCGGCGGCGCGAGTGGGCGAAATTAATTCCGCGGGGGCGCGGATCTATTGGGGCTCGACATCCAACACGAGCTTGCCGTGGTTTGCCCCGCTGAACAGCATCAACAGCGCCTCGGGGAACCGATCGAATCCGGACACGACATGCTCACGCGACTGCAACTTTCCGTCCTTCATCCACTGCGCCAGGGCATGAACTGCCTCGCCATAGCGCTTGGCATAGTCGAATACGACAAAGCCCTCCATGCGCGCGCGGTTTACCAGCAGCGACATGTAGTTGGCCGGGCCCTTCATCGGGCCGGCGTTGTTGTACTGCGAGATCGCCCCGCAGATCACCACGCGGGCCTTCATTTTGAGCCGGGCCAGCACCAGGTCCAGGATCTCGCCACCGACGTTGTCAAAGTAAACGTCGATGCCATCGGGGCAGGCGCGCTTGAGTTCCGCGCGAAGGTCGCCCGCTCGATGGTCCAGGCATTCATCGAAGCCCAGTTCTTTGCGCGCAAACTCACATTTCTTCGCGCCACCGGCGATCCCGACGACGCGACAACCCTTGAGCTTGGCGATCTGGCCCACCAGCTGGCCGACCGCCCCTGCGGCGCCGGACACCACGACGGTATCCCCGGCCTTGGGCTGGCCGACGTCGAGCAGGCCGAAGTAAGCGGTCATTCCCGGCATGCCCAGCACGCCCAGGTACTTGGGCAGGGTCGCCAGCGCCGGATCAACCTTGCGCAGGGAGTTCGACTTGTGGGTGCCCAGCGTCTGTACACCCAGCATCCCGACGACGGTATCGCCGGGCTGCAACGCCGCATCGCTGGACTCCAGCACCTCGCCGATGCCGCCGGCGCGCATGACTTCGCCTATCCCCACCGGCGGGACGTAGGACTTTCCCTCATTCATCCAGCCGCGCATGGCCGGGTCCAGCGACAGGAAGCGGGTCTGCACCAGGGCTTCGCCGTCCCCCGGGGCCTCGACTGGCGATTCCGCGCGGCTGAAATCGCTGGCGCTCACCATGCCCGAGGGGCGCTTCGCCAGGCGGAACTGCCGGTTCATTTTGGTCATCAAAACATCTCGCTTTTGTCGACGGGTTTTTCGGAAGGCGGATCACGGGACGGAATGAAGTCGCCGGTTATCATCTCAGCGTAGCTCATGCCTGGGCCCACCATCGGGTAAACGCCGGCGTCCGGGTCGATGATGACTTCAAGGAAGGCCGGCCCCTCGAACGCCACGAACTCGCGAATCACTTCCGCAATGTCGGCCTTGCGATCCAGGCGCCGGGCCCATGCGTAACCATCGGCTTGCGCCGCCTTGACGAAATCTTTCTTGTGCAGCGATTTGTCGCTGGCGGAGAAGCGGCCCTTGAAGAACAGTTTCTGCCACTGACGGACCATGCCGTCGCCAAAATTGTTCAGCACCACGACTTTCACCGGAAGGTTGTAGGTTGTGACGGTCTCCAGTTCGCCAAGGTTCATGCGGATGCTGGCGTCGCCATCGATGTCGTAGACGGTCTTGCCCGGGCGGGCAAAGGCGGCGCCAATGGCCGCCGGCAGCCCGAATCCCATGGTGCCCATCGAGCCGGAGGTGAGCCAAAGCCGTGGATGGCGGAAATCAAAATACTGGGCGGCCCACATCTGGTGCTGGCCGACGCCGGTTGAAATGATCGCCTCGCCACGGGTCAGCTTGTTGATTTCCTCGATGATCTGGTGCGGCTGGATCGTCTCCGACGCACGGTCATAGTTCATCGCGTGGGTTTTTTTCAGGGCCGCGATGTGCTGGTGCCACAAGCCGTAGTCTTTGGTGAAGGCGACGGCGCGGCCGTGTTCCAGCAGGGCAGTCAAGGCCCGGCGCATGTCACCGACGTGGTGCCATTGCACCCGTTTGACCTTGTTGATCTCGGCCGAGTCGACATCGAGGTGGGCAATAAACTTTGCGCCGCGCGCAAACTTCGCCGGCACGCCAGCCACCCGGTCGTCGAATCGCGCGCCGACGGCAATCAGGAAGTCACAGTCGTCGACGGCGTAGTTGGCGAAGGCGGTGCCGTGCATCCCCAGCATGTGCAGGGACAGCGGGTCGGTGGTGTCATACGCCCCGATGCCCATCAAGGTGGTCACTACCGGGATACCGAAGGCCTTGGCGAACTCGGTCAGGACCGGCGCGGCCTCGCTGTGGATCACGCCGCCTCCGCAATACAGCAGCGGCTTGCGCGAGCGCGACAGCATCTCGAAGAAGCGCTCGCAGTCGCCGCGATCCAGCCTGGCGCGATCCAGCGCGGCCGCCCGGGATCGAAAGCCGGGCACCGGCAGGACGCCCTGGCCGAGGAAGGGCTGGTTCGCGTTTTGCACATCTTTGGGTATATCGATTACCACCGGGCCCGGCCGGCCCGACCTTGCGATTTCAAACGCCGTGCGCACCGTCGCCTCCAGCCGCGTGGGATCGGTGACCAGAAAAACGTGCTTGGCGCAGGCGCCAAAGATGTTCGACACCGGCGCTTCCTGGAAGGCATCGGTACCCATCGCCGCGGTCGGTACCTGGCCGCAGATCAGGACAATCGGGATCGAGTCAGCCATGCAGTCGCGCACCGGCGTGACGCAGTTGGTGGCTCCGGGGCCCGAGGTGACCATGGCCACGCCAACCTTGCCGCTGGCCCGGGAATAACCCGCCGCCATGAAGCCGGCGCCCTGTTCATTGGCCGGGACGATTAGTGGCATGCGGTCGCCATGCTCCTGATTGAAGCGGAACACCGCATCGTAGGTTGGCAGGATGGCGCCGCCGGAATAACCGAAGATCACATCCACGCCCTCGTCAGCCAGTACTTGCACGACGATCTCGGCGCCCGAGAGGGTCTGGCCGGCGCGGGTATGGGGAGACTTGTGGAGGGGGGGCGTGGTCATGGTGTCAGTGAAGATTTGATGGCAGCAGGGTCGAAACGGCGACGGCTGCAATTCGCGCTACTGAAGCGTGCCTAGTGTGCCATACGCCTATTGCGCTGCAACAAATTCATGGATATGGTGCGCCTCCCATGCGCCACATCATCTCCATTCTGTTGCAGAACGAGGCCGGCGCGCTCGCGCGCGTCTCCGGGATGTTCTCTGCACGCGGCTACAACATTGAGTCGCTGACCGTCGCGCCAACGCATGATCCGACGGTGTCCCGGCTGACCTTGGTTACCTCCGGCTCGGACGCCGTCATTGACCAGATCATCAAGCAGTCGCGCAAGCTGGTGGACGTGGTGCAAGTGGCCGACCTTACCGGTTGCGAGCACGTCGAAGGCGAGTTGCTGCTGCTCAAAGTGGCGGTTACGCCGACCTCGGCGCGAGCGGTGACCGAACTGGTGCGCCGCTACCGTGGACTGATGCTCGACGAGACTGAAAATACCCGCACCGTGCAGATCACGGGCACAGGTCTTGAGATTAGCGGGTTCATTAATGAAATCAATGCAGTGACTCCGATACTTGAAGTCGTTCGCAGCGGCGTGGCAGCGATCCAGCCCGGCCAGGACGTCCTGGCCAATTCTGCCGACGTCAGTCCCTGAATTTTTTATTTTAAATCAATCAGTTAATTACCGGAGTTCAACGTGAGCATCAAGGTCTTCTACGACAAGGACGCCAAGCTTGCCAATATCAAGGGCAAGAAAGTCGCGATCATCGGCTATGGCTCACAAGGTCACGCCCATGCCCTGAACCTGAAGGAATCCGGCGTGACCGTCACCGTCGGCCTGCGCAAGGGCAGCGGCTCGTGGAAAAAGGCCGAAAAGGCGGGTCTGGTGGTCAAGGACGTTGCCGAGGCGGTCAAGGGTGCCGACGTGGTCATGGTGCTCGCACCGGACCAGGACCAGCGCAAGATTTACGAGGACAGCATCGAGCCCAACCTGAAGAAGGGCGGGGTGCTGGCCTTCGCGCACGGATTCAATGTGCACTTCCAGCTAATCCTGCCGCGCGCCGATCTCGACGTCATCATGGTCGCCCCCAAGGGCCCCGGTCACCTGGTCCGCTCCACTTACTCCCAGGGCGGCGGTGTTCCCTGCCTGCTGTGCATACATCAAGATGCCAGCGGCAAGGCGCGCGACCTTGGATTGGCCTATGCGTCCGCCATCGGCGGCGGCCGCGCCGGAATCATCGAAACCACCTTCCGCGAGGAAACCGAGACGGACTTGTTCGGCGAACAGGCGGTGCTGTGTGGCGGCGCAACGGCGCTGGTACAAGCCGGATTCGAGACGCTAACCGAGGCCGGTTACTCGCCGGAGATGGCCTACTTCGAGTGCCTGCACGAACTCAAGCTGATCGTCGACCTGATGTACGAAGGCGGCATGGCGACCATGCGGTACTCGATCTCCAACACGGCTGAATACGGCGACTACACTCGCGGTCCGCGCATCGTCACCGAGCAGACCAAGCTGGAGATGAAGAAGATTCTGCGCGAAATCCAGAGCGGCGAGTTCGCGCGCGACTTCGTGCTTGAGAACCAGGCCGGCGCGCCGATGCTCAAGGCCATGCGTCGCCTTGGTGCCGAGCACCCGATCGAGAAGGTTGGCGCCAAGCTGCGGGCGATGATGCCGTGGATCGCGAAGAACAAGCTGGTGGACAGGAGTCGAAATTAGCCGCGGTCGCCTGCCGGCGTTGAACAGGGCTAAGATGAGCCGGCCATGGATTTGAAACGACTCCGAGTGATGTGTCTGGCGGCGGTGCTTGGCGGATGTGCAAGCGCGCCGGCGACACCGCCCACGGTTGCGGATTCCAGCACGGTGAAAAAGACCTGCCCGGCGAACACCGGCAGCCGGATCCCCTCCAAATCGTCGGCTTCCGGCCGCTGCACCAGCCAGGATTCGGCGAACGGGCTGGCCCGCCCAGGTGGGACCGGCGTGCGGGAAGGTCCGAGCGTGACCGGCAGCAGCAACCCGCGCTAGCCATGATCGAACCCGATGTTCCGCAACGCCGTCGTCGCGGCATCTACATCCTGCCCAACCTGTTCACCACCGCCACCCTGTTCGGTGGGTTCTACGCGGTGATCGCGGCGCTAAACGGCGACTTTACGGCTGCCGCCATTGCCGTCGCCGTGGCCATGGTCGCCGATTCGCTCGACGGCACCATCGCGCGGCTCACCGGCACTGCCAGCGATTTTGGCAAGGAGTACGACAGCCTCTGCGACATGGTCGCATTCGGCCTGGCAGCGTCGGTCGTCGTCTACACCTTCAGCCTCCAGTATCTTGCCGAGTACAAATGGCTTGGCGGAAAGCTGGGCTGGGTCACCGCATTCGCCTACACCGCCTGCGCCGCATTGCGCCTGGCGCGATTCAATGTCCTGGCCACGCGTGGGGAAGCAAAGGGGGCGTTTTTTGGACTGCCCAGCCCAGCCGCCGCCGCACTGGTCATTGGCTTTGTCTGGGCGACCCACGACCTCAATATCAAGGGACGCGTTCTGGTCGTCCCGGCACTGGTCATCACGTGGGCTGCCGCGCTGCTGATGGTGAGCAATTTCCGATTCATGAGCCTCAAGCAGCTGCGGATCGCCGAGCACGTTCCGTTCCGGTACCTGCTGTTGTTCATGGGCGTCTTCGCGCTGTTCCTGCTGGACCCGCCGCGAATTTTCTTTCTGGTGTTCCTGGTCTACGCTGGCTCGGGCCCGGTGATGGCGATTTACCGGCGAACTCGCCGTCCGGTGGTCGCGGAAACGGTTACTCGCGAGCCGCCGGCGCTCTGATATAGTTTTGCCATGCAGTCCTTCCATCGCACCAACGTGATGTTGCTGGCCCCGGAAACTCACCGGGTTGCCGGACTGCTGCCGCTGCTCCTGCCGTAAGGCAGACAACGACCTTCGGCCGCACGGGGCCTACACCGTGCAAACCTCCAGGATCACCGACACACCCGTGTCATCCCGGGCGTGAGCGAGGGGTCTGGCCAGATCCCTCGCCGCCGCGAGGCTCGGAATGACACCCAAGAGCAGCCCATGAAAGACCATCTGATTATCTTCGACACCACCCTGCGCGACGGCGAGCAGTCGCCGGGCGCCTCAATGACCCAGGATGAAAAGGTCCGCATCGCCCTGGCGCTGGAGCGCCTGCGGGTGGACGTGATTGAAGCCGGATTCGCCGTTGCCAGCCCCGGTGATTTTGCATCGGTGCAGGCGGTGGCCACGGCCGTCAAGGACAGCATCGTCTGCTCGCTGGCGCGGGCGAATCCGGAGGACATTGACCGCGCCGCCGAGGCCCTGAAGCCTGCGCGCCGCGCGCGGATCCACACGTTTATCGCGACCTCGCCGATTCACATGCGCGAGAAGTTGCGCATGGAGCCGGATGCGGTGGTGGAAAAGGCGGTGGCCGCGGTCAAACATGCACGGCGCTACACCGATAATGTCGAATTTTCGCCGGAGGACGCCGGCCGTTCGGAGCCGGACTTCCTGTGCCGGGTACTGGAGGCGGTCATTGCTGCAGGGGCGACGACCGTTAATATCCCTGACACGGTGGGATACACCTTGCCGCACATGTTCGGCGCCTTGATTGCCGACTTGCGCCGGCGCATTCCCAATTCGGATCGTGCGGTGTGGTCGGTTCACTGCCACAACGACCTGGGAATGGCGGTGGCAAATTCCCTTTCGGCGGTCCTGATTGGCGGTGCCCGGCAGGTCGAATGCACCATCAACGGCCTTGGTGAGCGGGCCGGCAATGCTGCGTTGGAGGAAATTGTCATGGCGGTGCGCACCCGGCAGGACCAGTTCAGCTGCGAGACCCGCATCGATGCCACGCAAATTGTCCCGTGCTCGCGTCTGGTATCCGGGGTCACCGGCTTCCCGGTCCAGCCCAACAAAGCCGTGGTGGGCGCGAATGCCTTCGCCCATGAATCCGGGATTCACCAGGATGGTGTGATCAAGCATCGGGAAACCTACGAGATCATGCGCGCCGAGGATGTGGGCTGGGCGGCCAACAAGCTGGTGCTGGGCAAGCACTCCGGTCGTGCGGCATTTCGCCAACGCCTGGACACCCTCGGAATCCAGCTCAAGTCCGAGGTCGACTTGAACCAGGCGTTCCAGCGCTTCAAGGTGCTGGCCGACAAAAAGCACGAAATCTACGACGATGACGTGCAGGCGCTGGTTACCGAGCAGGTGCAGGCCGCCGGGGTCGAACGAATTCGTCTGCTGACGCTCGAGGCCTCGTCGAAGACGGGGTCGGCACCGGTCGCGCGGCTGAGATTGTTGGTCGACGGCAAGGAGTGCGAGGTGCAAGGGCAGGGCGATGGCCAGGTTGACGCGGTGTTTTCCGCCATCGAGAGTCGCGTGCGGTCAGGCGCCGAGTTGGTCCTCTACTCCGTGAGCAACATCACCCCGGGAGGGGATTCGCAGGGCGAAGTGCTGGTCCGCCTGCGCAAGGATGGCCGGGTGGTCAATGGCCAGGGTTCTGACACCGATATCGTGATCGCCTCGGGCAAGGCCTACATCAACGCGCTCAACCGGCTGGAGGGCGCGCCGACGCGGCGCCACCCGCAATACATCGACGTGGTCGGCATGCCCTAGGCTTGGCCGCCCGGGCCGCCACTCCGGCCCGAATCAGGGCGGCGGTGCCGGATCGGGATGGCGGTCGCGGATTTCGAGGAACTTCGGCAGGTTCTCCATGAACAGGTCGACCAGCGCCGGTTCGAAGTGCCGTCCGTTTTCCTCGCGGATCGCCTGCAGGACATCCTCCAGCGGCCAAGCCTTCTTGTAGCACCGGTGGCTACCCAAGGCGTCAAACACATCGGTCAGCGCCGTAATCCGTCCATACAGGTGGATCTGCTCGCCCTTGAGCTTGCGCGGATAGCCCAGGCCGTCCCAGCGTTCGTGGTGTTGGGCGGCGATGGTCATCGCCGATTGCAGGACCGGCATGTCGTGGTTGGCGAAAATATCACTGCCGATTTGCGCGTGGGTCTCCATGACTCGCCGCTCCTCCGCAGTGAGCTTTCCGGGCTTCATCAGGATTGCGTCGGGAATGGCGATCTTGCCGGCATCGTGCAGCGCCGCAGCGATGAGCAGGGTGTCGGCCTCTTCTTCGCTGAGCCCGTGGAGGCGACCGAGCAGTCTCGAGTACTCGCCGACGCGGCGCACGTGATTCCCGGTTTCCTTGGAGCGCTTCTCTATTGCCTCGCCGAGCATGACGATTAGCTCGCTTTGGGTCCGGTCGAGTTCCTGGTTCATCTGGGCCGAGTGCAATGCCAATGAAACATTTCGGCAAAAGATGTCCAGCACATGGCTGTCGATAGGCAAGATGGTGGTGTCGGAGTCCAGGTAGATTCCCAGCTGGGCTTCTTTCGGTCCATCGATCCGGGCGGCGAACTGGCGCGATGCCAGCGCCCAAGTGTGGTCGCGGCGAATGTCGCGGATACGGGTCATGGCGTCTGGAACGCCCGAGGCGTTCGCCGGCTTGCCGTCGAGCGCGTCATAGCGTCCGGCGCCGGCCAGGATTTCCGGCCGGGCCTTGTCGAAATTCAGGATGATCACGGCGCCAAAGCGGCCGCTGGCCTGATCGATGCCCAGTATGCTGGCGAGCAGGTTCAGCGCACCCTTGCCGAGTCGCTGCGGCAGCCGCCGCCGGAAAATGGTCGAGGAGGCACCGATAATGCGCTCGAGCCCGTCGCGCGTCTTGCGCGCCGCGACCATGTCGCTATAAAGGGTCAGGCTGGTATACACCAGCGTAAAGAGCTTCTTCGCCGTAAGTTCGGTCTTTTCCTTGTAGTCATTGATGTCATAGCGGATGACCACGTCCCGCTCGGGAGCCTGACCGGGCTGGCCGGTACGCAGCACGATGCGGGTGATCCGGTTGCCGAGGCGGTTGCGAATGGCATCGACTGCCGCGAGGCCAGCGTCTTCTGTTTCCATCACCACATCCATCAGCACCAGGGCGATGTCCGGGTGTTCAACCATGGCGCCGACCGCCTCGCGCCCGCTGTAGGCGTCCAGGAACCGGATGGGCCGGTCGCCGAGGGTGAAGTTCGCCAGCGCCAGCTTGGTGACCTGGTGGATTTCTTCGTCGTCGTCGGCGATCAGCATTTTCCAAGGTTCACCGCCCGCTTCAAGGGGGCGCGCGGTGTCCTCATCGGCGAAGACCAAGTCGTCCTTTTCAGTCCGGGTCATGAAAATTCCTCAATCACCAGCAACAAACGGCCTGAATTCAAGCTTCGCATAGCGTACGCCCTTTGGGTGTCGGCCGATGCCAGAAATCCGACCGGCGACAGCTGTTTCGTGACCGGCGTCACTGGCGGCAGGTGCCGCTACACTAATGTGATGCACGAACACCGAAAGCGGTTGTATCTGGATGCCCTCGGCATTGAATCCTGGGCGCCCCGAGTCTCCCGTGATGTGCCGGTGGCCGTCCGGCAACAGGCGGAGGCGGCTTTGGATTCGAGTCCGGCAGCGGCAGTGCTGACCGGGGCGGGTTGGGATGAATTGCGGACATCGGTACAGGGATGTCGTCAGTGTCGGCTCTGCGAGACGCGGACGCAGACGGTGTTCGGCGTCGGCCCGATGCGAGCGCCCTTGATGGTGGTCGGCGAGGGGCCCGGCGCGGACGAGGACGCCAAGGGCGAACCCTTTGTCGGACGGGCGGGCAAGCTGCTGGATGAAATGCTCAGGGCCATCGGGCGATCGCGGGAAACCAATACATTCATCGCCAACGTCGTCAAATGCCGGCCGCCGGGTAACCGGGAACCGGCCGCCGACGAAGCGGAGGCCTGCCGATCGTACCTGGAGGGCCAGCTCAAGCTGGTAAAGCCGCGCTTGATTGTTGCGCTGGGACGGGTTGCCGCCCAGCGCCTGCTCGTCAGCGACGAGCCATTGGCGCGGTTGCGCGGTCCCGTACACCACTGGGGCCCGGAGGCCACGCCGCTGATGGTGACTTATCATCCGGCCTACCTGTTGCGTAGCCCCGGCGAAAAGGCCAAGTCGTGGGAAGACCTCAAGAAAATCCACCGATTCCTCGAATCGTGATCCGGCCGGTGGACGGCGCACCGGAGCCGATGCAGGAGTCCGACCTGGCAGAGATCCTTGCGCTCGAGCGCCGCGCCTATCCCTATCCCTGGACCGAGGGGATCCTGCGCGATTCGCTGCGAGCCGGCTACAGCGGCTGGGTGGTCAGGGATGCGGACGGTCACCTGTGCGCCTACGCGTTCATGTCGATGGCCGTCGGCGAGGCGCACATCCTCAATCTCTGCGTCGATCCCCAATACCAGCGACAGGGCCTGGGGCGCCGCGTGCTCGGCCATTTGAAGTCGGTGGCGGGAGCGGCGAGCGTCCAGTTGATGCTGCTCGAGGTCCGCAAGTCGAACCACGCCGCGATCTCCCTCTACCTGCGTTCCGGCTTCCAACGCCTGGGTCAACGCAAGAACTACTACCCGGCGGACAACGGCAGCGAGGACGCCTGGTTGCTGGGTCATGAATTGCCTGGGCAGCCCGTGAACGCATGAGTCCGCGCCGCCGGGAGCAGTGGTCGTGGGCCCTTTACGACTGGGCAAATTCAGCCTTTGCGACCACCGTCCTGGCAGGTTTCTTCCCGATCTTCTTCGCGCGGTACTGGGCGAATGGCTTGCCGCCGGGCGAGCGAACCTGGTGGCTGGGAATCGCCGGCTCGGTGTCGAGCATGGTGGTGATGGTGCTGGCGCCGGTGCTGGGGG
>JANNAK010000021.1:0-7844 GCA_031384195.1 Gammaproteobacteria bacterium
GCGCCGAAATCAGGGAAAAGGAGCGCAGATGGAAGGTCGTAATGGACATGTGAATCCTTTGTCAGTTATTCAGCAAAACCATGGACACAGCAACAGCCCGTGACCAGGACGCGGTGCCCACCCCGAGAGGGTGTCTAGCCGGAAAGTCGTGTGCGTGTTGGCCTACTGAAGTTGCGGCAAGTTGCCCTGCAGCGGCAGGCCCACCGAGCCACTGATCGTGAGCGGCGCGCTGGCCGGAACCGGCGCCGGAGGATTTACCGGCGGGGCGCCACTGCGGGTGTACAGCAGCGGGCGGCCAACCCGGCCATCCTGGTAGCGCACGGTGATGGTAGCGCTCTGGCCTGGCGTCAGGTCGGTGTCGGCGCTGTAGCTGCCGTTGGCACCGGTTGCCAGAACCGCCGCGCCACCGACATCAACGCTGACGCTGGCCACTGGCGAATCCGAAATCGCCCACGGCCGGAAAGTGCACTCGCGGCAGAACTTGCCGAAGTCGTCGCCGGTGTTGATATACGGGAACACCGAGGCGTAGCTGCGCGGCACGCTGCGGGTCGACACGGAGATGCTGAGGTCGCCGCCGGCATCGGCGGTTACGCTGTTGATGACCTCGCCTGCCGCGATGACTTCAAACCCATTCGACTGCAGCGTGTAGCGCGAAGCGCCACCACGGCAGCTGGTCGGCTCGATGAGTTCGTCGCCCGTCGAGCCGGGGATGATCCCGGCGAAGAAGTTGCGCACGCGGTTCTCGAAGTTCACGTCCGGCGTGCTGCCGTCGTTGATGCAGCCTTCGACCGCAAACCGGTAGACGCCGGCCGGGGTGCTGCCCATTCGCGCCGGGAAGGCCTCGTAAGCCTCGAAGTTCGCGGTCCACTTCCACTTGAACTGCCCGGCATAAACCATCGGCAATTCGGTGCTGGTGGGCCAGGTCACGCGGGTCTGCACCTCACCGGTCTGGTCGGCATAAGACTTCCAGTTGCCGCCGACGCAAGACTTGCCGGTGCCGCCGTCGCACTGCTGCACGACAACGCGCGGATTGTCGGTCGCGGTTGAGCCGCCCTGCCAGGTAAACGTCGCGGCCTTGAAGTAGCCAAGGTCGGAGGGCTGGCTGACCGGCGCCTTCGGACCGGCGTCCGGCGGCAGCGCGGCGAAGTAGGCCTCGTAGGCATTGCGCGTCGACTGGCCAAGCGCAGTCGAGACGGCGACCTGACGCGCCTCATCGGCCTGCGCCAGAGTGTCGTGCGGCTCGGCCCTGAGCTCGGGCGCACCCTTCATCGCACCGGCCATGCGCACCAGGCGCGTCACCATGTAATCCGCGGTGTGCGCGCCATAGCTGGTCAGCGCCTTGCGGTAATGGTCGTGGCTCATGTACTCGCGATAGCTGACGGTATAGCCGTTGTAGTCGCCGGCATGGCCGATTCCCACGGCAATCTTGTAACCCTGCGGCGCCGGCAGTTCTTCCTTGGTGAAGTTGCCCTTGATCTTCTTCGAATCCGACGGCTCGGCGTTGGCGTAGGGCACGTACTCCGGGGCATCCCAGCCGTTGGCCGGGTTGTGCACCTGGGCGCGCATACGCGCGATGGCGCCGGCCCCGAAGTTGTCGCCCGGAACCCCGATCGGGAATTCCGCAACGTCGTAGTACTTCGCGCGCTGCTGCGCGCAGGCTTGCGCATGAGCCGGGTCGCGAGTCGCGGCGGTGAAGCCCTTCTGGTCGCTGTCCTCGGCCACGCAGGCCCAGTCGAAGCCGTCATAGATGTCGTTTTCGACATCGTTGGCGCGCGACTCGAAGTTGAGGATCAAGTCGACCTGCGCCTCGCAGGCGCAGGAGCCCAGAATGATATCGCCAAGACGAAAGGCCTGCAGCTTCAGGCGCAGGTTTTCCTCGACCGAGCCAAACGCTGGCGCGTCGTAGTGCTCCGGCACCGGAACGCCTTCGGCTTTCAGAGTTTCCCAAACCTGCTGGGCGCGGTCATTGCTTCCGTTGGCGCGCTCACAATCGGGCAGGCCGGCCACCGGCACGCCAGGGTTGCCCTCGGCGGTAGGCTCGCTGCGGCAATTGGACACGCCCGGATAAGGATGCGACAGCGGTCCCGGGATAAAGGCATTGCGGTAATCGACCGGGAAGGTGCTCGACAGCGGCACCTGCACCTCGGGCACGTAGTTGTTCGGCTTGATGCCGGCAACCGGTGCATCCACCGGCTGCTCGCCACCAATCACTTTCCAGCCCTTGACCACCGCATCGGCCAGGAACTTCACGTTGCGCTCGTTCTGCACGTAGCCGTTGTGGTCCCAGTCACGCCAGGCGCCCTGGCCCGGCTCGCACACTTCGCCCGGCTCGTCGTTGCAGACCGTGCCGTCGTCGCGAATGCGCTGGCTGGTGTTGCCGGAATTCTCCGCGCTGCCGACGTCGCCCTGGCTGTAGACCAGCGGCGCACCGATCTCGCGGTCGACGAAGCGTTCAAGGAAGGCAACGAAATCTGCACTGTGCAGGTCGTAACCGTCGAGGCCTTCCGGATGCTGGCCCCAGTTGATCCACGCCGCGATCGGCTTGGGATTGGCTTCATCGGTCTCGAAGCGCATCACCACCAGGCCCAGGTCGCCGTATTCATGCGGATACTGGACCGGGCTGCCGTCGTCGCCGGAGGTCGGGCCCATGATCTGGCCCTTGAACACCTTGTGGCGAACGGTGGTCGCGCCCATGCGCGCCGGCTTCATGTCCTGTTCTGCAATCAGGATGGCCTGCGCCAGCTTTCGTGCCTGGAACTCGAACTGCCGCGCGTCGAACGCGTCCTGGAACGCCCACACGCCGGCCGACGGGGTCGAGGTATAGGTCGTGCTGTGGGCGTGGGTTACGCCATACAGGATCTGGTCGTAGCCGATGCTGGAGTTGTTCTCTTCCAGGATCTGCGCGATGCGCCGCTGCAGGTGGTCCTGCGCCAGGTAGTTGTCGGACTTGAGCAGCGCAATGCGCTTGCCATTGCCGCCCTCGACCACGATCGCGCGCGCGGTCAGGCGCGTCATCACGCCGTAGCTCTTCGCCTGCTTCTTGCCGGTGGCGTACGGATCGGCGCCGTAGGCCGTGGGGTCGGGATCCGTGTACTGGCCGGCGCCAAAGCCAACGTCGGGGGTCATGTCGACCACGCCCACGCCAGCGAGCACCTGTCCCTGCGCGCCGGCCTGTTCCTCACCGAGCGCATTTTCATAGACGTCGGCGGCCTGGTTCAGCACCCCGCCAATCAGCGCCGCGAGGTCGCTGAGCGGGCCGGAACCGCTGCCACCGCCGGTTGCGCTGACCGTGACGCAACGCATCTGGTTGTCGCTGCACTTTCCGGTCGGGTCGCCCAGGCGGCTGACCGCGGCCACCGGGATCACCGGCAGGCGGATGCTCGAGGGGAACTCGGCGCTGTGGTGCAGGGTGTTGATCGCCGGTGCGGTCTTGGCGATATAGGCCCAGTCGTTGTCGTCCAGCGACGGGGCGTGCACTTTCACCAGCAGCTGGTGACCGGTGCGAAGCACGTGGCCGACCGGAAAGATTTCCAGCCGGTAGCGGGTGATCTGCCCGGGCACGATGTCGCGCGGGGTCACGTGCGGCCGGTGCGGCCGGTAGATGTTGTCCGCCAGCGTGCAGTCGCGGCCGGTAATGCGCCCGCCCGACGGGAACTGCGCGCACTGCGAATGCTGCGACTCGATGTCGCGGTGGCTGGCACGCAGCACACCGCGTTGCAGGTACAGGCGCTCGCCGGTGACCGGATCGGCGTCGATCAGCTGCACCATCAACTCGGTGTCGGTGCCGGTTGAGGACAGGTACAGATCGGCGGTGATCGGGCCGGCAATGACAAACGCCTTGAGGCCGCCGGTGCCGTAGGACTGCGCGACCGAATTCACGTCGAGCGCAAACACCAGTTCGTCGGCGCCGCTGGCGTCGGGCGAGGACACCTGTGAACCCTCGTTCTTGCCGGCCTGGTAGCTGTAGAACTGGCGCTTGCTGCCGGAGAAATAGCTGGAGCTGGCGCCGTTTTCGGTTTCGCGCACGCTCGGCCGAGCGGCGTCGAGTTCGCCCGCCGCCTGGAAGTAGAAGTCGGTCCACTGCGTCTGCGACAACGGGAAGCCGTTCGAATCAATGTGGCCGTTGGATTTCGTACCTTCGTTAACCTCGAGCAGTACGCGACTGGTCGCCGTACCGTCGTTGGCGAACACCGGAGCCGGCAGGCTGTTGCCGGTCGACCAACTGCGCGGTCTGCGGCTGGAATCCGGATCGTTGGCAGCCAGCAGGAAATAATCCATCCAGTAGCGCCGCTCAGCGGTGATCTCGGCCGGACCGGTCTGGGTGCCGTGGTCGCCGTTGATCAGGACCAGGCGACGGGTCAGGTTTTGCGGCAGGTGGTCGAACACGTTGGTGCCGCCGCGCGGCCCGGTTTGCTCGTCCTGGTAGGCCGTCACAATCTGCGTCGGGGCGCGAACGTTGTGCAGGTAATTCACCACCGACCGCTCCTGGTACCAGGGGCCGTCGGTGTCGGACAGGCCCTGCAGCAGCGGGTCGTCCGCGGCCGCGCGCGAACGCGCGGCCTGGTTCTGCGCGCACTGCCGGTCCGGGGTGTCGGACAGCAGGCCGGCGAGTGAACCGCCGAGGTAGTCATAGGCCGGACGCACCGCGCCGGTCCACAGCAACGGGAAGCCGTAGTTGGTAACGCCGCCCGGATAGACGATGTCGCGATAGACGTCGCCGATCTGGCCAGAGATGCTGACCAACTTCAGGGACTGCGGGTTGGTTGAGGCAATCATCGCGCCGGTTATGCCGGAGTAGGAGTGGCCGAACACGCCGACCTTGCCGTTGGACCAGGTCTGCCTGGCCATCCACTCATCGATGATGTACTTGCCGTCCTGCGCACTCTTGCGGCTGAACAGGTCAAATTCGCCGGCCGAGCAGCCCGTGCCGCGCACGCTGGCGACCACCGAAACGTAGCGATTGCCGGCCTTGTAGTACTTGTTGTGCGCCGCGCGCGTGCCGCCGGTGAGCGGCATGCCGCCCCGGCCGAATTCCTGGCGCAGGATGTCGTCCATGTCGCCTGCTGGCGTCTGGCCTTCGTCCGAGCCGCTTTCGTAGCCGGACATCTCCAGGATCGACGGGCACGGCCTGGCCGCCGGGTTGATTGCAACGTTGCAGCCCCAGGGCACGTACACGTTGGTGGCAATCAGGGTGCCGTCCGCCATCGGGATATAGGTGTTGGGGCCCTGGATGTCGCCTTCCTCACGGCCGCCACCAAAGATCACCGCGCAGG
The DNA here is from genome assembly GCA_031384195.1 of Gammaproteobacteria bacterium. Taxonomy (GTDB): domain Bacteria; phylum Pseudomonadota; class Gammaproteobacteria; order Nevskiales; family Nevskiaceae; genus JACPFV01. The sequence continues at coordinate 5,274 of JANNAK010000021.1, forward strand.
TGAACTTCGCCGCCGCCTCGTGATTCTCGGCGCCGCCTTCCTGCGCCATCGCCACGCAGCTGGCGTAGTCGTTCGGCGTCGTGCCGCCGCCGGTCGGATCCGGACGCGGACGCACCACTTTCACCAGCGGCACGCGCACGATGTTGGCGTAGCCTTCGCCGACGTTGGTCGGGGAACTGGTCGGCACCGCGAAGGCCCATTGCTGGCCATCGATTTCGTCAACCGGCACCGGCAGGGTGGCGTTGTCCGACTCGGGCGGCATCAGGAAGTGAATGCCGTGCTGGGCGTGTGCACCTTGGCGCTCGCGGCAGTCAACCTTGCCGTTGCCGTCGAGGTCCTGGTAAGCCTTGGCCACGGCGCCGTTGTTCCACTTGTAGCTTTCACCCGGCCACGGACGCTGCACCGGATCGTCGCCCGTGCCGTCGTCGAGGCAGGCGTCATCGCGGTAGTAGGGAATCGCCGCGCTGTTGGCGCCGATGGTCGCGCTCTTCAGCTCGAACAGGTACACCAGCGAGCCGAGGTCGCCCTTGGCCGACACCTGCTCCCAGTTGTACATGGTCAACGGCAAGTTCAGCAGCGGATCGGCCACGTCGAAGAAGGCCGGGCAGCTGCCGTCGGCGTTGGGCGGAATGAAGCCGCTGTCGTCGGGTGACGGGCAGCCCAGGCCCGGAATCGGGTCAAAGCCATCGATGTTGCCGATGTCGTCGTTGACGCCGTCAATCGGCACGCCAGTGCCGCGCAGCGCGGTGTAGTAACGCCCGCCCTGAATGCCAGCGGCCTGCTCGGCTGCGGTCGGAATCATTGCGCCGCGGTTGTAATCCCACGAGGTGTACAGGCCATCCGGTGGAATCGGGTGCACGCGCACCCGGTAGCGATAGGAGTAGGCATCGCGGTAATAGGTCTCGGTCTTGGTGACGTTGGTGCCCGAATCGGCGCCCCAGATTTCACGAATCGCGCGCACCGGACCGGCACGCTCGCCCAGCAAGGCCGAGTTGGCTTCCCAGTTGACCTGCTCGTCCTCAAAGCCGACCACCGAAACGTTGGAGTCGGGGCTCTGCTGGAACGCGCGTCCCTTCCAGCGGTCGACGATGTCGGCGCCGTAGACGCCCTCGGTTCCGGGCTTGGCAATCTGCAGGCTGCGAATCATCCAGCGGCCGCTGGCATACATCTGGTACTTGTCGCTGCGAATGGTCACGCCATCGCGCGGGAAGCGGTCGGTCGAGTTCTTCGCACTGGCACTGGTGCCATCCGGGCAGACCGTTCCCGTCAGGTTCGGGCCGTAGCCGGTGTTGCTGGTGCCAAGCTTTTGCGGATCGCTGTCAGCCCAGAAGCTCCGGTCAACCCACTGGTTGGCGTTGGCGTCGCGCGTGTACTGCACGTAGTGCGGCTGATCGCGGAACGCCGAGCCGGTCGGCTTGCGGAACAGGTAAACAAATTTCGACACGCCCGGTGCAAGCGGATCGGCCAGCGATATTTCCTGCGCGCTGCCGACCGTGCCTACCGGCCCGGCAAGGGTGGGTCCGGCCTGCGCGCCGGCGTCGCGCGCCATGAAGGCGATCTCGTCATCGTCATCCAGTCCCGGCACCGGGTCTGGCATGGCGTCGGGGTATTCGACGAAGCACTCACCGGCCGGATTCCAGGTCTCGCGATCCCAGGCGTAGCTCAACTCCATATCGGTGCCGGAGTAGAACGAGAAACCCGAGTTCGAGTTGGCCAGGAAGTATGGGAAGCGCTCGTCTACCTGCACCGGGATCTCCGTCCAGGCACCGTTCGCGAAGCGGAAGGCGGCGATCTCGCTGACCGGCGCGGCGGTTGGCACGCCGTCAAAAGGCACGCCCGGCGGCGGATACAGCATGGTGCCGTTGTGCGCATTGCGAACATGGAACGGGGTGCCTTCCGTAATCACGCCACCGTCGCCACCCACACCCGAGGGATAGGGGTTGGCCAGGCCGAAAGCCGGCGGCTGCGACCAATCCGGGAAGGAACGGCCTTCCATGATGACGGCCTCGGCGCCACGGTTGGCGAGCATGCCGTTCTGTGCGTTGTCCGCCAGTAGTTCAGCGGACGCTCGTACGTCAGCAGGCAGCGTCTGCGCTTCCGCCTGTGCGGCGGTCAGTGTGTCGGTCACGGTGCCGACGTACGGCGGCTGGTCGCCACCGAACACCGTGCTCCAGGCGGTGTCGAGCGTCTCCTGCAGCAGGTCGAACTCGGGGATGTCACTCGCGCAGTACTCGGAAACCCCGCTCGGGTCACACAGTTCGTCAAACCGGATCGGGAATCGGGTCTCCTCGGTCGGCTCCGGGCAGCCATTGTTGCTGGCCGGACCCGGTTCGGTCGCGCAGGCGTCGGCGTAGTTCTGCACCCCGTCGTCGTCGCTGTCGCGGTTGTCCTGCGTATCGCAGGCATTGCCAAGGCCGTCGCCGTCGAGGTCGGCCTGATTGGCATTGGCCAGGGCCGGGCAGTTGTCCTGTGCGTCCGGCACGCCGTCGCCGTCGGCATCCGCTGGCGGCAGCGGGCAGCCATTGTTGCTGGCCTCGCCCGCCGCATCCGGGCACTGGTCAATTTCGTCCG
>JANNAK010000022.1:0-4795 GCA_031384195.1 Gammaproteobacteria bacterium
GTAGTCGTCTTAGTCCCAGCTCTTGCGCACCTCGATCCGCCGATCCACCTGCCTCAGGGCCTGTCGCACGTCCTCGGAAGGACGATGCACCGGGAAACACAATCCCATGACACTGCCGGTGATCAGCAGCGTGACCCAGCCGCCCTGCATGAATTTTTCCACCACCAGGACGGCCAGGATGAACCCGGTAATCAGCAGTCCCGTCATTGAAAGCAAAAGTCGCCGCCGCCAGTGCAACTGGTGCTGTCGTTGCTCCCACCAGTAGCGGCAAAGGCCGAACAGCGACAGTGTAAAGGTGATGAATACGTTGATGCTGTAGAGCACGACCAGGAAGGAAACATCACCGCCGGTGCCCACCAGCACCAGCAGCGCGGCGCCGCCCATCAAGGCCAAGCCGTTTTGCGTCACCAGGCGGCTGGAGAGCTGTCGAAACTGGCGGGGAACCCACCGGTCGGTTGCCATGCTCGCCAAAACGGCGGGGCCACCGATGAACCCGGTATTCGCGGCGACCAGCAACAGCCCGGCTTCCAGCGCCAGTACCACCGCCAGCGCCACTTCGGTGAAGTCCGCGTCCGCCGTGACGCTGGCGATGACGGACCGGAACACCACGGCATTCAGGGTTTGGCCGTCGACGGGCGCGGCTTCCCAGAGCAGGTACAGCAGGATGATGCCGGCCGCCGTGAACGCCAGCGACGCGGCCATGTACATCATGGTTAGCCGGCCGGTTCGGACGCGCGGCTCGGCCAGAACATTGACGCTGTTCGAGACGGCCTCGATGCCGGTGTAGGTGCCGCCGCCGATGGAGAATGCACGCAGGAACAGGGCGATCACGAAATACCATCCGGTGTCGGCCGCCAGCGATCGCGTTTCAGTAACCGTATCGGGCCACAAGGTGCCGATGCCCTCGGCATGGTGGACGATTCCGTAGCCGATCAAGGCCGCGTGGCTGACGAAAAAGCCCAGGAACACCGGCAACAGCACGACAATTGATTCTTTCATCCCGCGCAGGTTCAAGACCAGCAGCAGCACGGTTGCGGCCAGCGCCGCATTGAGCTTGTGCGCCTGCCACTCGGGAGGAAGCAGGCTGAACAACGCATCCATCCCGCTGGCCACCGAGATCGCGATGGTCAGCACATAGTCGACGATCAACGCCGATCCCGAGACCAGGCCGGCGTACGGCCCGATCAGGTGCGTTGCGGCTTTGTAGCCACCACCGCCTGAGGGGAACAACTCAATGACCTGGTTATAGGCCAGCGAAACCACGAAAACCGTAACGGCTGTAGCGATTGCCAGGTACAAGGCAAAGTGAGTGTGCTCGCCCAACGCAAGGTAAGCCTCGGCCGGCCCGTAACACGACGATGACAGTCCGTCGGCCCCCAGCCCGACCCAGGCCAGGAAGGCGACCAGGACGATGTGCTGGCGGGCGCGGGGCGCGAGCGGATCCAGCCGTCGACCAAAAATCCACTCGCGAAGCGAGCGCGTCCCGGGCACGTGTTTTTACCTTCGCCAGAAGCCTGGCGTGAACAGGATCAGCAGCGTAAAAATCTCCAGGCGCCCCAGCAGCATGGTGAAGATCAGCACGCACTTGCCGAAGTCGGTGACCGATGCCATGGAGGCGTTGAGCGTGCCCAGGCCCGGTCCCATGTTGTTGATGCAGGCCGCGACCGCGGAGAAGGCCTCGACCGGGCTGAGGCCGGTGGCCATCATCACGCAGGACAAGACGATGGTCGCGCCGACGTAGACGGAGAAAAATCCGCCGACTGCGAAGACCACCGAATCCGGAACCACCTTGCCGTGCAGCTTCAGCGGCGCGGCGGCACTGGGATGGATCAGCTGGTGCATCTCGCGCAGCGCCTGCTTGACGAACAACTGCAGGCGCACGACCTTGACGCCGCCGGCAGTGGAGCCGGCGCAGCCGACCATGAAGCCGCACAGCATCAGAAGCAGCGGCGCGTACAGCGGCCATCGGGAAGGATCGACGGTCGCAAATCCGGTGGTGGTGCCATAGGAGATGACCTGGAAGGCCACCGTGCGTATCGCAACGTCCGGGGCGGCAAACAGTTTTGCGGACAGGACCGGGATTGAAATCAGAACGATGAAACCGGCCACGATGAGCAGGCAGGCGCGAATCTCGCTGTCGTTAAGGTAGGCCAGCGGGTTGCGCTCGCGCCAGGCCATGAAGTGCACGGCGAAGTTGAATGAGCCCAGCAGCATGAACAGCATCGCCGCGTACTCCAGCGCGGGGCTGTTGAAGTGGCCGAAGCTGGCGTCGTGGGTGGAAAAGCCGCCGGTCGCGATCGTGGCCATCGCATGGCAGACGGCGTCGAACAGGGACATTCCCAACGCCCAATACGTGAGCAGGCAGGCCAGCGTCAGGCCGAGGTACACGTACCACAGTGCCCGCGCAGTCCCGGCGATCCGCGGCGTGAGTTTCGCATCCTTCATCGGGCCCGGCGTCTCGGCCCGGTACAGCTGCATGCCGCCAACGCCCAGCATCGGCAGCAGGGCCACGGCCAGCACGATCACGCCCATGCCGCCCAGCCAGTGGAGCTGGGCGCGGTAATACAGGAGCGAAGGTGGCAGCAGGTCCAGACCGGACGGCACCACGGTGGCGCCGGTGGTCGTCAATCCCGACACGGCCTCGAACAGGGCGTCGATGTAGCTGTGCCAGCCGGAATCCGTATACAGCAGTGGGATGGCGCCGAAGGCGGACAGCACGGACCAGAACAGCACGACAATCAGGAATCCGTCGCGCAGCTTGAGTTCGGCGCGGTTGTTGCGGACCGGCCACCACAGCGCCGTTCCGGTGACCAAGGTGATCCACAGGCCGGAGAGGAAGGGGCGGACGGCGCCATCGTCGGTGTACAGGCTGACCGCCAGCGGCGGCAACATGGACAGCGAAAACGTCATCAGCAACAGGCCGGTCACGCGCAGGGTCTGCGCCCCGCGCAGGCGTCGAGTCATGTTATCGGCGCCAGTACGCAGGGGTCGGCAACACCCGGACGGGGAACCGCTCGCGTCGATCGCATGCGTGCTAATCAGGCCCTAAAGGAACCCGGGACTGACCTGGAACAGGCGCTCGACGGCCTTGGTGTGTTTCTTGTCGACGATGAACAGGATGACGTGATCCTCGGGTTCGATCACGGTGTCGTGATGGGCAATGATGACTTCGTCGCCGCGCACGATGGCGCCGATGGTGGTGCCGGGTGGCAAGTCCACTTCTTCAAGCCGGCGACCGACGACTTTCGAGCTCTTGCGGTCGCCGTGGGCCACCGCCTCGATCGCCTCGGCCGCCCCGCGACGCAGGCTGTGGACTTTCACCATGTCGCCGCGGCGCACGTGGGCAAGCAAGGCCGAAACGGTGGACTGCTGCGGCGAAATAGCCACATCGATGGCGCTGCCGGTGACCAGGTCGACGTAGGCCAGGCGATTGATCAGTGACATAACCTTGCGTGCACCCAGGCGCTTGGCCAGCATCGCCGAGAGGATATTGGCCTCGTCATCGTTGGTGATGGCGCAGAAGACGTCCATGTCCTCGATGTTTTCCTCGGTCAGCAGTTCTTCGCTGGCCGCGTCGCCGACCAGCACGATGGCGCGCTTGAGCTGCTCGGACAATTGCTGCGCCCGTTCACGGCTGCGTTCGATCACCTTGACCTGGATGGTGCCTTCCAGCGCCTGCGCCAGGCGCAAACCGATGTTGCCGCCGCCCGCCAGCATGATGCGCTTGACCGGCTTGTCGAGCTTGCGCAGCTCCGCCATGATTTTCGGGATGTGCTTGGTGGCGGCGACGAAGAACACCTCGTCCTCGGCCTCGATCAGCGTGTCGCCTGTCGGCAACAGCGGCCGGCCTCGGCGGTAGATCGCCGCGACACGGGCGTCCACATGGGCCGGCAAGTGGGTGGGCAGCTCCTTGAGCTGGCGTCCGACCAGCGGGCCGCCGTAGTAGGCCTTCACCGCCACCAGCCGCACCTGGCCCTCGGCGAAATCGACCACTTGCAGTGCCCCGGGATACTCAATCAGTCGCCGGATGTAGTCGGTAACCAGCTGCTCCGGGCTGATGTGCAGGTCAATCGGCAGGGCGCCGTCTTCCCACAGCGCATCTTCCTTCAGGTACTCGGCCGAGCGAACCCGGGCGATCTTGGTTGGGGTATGGAACAGGGTGTTGGCAATCTGGCAGGCGAGCATGTTGCTCTCGTCACTGTCGGTTACCGCCAGCAGCATGTCGGCTTCGTCGGCGCCGGCGCGGCGCAGCACGCCGGGGTGCGAGCCGGCGCCCACGACGGTACGGATGTCGAGCCGATCCTGGAGTTCGTCCAGCCGGGCAGCATCCGCGTCGACCAGTGTGACGTCGTTGGCCTCCCGTGCGAGGTTCTCGGCCAGGGTGGCGCCGACTTGCCCTGCACCGATGATGATGATCTTCATCGCCGGCCCGGGCCGTTCTTCTTGTTCATTGCGCGCGCACCCTACGCCCGTTTTTGCTGCGCCGCAAGATGCAGGAATGGGTGGTCAAACTTCTGACAGGTGATACTTTTACTATCGCCTCTTCCGGGGGGTGGGCCTAGGATGTGAGTTGGAGGAGACAGCCCCGTCCGCACCAGGTCGGGGCTGGGGCGCGTGAGGGACATAAAATGCAATCAGCCCAACGCGCTCAAGGCGGCTAGACACCCTCTCGGGGTGGGCACCGCGTCCTGGTCACGGGCTGTTGCTGTGTCCATGGTTTTGCTGAATAACTGACAAAGGATTCACATGTCCATTACGACCTTCCATCTGCGCTCCTTTTCCCTGATTTCGGCGC
>JANNAK010000029.1:0-3471 GCA_031384195.1 Gammaproteobacteria bacterium
ATCGAGTTCAAGCTGTACTCGCGCTATGTCGCGCCGCTGATCGAAGAACTGCTCAAGGCCGCGATCGTCGTCTGGTTGATCCGCCGGCACCGGGTCGCTTTCCTGGTCGACGCCGCCATCTGTGGCTTTGCCGTCGGCGCCGGGTTTGCGATGGTTGAAAACGTCTATTTCCTGCGCATGCTTCCCGATGCGCCGCTGGGCACCTGGATCGTGCGCGGCTTTGGCACCGCCATCATGCATGGCGGCGCCACCGCCCTGTTCGGCATCCTCGGCCTGATCCTGTCCGAGCGTTCGGGGCGGACCACGCTGCTGTCGCTGGTTCCAGGATGGCTGCTGGCGGCGTTGCTGCACTCGGCTTACAACCATTTCTTTTTCTCGCCGATGCTGGCGACGGTGGGCATCCTGATGATCCTGCCGCCGCTGGTGTTGCTGGTGTTCGACCGCAGCGAGGCCAGCCTGGAGCAATGGCTGGAAGGCGGCTTCGATGCCGACACCGAGTTGCTGGAGTTGATCAACTCCGGGACTCTGTCGGACTCCAAAGTCGGACACTATCTGGAGTCCCTCAAGGCGCACTTCGATGGCCCGGTGGTGGCCGACCTGCTGTGTTACCTGCGCATTCGCACTGAACTCGCTTTGCGGGCCAAGGGTATCCTGATGATGCGGGAAAGCGGTTTTGAAACCGCACCCGACCAATCAACCCGGGAGCGCTTCGCGGAAATGGAAAACCTGGAATCCAGCATCGGCCGCACCGGCCTGCTTGCGATCAAGCCGTTCCTGCGCATGTCGCGCAAGGACTTGTGGCAGCTGTACCAGATCAAGCACTGAGCGCATGGACCGCAGCGAACGTTTTTACAAGATGCTCGGGCTGATCCGCCGCAAGGGCCGGGTCACGCGCGGAGAATTCCTCGACCAGCTGGAAGTCTCGCCGGCCACCTTCAAGCGCGACCTCGAATACCTGCGCTCGCGCCTCAACGTCCCGATCGACTGGGACCGCGAGTTGCAGGCGTACCGGATAGACCCCGAGTCCTTGGCCAAGGGCCTGTCGGAATTGCCTGGCCTGTGGTTCAGCGCCGAAGAAGCTCATGCCCTGTTGACCATGTACCAATTGCTGTCGCGGCTGGAGCCGGGCCTGCTGGAGTCGCAGGTGGCGCCGCTGCGCGAGCGGCTGGAAAAGCTCATTGATAACCGGCAATCCGCCTCGTCCGGCGAAGTGCTCAAGCGGGTGCGGGTGATTGCAATGGGCGCGCGCGGCGTGCCGGCCAGGTTTTTCTCGGTGATGGCGCGGGCGCTGCTTGAACGAAAACAACTGCGCCTCCGCTACTACAACCGCGAGCGTGACGAATCCAGCGAGCGCGACCTGTCGCCGCAGCGGCTGACCCATTACCGCGACAACTGGTACCTCGACGCCTGGTGCCACGATCGCAAGGGACTGCGCAGCTTTGCGGTGGATGCGGTGCGCGACGCACACATTCTGGAGACCGCGGCGCGCGAAGTGCCCGACAAGGACTTGGACCGGGAGCTCGCCTCGTCCTACGGCATCTTCGCCGGCGCGCCGACCCAGGTCGCCAAGTTGAAGTTCAGTGCCGAGCGCGCCCGCTGGGTGTCGCGCGAGTCCTGGCACCCGGACCAGAAAAGCAGCCGGGACGGGCAGGGGTGCTACCTGCTGGACATTCCCTACCACGACGATCGCGAACTGCTGATGGACATCCTGCGCCATGGTGGCGCGGTCGAAGTGCTGGGCCCGGCGGCCCTGCGCAAGCGTCACCAGCAGCAACTCGAACAGGCGCTCGCGCAGTACCCGTAGGGCGGGCTCACGACAAGCTCATCCCCTGAGCCACTACCCCCCGCAAGATGGGCCCATGCTGAATATCGAGCCCATCATGAACTACACCCAAGCCTGCGCCGAGCCATCGCTCGAATACACCACGGCCGAAACCGGCCTGGCCCTGTTGCTGGCGGTGGCGCTGTCCGCTTTGCCGCTGGGCATGATTCTGCTAGGCACCGGATAACAGACCCCAGCGCCGCCTTGCGGTGCCCGCCTGCTTGACCATTAACTTGACCTACACTTGACCGAAGGAATAAAGTCCGGTCATGAGTTACCGTCCGCAGTTCACCATTACTCCGGCGTTGTTGGCGCGCGTCGAGGCCATCACGGCCTTGCGCGAGCGCATCCAGGGCGCTTCCGTGCAAGTCGCGTGGATTCCGGCGCTGCAGAAAGATACCCGCATCCGCAACGCGCATTCATCCACCGCCATCGAGGGCAACCCTCTCACGCTGGAGCAGGTGCGGGCAGTGGAAGAGGGCGTGGCCCTCCCCGTCGCGCCGCGCTCCGAGCGGGAATTGGTGAATTACTTCGCCGCGCTGCGGCATATCGAAAAGCACGCGAAGAAGAAACGGCTCACCCACGAGGACCTGCTGCGCCTGCACGCGATCATGGCCGGTGACGTGATGGACCAGGGCGACGCCGGGCGTTACCGGATGATCCGCGTGCGCGTCGGGCCGTATGTCCCCCCGCCGCCTGAGGAAGTTTCCGGCCGGATGCTCCATTTGCTCGAGTGGTGGAACCGCGAAGCTCCGGCCCTGTCGCCCATCCTGAGTTCCGCCATTCTTCACTACCGGTTCGAGGCGATTCATCCATTCGCGGACGGCAATGGCAGAGTGGGCCGCGCGCTCGCGCTGTGGGAGTTGTATCGCCGGGGCTTCGACAGTCACCACATCTTTTCGGTGGACGAGTTCTACTGGGAGGACCGCCCGCGCTACTACGCCGAACTGCAGGCCGTGCGCCAGCAGGGCGAGGATTTGAGCGGGTGGCTGGAGTATTGCGCGGAGGGCCTGGAAAAAATCCTGGAGCGCGTCTGGCAGCGCATCCAGCAGCTCAAGGCGGCCAAAGGCACGACAAAGCTCGTCCTGCGACCCCGGCAGGAACAGCTCATGCGCCTGCTGCGTGTTCGCGGCAGCCTCAGCCCGCGCGAAATCTGGGATGGGCTCTCGATCTCGAAACAGGGCGCCCTGGATCTGGTGCGGCCGCTGATCAAGGCCGGGCTGGTCAGGCGCGTGGGTACGCCGAGGAACGGGCGTTACGTGCTGAAGTAGCGCCATGCCCATGCTTAACTGGATAGGCAACGATGCCGCCGGCCCGGACGCGCAGGGCGGCCAGACGAGAGTGTCGTCTGGCAAACTGGCCGAGTATGGTCTAGAAAACTGAAGTATTTCACCAACGAGCTTGAATAGGGGTAAGTCGGTCGGGACTCAACAATATTTCTTCTGGGGGATCAGTGGCAAAACTAAAAGACTCAGCAAGAACTGAGAACGGGACGACACTTGCACTCGAAGCCCACCTCTGGACGCTGCCAACGCCCGACGTAGCCAACCGCCACTTCTACCGCTACAAGCCGCCGCGTCCGCTAGAAATCATCGAGACGGACATCAAGAGGCTTGAAAGCGAAATCCTCGACCTGCTCAAGGAGGTGA
>JANNAK010000032.1:0-20696 GCA_031384195.1 Gammaproteobacteria bacterium
TATGTGGAATCCGCATCGAAGGTGCTGGCCGGCTACAACGCCTCGGTCAGCATCGTGGCCGGTCCGGGGGCGCAGTACCGGATCTACGGCGGCAGCTGGACCAATGCCAGCGGCACGCTGGAGCCGGGCCAGGCCCTGGCAATGCGGCACCTGACCTCGGCCCAGCCGTCGGCTTACACCAAGACCTACCTCAAAGTCGGTGGCATCACCGGCTATTTCAACACCCGCAACAAGGGCCTGAGCAACGAGCTGCCGGAAGCCAATGCCGGTGCCGACCAGGCGCTGGACGAAGGCGCGACGGTCACGCTGGACGGCAGTGCCAGCCGGGATCCGGATGGCTACTCAGTCACCTACGGCTGGAGCCAGACCGCCGGCCCGGCGGTCACGCTGACCGGCGCCAACACCGCCAAGCCCAGCTTCACCGCGCCCAATGTCACCGGCAACCAGGCCCTCCGATTTCAGCTGACCGTGACCGATGCGGATAACGCCAGCGCCACCGACGAGGTGCAGATCACCGTCACCGACCATCCGCCGGTGGCCAATGCCGGCCCCGACCAGAGCGTCGATGAAGGCGCTACCGCCACGCTCGACGGCAGCGCCAGCACCGGTGTCACCGGCTACGCCTGGAGCCAGACCGCCGGCCCGGCGGTCACGCTGACCGGCGCCAACACCGCCAAGCCCAGCTTCACCGCGCCCAATGTCAGCGGCGACCAGAGCCTTGGCTTCCGGCTGACCGGCACCGACGCGGTCGGCGCCACCAGCACCGACACGGTGCAGGTCACCGTCCTCGACGCCCGCGTGCTGTCGATCACCAACGCCCAGGCGGCCGAAGGCAACAGCGGCACCAGCGCCATGGTCTTTACCGTCAGCCTGACGCCGGCGGCGGTCAAGCCGGTCAGCATCGGCTACGCCACTGCCGACGGCAGCGCGCGGAGTCCGTCCGATTACACCGCCGCCAGCGGCAGCCTGAGCTTCGCAAGCGGCGAGAGCAGCAAGACTTTCACGGTCAATGTCACCGGCGATACCTTTGACGAGAACAACGAGACCTTCAGCGTCGGCCTGAGCAATCCGCAGAACGCCAGCATCGGCAACGGCCTGGCCACCGGCACCATCACCGACGACGATACCTCCAACCTGCTCAAGATCGGCGCCGCGCGCCGCTCGATCACGCCGACCCAGGCCCAGATCAACGGCATTGCGGAAGAGCGGGCGTTTGGCGGCGGCTCGCACCTGCAGAAATTCAACCTCGGCGGCTACGGCATCAACATCGGTCAAAACCTGGCCGATCCGCTCGGCGACATTCCGGCGCAGGCCACCACCACCGAGCCGGCCACGCGCCGGGTGTTCCGCAATGCCGCGGGCAGGGACGAGAACACCAACATTCGCTTGATGGCGATCCAGCAGCCCGGCGGCGACACCGTCGTGTTCGTGATGATGGATGCGATTGGCGCCGGCAACCTGATTCAGCGCGGTGTGAAGAACGCCATCATCTCGGCCGCCGCAGCGCGTGGCGTGACCGTGCGCGCGGAAAACATACTGTTTGGCCAGACCCACTCGCATACCGCCGCCGACTTGCAGGGCCTGTGGGGCGGCGTGCCGCAGGACTGGGTGCGCGGCATCCTGTACCAGGCCGCCGGCGCTGCCGCCGACGAAGCGTTTGCCACCCTGCGCCCGTCGCGCCTGAAGTACCGGCAGGGCTACACCAGTGAGTTCAACAACTACCGCCGTCCACGCATTGACCCGAATGCCGATGCCGACGGCACCATTACGCTGCTCACCGCCACTGGCGATGACGGCACCCCGGTCGGCAGCGTCCTGCAGTACAACGCCCACCCGACGTCGGTCGGCGACGACAACAAGCCGCGCACGCCGCACGCCGAGTACATCCAGGGCGCGATGGACTGGATTGAGAGCCACGAAGGTGGCGCCGCGCTGTACTTCAACGGCCCGATTGCCGATGCCTCACCGTCGGGCGGCCGCGCCGGCTGCGTCAACGCCGAGGCCGGCAGCAGCGACCCCAGCGGCCGCGAGTTTGGAGAAGTGCGCTGCCGTGGCGAAGGCATCGCCGATTACCTGCTGCATGCGGAAAACGTGCTTAGCAGCCGCGAACTGGCCCCGACCGTCGCCGCGCGCTCGACGCAGGTCTACCTGCCGATCACCAACCCGGCGTTTGTCGCCGCCGCCGGTGCCGGTTCGTTCAACCGTTACTACAACTTCGCCGAGCTGCCGGTCGAAATGATCCCGGGCCTCAGTCCGGCGCAAATCGCCGACCTGCCGCAGATCGCGCCGGTGGCCGTGACCACGGTGTCGCGCGTGACGCTGGGTGGTGCCGACGTCGGCCTGGAAATCGTTTCGATTCCGGGCGAGACCACCAACACCATGGGCAACTACATCCGTGGCCTGGCCAAGACCAAGGTCATGTTGATGGGCCTGACCCACAACTCCTTTGGCTACATCCTTCCGGAAGAAGAGTTCAGCTACGTTGCACAGGACGGAGACGAGGGCTTTGTCGCCCCGTTCACCGGCTACGAAGAGAATGTCTCGCTCGGGCCGCTGACCGCGCCGTTGCTGCGGACCCAGGGCTACAACCAGCTGTTTGACTCGGTCGCGAGCAACGTACCGCCGTCGCTGACCCGTTGCGCCGACGGCACCGGCTCGAGCAGTTGCGCACTGACTGTTCTGCAAGAACGGCTCAACCTGCTGGTGGATGCCATCGAGGCCTGCGCCGAGAACGGCCTGGGCGCCGACGGCTGCCCGTTCCGCGGCGCTTTGGGCCTGGTCAACGATGGATTCCAGACCTTTGCGGACGGTTGCCGCGAGCTGGGTGGCCCCGAAGCTTTCTGCCATGCCTTCGAGCAGGTTTCGCAGGCGGTCACCGGCACCGGGATCGGCTCGGTCAATGAGCCGGTGCTCGACACCCGCCTGATCGCCAGCAGCGCCGACGCGCAGCTGCGCGGCTGCGACATGCTCGACACCTCCAACTGCCTGTTCCCGTTCCCCAGCGACCACTTCACCGTGCCCGCGGCGAAGGGCAGCCCGCAGGGCGTGAACAGCGGCGGCACCGGCAAACGCATCAACTTCAATCCGCTGGCAATGCCGCGCAATGCCGCGGGCAGGCCGATTGACCCGACCGAGTGGAACCGCAATGACGGTTACTCGCCGGGCCAGTTGATCATTACTTACGTGCCGGGCATCGGTACCGTAAAGGATGCCAGCGGCAAGCCACTGGGCCCGATCGCCGGCGCGGTGCCGATCACCGACTTGCCGCGCTACCGCGATGTCGATGCGCCGATCCTGGTGCTGGACACCGGGCCGGCAAATGCACCCTGGAGCGAACCGGTGCGCCACCCGGTGTGGGCCGAGATCAACCTCGACGCCGGTTACCTGTTGCCAATGCAGGGCTTCGGCCCCCGTCCCGGCAAGAAGCCCGCGCTGCTGATTCGGCCGGCGACCAACTTCCTTGAAGGCCACCGCTACGTCGTGGTGCTACGCAACCTGAAGGACGACTACGGCGCGCCTCTGCACGCCGGTGCCGCGTTCGGCGCCTGCCGCGACCGCACGCTCGCGGAGCTTGCCGCGATGCCAACCGTACAGGCGCGTTGCGCCTCGTTGTCCGGGAATGTGTTTCCGGTGCTGTCCAAGGCGCAGATTGCGCGGGACAAGTCCCTGTACCTGGCCTGGGATTTCACCGTGGCCAGTGCGCACAACAACGTCGGGCGCCTGGTGGCGATGCGCGACGATGCGTTTGCCTCGTTGGGCGATCGTCAGGGCTCGCAGCCCGGCGACAGCAACTACCCGGCGGGACGCGCGCCGACCTATGCGGTGACCAAAGTCACCGAGAATCCTGACGGCGCCACCGGCAAGACCGTGCGACGCGTGCAGGGCACGTTGACGGTTCCCAGCTACGTGATTCCGGCCGATCCGTCGCCGCTGGACGGGGACGCCGGGTTCAAGAGAATGCTCGACACAATTCGCGGCGTGAATCCGGCTCTCGCCAACAGCCTGCAAAGTGCACTCGGTACGCCGGCGAGCCTGAGCGCGCCGCCCAACCGGCTCAATTTCCTGCCGGACGGCAGTTCCGCTGCCAGCTGCGAGACCGACGCTGCGCAGCTGGCCGGGGGCTGTGCGCAGCAGGCGCAATACGGTGACGGCTTGCCGGATCGCAATCAGGCCGGCGACCTGAGCACGACGTTCACCTGCAACATCCCGCGTTCCGCCGTCAGCGGAAAATCGACGATGGCCGCCGCCACGCCGGCCGACGTAAAGCAGGTGCGGCCGACGCTGTACGGCCACGGTTTGCTCGGCGGACAGGGCGAAGGCAACGGCCAGGCCAGCGACTTCGGCAACGTCTATGGCCTGATGACCTGCGCCGCCGACTGGTTCGGCTTTGCCGGCGGCGACCTTGGCAATGTCGCCAGCGCGCTGGTGGATCTGTCGAATTTCGCGGTGATTCCGGACGGCGCGCAACAGGGCGTGCTCAATCAACTGTTCCTGGCGCGCCTCGCGGTGCACCCGGACGGCTTTGCTGCCGACCCGAATTTCCAGGTCGCGGGCAAGCCGGTGTTTGACCGCCGCGAAGTGTTTTACAACGGCAATTCGCAGGGCGGCATCATGGGCGGGGTGCTGGTCGCGGCATCCAAAGACATCAACCGTGGCGCGCTGGGTGTGCCCGGCATGAACTACTCGACGCTGCTGTCACGCAGCACCGACTTTGCGTTGTACTCGGTGCCGCTGTACCTCGCCTACCAGGACGACCTTGACCGGCCGTTCGTGATGTCGCTGATGCAGATGCTGTGGGACCGCGGCGAGAACAACGGTTATGCCGAGCACATCAGCCACAACGCGCGCATGGGCGGCCCGGACAACGCCGTGCTGTTGCAACCGGCACTGGGGGATCATCAGGTCACCATGTGGAGCGCCGAGGTCATGGCGCGCACGGTTGGCGCCAGGCTGGATCGACATCGCGTGCGGCCGGAGCGCCATCCGGACGTAAATGCTTCGGAGTACTTCGGACTTCCGCCGGTGGACTACGCGGGCGGCGAACGCTGGACCGGTTCGGCGCTGGTGCCCTACGACCAGCTTTTCAATCCCGCCACCAACGACGAACGCTGGAACAGCCAGAACGACACGAATTGCGACGGCAACCGCACCGCACCGCCGCCGATCGGCAATGTGCCGCCGAACCGCAACGTCTTGACCGGCGCGGGTGCGCCGCTGGAGGCCGACGCCGCCAGCTTCAACACCGATACCGGCGCTGATCCGCACGAATGCCCGCGGCGCGATCCGCAAGCGCGCTGCCAGATGTCGCACTTCCTGCTCGCCACGCCACGCGCCGGTTCCGGCGATACCAGCCCCTCGCTGGTGGACGTCAAGGACATCGTGGTGTTTGGCGCCAGCGCCGACACCGACGCCGGTTGCCCGGCCGTTGTCATCACCGGTGCGCCCACCACCGGCGGAACGTCGGCGGGCCCCGGATTCATGCCGCAGTTCATTGCCCTGGTCCAGGCGTTCATCGGACAGGTCACCGGTGGCGATGTCACTGGCGCGTTGACCACGGCGCAGCAGGCCGGCGGCCTGCTGGTGGCGCAAGTCACCGGTACCGTGAACGGCCTGACCGGCAGCGGCGAAAGCACCGGCCCGGACGGCGTCTGGCTGCGCGGCGACCTGCACGTGCACGACGACCACTCGGCGGACGGCAGCTTCACTCGCCAGACCATCGGCCAGGGATCGCCGGGCAATACTTCGGTTTCTGACCAGATCACTTTTGGCGAGTCGCAGGGCCTGGACTTTATGGCGCTCAACGACCACCGCACCTTCGACCAGCACTACGATCCGCTGTGGACTTCAAATCGCCTGCTGCTGGTGACCGGCGAAGAAGCCAACGGCGGCCCGCACGCAACGGTGTTTGGCGCGGTCGACATGATCAACCAGGCCGACAATCCGGCGGGCGTGCCCGAGTTCCGCAAGCTGCAGCAGAGCATCTGGGATGCGCACGCCCAGGGCGCCGCCTGGAGCACCGCACACCCGGACGACGGCGAGACCCTGTCGGTCAATGACGACGGCAGCAGCTTTGTCCCCAACGCCATGGCCTTTGCCACCGGCGTGGACGTGGTCGAGGTCTGGAATCGTGGCACCCTGAACCGGCCGAAGATCGCCTACGCCGAAGAACGCTGGAACAAGGGTTGGCGCTTCGGCGTCGCTGGCGCCAGCGACAACCACTTCAAGGAAATTTGGGCCATCGCCGGCCCGGGTACGCCGATGACGCACGTCCTGTCGGCGGCTCAAACGACGCCGGCCCTGCTGGACGGGCTGCACGCCGGCCGCACCGTCATCAACATGGGCGACCGTTCGCCCTTCGTCACCCTGACCGGTGACTTCGACGGCGACGGAACGTTTGAGACCGTTGGCGGCGACGAGCAGCTGCTGGCCGGCGGCGCCAGAGCAACGCTGCGCGTTTCGGTACGCAACGGCGTTGGCACCACCGTGTACGTATACCGTGCGCCTGGTGAATATGCCGGAGCGCCGGCCTTCCGTCGCTTCACTCCCACGCTGCCGCAGCAGAATTTCGACTTCAACGTCGCGGCCGTCGGCGGTCACGACTGGTACCGCGTTGAAGTTCGCGGGCCGGGTGAGCCGGATGCAGCCGACTACGGCCGCGTCACCAACTGCGACAGCTTGCTGGCGCTTCCGCCGGACACCGGCCCGTGCCAGCCGCAGGACGCGGTCGACAAGGACCCGAATTCGCTGCGCGCCATCACCGCGCCAATTTTCATTTCCACCGGTGCGCTCGCGCATCCCGAAAGTCCGCAACTCCCGGCCGACAACGGCGGCGCCGCCGAGCCGCTGCCGGCGGAGGCGATTTTTGGGGCCGGCTCTGACAACGCCTTTGCCGGCTTTGCCGATGTCGCTTCGGCCAACGGTGTGGTCCACACCGTCGCCGAAGTACGTGCGGGCAACCGCAGCCTGGTTCAGTACCGCACGCGCCTGGCCGATGGCAGTTTCTCCGCGACGGTTGAGATGTCGGATTCGGGGTTGGCAAGACAGCCGGCAGTCGCCGCCGCCGGTGCCGATGTCTGGGTGGCCTGGCAGGACCAGCCGGGTGGCGAGTTGCCGCACAACCCGCAGATCTACCTGCGCCACAGCGCCGACGGCGGCGCAAGCTGGGAAACCGCAATCCAGGTCAGCGCCAGCAGCGGCCGCGCCGAACGGCCGGACCTTGCACTGCTCGATGCCGTCACTCCGGTGTTGGTGTGGGAAGACAACGGCGATAGCGCGTTCGACGTGATGGCGCGAGTCATCGGCCGCGACGCGGCGCCGTTGAACCTGTCGGCCACCGGCAAGACCGTGACCGCCGGCAATGGCGTGGACAGCCGCTCGGCGATTCACCCGGCCTCGGTCAGCCCCAGGATTGCGGTGCGCGCCGACGGGGTGATCGCTGTTGCCTGGCAGGACAACCGCAATGACGTGGATCCGGGCTGGACCGGTCACGACACCGCCGTGGCGAGCATTACTTCCGGCAAGCAGCCGCAGGCGGCCGGCACGCAGACCGACGACTGGGAGATTTTCACCGCCCGCTACTTCGCGGGTGGCTGGAGCGCACCGGTCAACGTCAGCCGTTCACCGGGCCAGGCCGATCGCCACGCGGCGCTCGCGTTTGCCGCCGACGGCGCGCTGCACGCGGCCTGGGACAGCAAGTCCATCCGTTCTCAGGCCGGCCCGCGGCTGGGCATCCGTCGGGCGGCTTCCGCTGACGCTGGCGCCAGCTGGGAAGCGGTTTCGGACGTCACCGCCTTCAGCAACGGCGAGCCGGTCAACACCAGCCAGCGGCCGGTGTTTGGCCGCAACGGTGATGCGCTGTCGCTGCTCTGGACGGACGGCCGTTCGCTGGACTGGCGCTGGCGCCTGATGCGCGCGGCGATCAATGCCGATGGCAGCGTAAGTGAGTCGGCGTTCGTGACCGGCGCCGGCAACGCGGCCTGGGCTGCTTATTCCGGCGGCTGGCTGGCGTTCACCAGCGACCGCTCGGCAACGCGCGAGCAGCGCAAGCCGCAACAGGCGTTCCTGCTGTCGCTCGATGCTTCGGCGGGCGACGTGGCCACTGGCACTGGCGGGAATTCGCTGGTGCCGACACCGACCGCCGGCACCGCCGGATTGGTGGACTTGCTCGACGCCCTGCTCGACGGTGACCTCGACCGCGCGGGCGAGGTCATGCAGGCCCTGGCCGATGGCGCCGGGACGCTGATCGCCAACGCGCTGGGCAATGCCGGCAATGGCAACGCCAATGGCCTGGTGCGCGATGCGGTCGGTGGCGTCACCGGCCTGGTCTTCGGTTCGGGCGGGAGCAACGCCGCGCGGACTTTCCTGGTCGGCACCGGACAGGCCAACCACGATCCCAAGGGCCGCACCTGCATCGGTGGCGGGTCCACCAACTGCGGGCGCGCCGCCGATCCTTCCGCCGACGCATCCGCAATTCGGGATCCGCTGCTGTCGAAGGCCACTGCCATCACCGGCAGCAACGGCCAGACCTTCATCCTGGTCACGACCACCAACATCGGCTACTTCCTCGCCTACAAGACCGAACAAAGCGGCATGAACGGCATTTACGACGTGCGCCTGCGCATCGCCCAGGCCACCGGCGTGCCCTCAACCAGCATCACGGTGGTCAGCGACCACTCGCACAACGGCCCCGACACCATCGGTATCTGGGGCGGCGTGTCGGCGGAGTACATGAAGATCACCGCCGACGCCGTGGTCAAGGCCGCAGTGCAGGCGTTCGAGGCGCGCCGCGAAGCCACGATCAAGGTGGCGGCCATCAACCAGAACGAGGACCGTGCCGGCGGCGTGCCGCCGCTGGATTCGTCCTACGACCTGCCACCGGGCTATGACCTGGCAAGCGGCAACCCATACAACGAGTTCCGCCTGATGACGGCGGACGACGCCAGCACCGGCGCGCGCATCCTGACTTTCGTCAACTACGCCCCCCATGCCACCGTCACCAACGGCGACAAGTTCGACGACAAGTACCGGTTGACCGGTGACTGGGCGGCGTGGATGCCGCAGGAAGCCGAGGCAATTTATGGCGGCATGGGCCTGGCCACCGTCGGCGCGCTGGGTGCAACCGACTGGAACAAGCCGGGATGCAACAACTGCACCGACGAACAGAAGGCGCAGGTCAAAGAAACCGAAGCGCGTTCGCGCCTGCGCACGCTGATGGCGGCGGCAACCGCGCGGCTGCAGCCGGTGTCCGGCACGGCGGTTGGCGTGGACACCACCTTCATCCATGAGCAGATGACGCAGCCGGTCCTGTTGCTGAACTACAAGCCGGGCCTGGACTACAACAAGCCCGGCGTTCCGTCCGACGGCGTCGACGTGCGCATTGACCGCTCGGTGTTGCCGCCATTCCTGACCGGAACCGTGGTCGGCACCTACGTCAGTGCGGTGCGCATTGGCGACGTGTTCCTGTCGACCTTCCCGGGCGAGCCCTTCGGCGAACTGAACCATGCCTTGAAGAACGAAGGCCGGGTGCAGGGCGCGCGCGCGCAGTTCCTGCTGGGCGGCGCCAACGACTTCTTCGGCTACATGGTGAAGAAGCAGGAAACCTACGAGCAGACCGCGCGCACCGGCGCGATGTACCTGGCCGAATGTCCTGAGGAAGACCTGGCAAAGCAGTTGGGCGTGCGCGAGCAGGGCGAAGGCGCCTGCTCCGACCACTGGACCCTGATGGTCTCGCCGACCATCGGCTCGCACATCGTCTGCACCCTGCAGGATTCGGCCGACCGGCTGGGCTTCACCACCGCGAATCGCGACGCGGAGTGCCCGGTGATGACCGCGCTCGATGGCCTGGGTGCGCCGCCCGAATCGGGCAGCGCCGCCGGGGATGGATCGCTGGCCGCGCGACAGGCCGCCGTGCAGCAGGCACACGATGTGGCGGAGCAGTGCCGCAACACCGTTGCACCGTCCGCGCTCTGCGATGCACTGGCCGAAGGCGCACGCCAAGCGGAAATTCTTCTGGGAGCCAGCCCGGCTCCGGCCACCGGGCAAGCCCGCGCCGGCGTTGCCGTCAAGGATGCCAGCTGGCACCTCGGCGCCTCGTCTGGCCAGTTTGCGGATTCGGGCGCGGGCATCGCGCGCAAGGCCGGTTTCGATCCCTACGGTCACGCGGTGCGCAAGGTGGGCGCCGATATCCTGGGGACGCGCATCACCACGCGCGCGCTGGTGGTCGAGGGCGGCAACCGCAAGCGCGTCGCCGTCGTCTCCAACGACTTGTACCTGCCCAACGATCTGCTGCAGCGCCGCACCGCCAGCCTGCTGGTGGAGCACGACCGCCTGGTGGGTCTGGGCCTGAAACACGGCGTCGTGACCGGCATCAACACCGACAACCTTTCGATCACCTCGTCACACAGCCACGCGTCACCGTTCTACTCGACGCCGAGCTGGGGCACCTGGATTTTCCAGGACGTCTTCGACCTGCGCTTCTACGAATACATGGCCACGCAGATGAGCCAGGCCGTGATCGAGGCCGCCGGCACGATGGTGCCGGTGCGCATGGGCGGCACCACGGTCAAGTCCAATGATTTGCAGGGTCACACTTACGGTCCCAAGGGCTACCCCGATTCGCGCGACCGCACGCCCGCTGGCCAGCCGTACGACTACACCACGCAGTCCGTCACGGTGGTGCGGTTTGACGACATCAGCCGTGGCTCGCCGCAGCCGCTCGCCAACTGGGTGATTTTCGGCGTGCATCCAGAATGGACCTGGGGCGAGGAAGTCGTCACCGGCGACATCACCCACGGCGTCATGCGCATGCTGGATCGCGAGACCGGGGCGGTCACCATCTGGTCGCAGCGCGAGACCGGTTCCTCCGGCCCGCACAAGGACGAGCGCGTGCACAAGGGTGCCGAGCGCAAGGAGTTCCAGGAGTCTGCGTTTGCGGGCGTGGAACGCGCTTCGCGCATCCTCACCGACACCATCAAGAAAGGCCTGGTCGATCTGGAAAACGACGCGCCGGAAGACCCTTCGCAGTTCGCCCGCTTCCAGTCCAACTTCGACGTCGCGTCCGCTTCGCAGCGTTTTGCGCCGCCGGCCAGCCGACCGTATCCGGGCGTGTCCAATTGCAACAGCGACCGTGTGTTCGAGGGCGATGTCGGCATTCCGATCCTGGGCTTTCCGGACTGCTTTTACGACCACACCAAATACACCCGCATGGTCACCGAACCGCTGTTCGCCGCGTTGCCCTACAGCCCGACGCAGTTGCGCGACCAGCTCAAGCAAGTTGGCGTCCCGATCCCGACCAGCTACAGCGCGACTTCGCTGACCGCAGTCGAGGAAACCGCGGCAGTGCATCTGCAGGTGTTCAAGCTCGGCGGCATTGTCGCCACCATGTGCCCCTGCGAGCAGTTCACTTCGCAGGCGCTAAATATCGAGTCGCGCCTGGACAAGGTGCCGGACAACCTGTGGCTGGGGTATGACTGGGGTTGCCTGGCGGAGAAGCGCGGCCTGCTGCCGGCCAAGCCGGAGTACGCAGCGTTCTGCGCGCGGCAGGATGCGCGCTATCCGGAAGACGGCGTCGGGATACCCGGAAGCCTGGATGACGACGACGCGCTGGCGATCGCGCGTGCGCAAATTCACAACAATGCCG
Source organism: Gammaproteobacteria bacterium (assembly GCA_031384195.1). GTDB lineage: Bacteria > Pseudomonadota > Gammaproteobacteria > Nevskiales > Nevskiaceae > JACPFV01. The sequence continues at coordinate 11,639 of JANNAK010000032.1, forward strand.
CGGGCTGGGAACTGGATCCGACCGCGTTCGCGCCGGCCGACCTGCAGAATTCCGGCAGCAGCATCCGCACTCTGGGCAGCGAGGCGGAGCCTTCCGACCCGGATCTGATCAAGGGCAACTTCACCCACGAGGAATTCACCGCCAACGGCTACGACCTGGTGATTTCGGTCGGCATGGCCAACGACTACTGGGGCTACATGCCCGAGTACCGTGACTACCGCTCGTTTGATCACTACCGCAAGGCGCTCAACGGACTGGGGCCACACGGTGCGGATTTCCTGGCGACGCGGATGTCGCGCATGGCGGCCAGGCTCAACGGCGCCAGGGTCGCCCTGCCGTTCAATCCGCTGGACGCCGCCTATCAGGCCGAATCCGCACGGGCGCAGGCTCTGTCTGAAACGCTCGGTGGCTTGGCGCGTGCCTACACCACTGCCTACGAGGCCACGCTGCCCAACGACGGCGGCGCGCCGCACATCACCGCCGAGCCGGCGACGCAGGTCAAGCGCTTCTCGGCCGCGACCTTCAAGTTTGTCGGCGGCTCCAACTACATGGGGATGCCGTCGGTACGCGTCGAGCGCAAGGTGAATGGCGCATGGCAGACCTTCGGCACCATGGAAGGTGAAGTGCAGCTGCAGTTGGCGTTCCTGCCGGCGGCGTTTGCCGAGTCGGTCGAGGCGCCGCTGGTCGGCGAGGGTGTCGGCGCCGCAGCACCGGATCCGCAGGCCTACGCGCTGTGGCGCGCCGGCATGTTCGAGTGGAACTGGACGGCCAGTTTCGAGGCGTTTGTGTCGGAGCTGCCGAACCTTGGCAACCGGCCGGGCGTCACACCCGCCGGCAGCTACCGCTTCGTGGTGGACGGAGAACATCGCGGCTCCGGCGCCTATCACCTCGAAAGCAAAACCTTTGAGGTGGTTCCCTGGGGCGGCATCACCGCAGATGACCTGCGCGCGGAAAGCGATGGACGGGTCAGCTTCAGCGTCGGCCCGGTGCACGCATTCACCCAGTTCAAGGACGGTGCGGACGATGGCAACATCAACGCCAATCCGGCTTACGTAGTTGGACCGTTGGATTATCCGGACAGCTATACCGGTGGTCTGAGCTGGATCCGCAATGAGCGGCAACTGTTCCAGTACGGCGCGGGTCGCGCCGACGACCAGCAGTACTGCGGTCGCTGCAGCTTCCGTCCCTGGGCCGATACCGCGCAGCTGGCGACCAGCGCAATACCGGTCACCGTGCGCCGCGCCGACGGCAGCACGTACACGGTCACCGCGACCCAGCAGGACGGCCGCTGGCTCAGCGATGGCACCATTGCCAACGGCGACACCGCCTTTGTCGCGGCAAACACGATTTTCGACCAGTACGGCGAGATGAACGGCGCGAAATCCGCCGAAGTCACCCGCGGCGCAATTGTCCCGGTCGACACCGATGACGATGGCATCGTCGATTCCGAAGATGCTTGTCCGACCGAAGCCGGCCCGGCCAGCAACAATGGCTGCCCGGTGGTGACACCAGCAGACGGCGACGGCGATGGCGTGCCGGACATCGAGGACGACTGCGACAACGAGCCGGGCCCGGCCAGCAACAATGGCTGCCCGGTGGAGCCGGCCACGCTGCCCTTGTGCGATCCGGCCTTTGACACCGGCTACTGCCTGACCGACGTCGATGAGTTTCTGCCGTATCCGGTGGGCGGCGCGATTCAGGAGTTGGTCAATAACGTGTACGACGCGCTGACTGGCAGTGGCGGCGGAATTGAGCCCCCGGCGCCCGGCGGTGACAGCCTGTTTGCCTGTGCCCTGGCCGCAGATCCTGAAAAGTGCGCCGCAACCGCGAACGAAATTGCCTCACGGCTGCAGGGATGTGAATTCGATTCGCTCCCGGCGGCCCTGGCCGAGGCCTTTGGCAGTTTCAGCGAAGGTCCGATTGCGGATTACGTCGGCAACAGCGGCAACTGCGGTTACGAGGCGGTGCACGATTCAATCGGTGTTGGCGAGGCAGCCATCGTCCTGCGCGCGTTGGTGCAAGAGTGCTACACCTCGCCCGCGGCCCCGGCCTGTGCGGCGATCCGCAGTACCGCCGACAACGTGGTTCCCGATTCAGTGGCGGTGGCCAGCCTGCCGGTGGCCCGTGGCGACCTGATCTACACCGAAGGCGCGGCGGCAGATCCGTCGGGCAAGACCGTGGACGGTGATATCGGTGACTGGATGGCGGAGGGCACGCACGTTGGCGGCACCGACCTGTTCGAGTTCGGCGAACAGGTTTACACCGACTTCCTGTTTGATGCCTTTGGCGCCGATGACGGCGACGATGCGCGCCGCTGGGCCAGCCTGGCCCTGGCCGGCGATGTCAGCGGTCGCACCGAGCGGGTGGACGCCCTGCAGCAGGCGACCAATGACCAGCTGGATGTCCCGCCACCCGCCGGTACCAGTGGTGGCGATCGCTACGGCGACTCGGCCAATCGCGAAGACGGTACTGACCTGATCGAGGTGCGGTGGGCGGCGGACGCCGAAAATGTCTACCTGCTGGCGCGGGTCTCAAAGCTGCAATCCGCTGCCAACCTGGTGGTGCTGGTGCTGGCCGACGTGAACGCCGGCGCCGGCATGCAGGGCCTCGACGCCGGTCTGAAGACCTCGATCTTCGATCACGCCATCGTGCTGCGTAACGGCGGCGGCACGATCGTCAACCTGGTGAGCAATTCCCCGCTCGACCTGGCGGCTGCCGGCGGCGCGGTCGCGGTAAACGCGAATGGCTATACCAACGCGCTGGAGGCGAGCATTCCGCGCGCCCTGCTGGAGCGTGCGGACGGCTCGATTCGAGTGTCCGTCATGACTGTGGGCGACAGCGGCAGCAAGCTGGTGCCGGCCAACGTGGCTTATCGCTTTGACGAACCGGTCACCATTTACAGCGAGCGGGCGCAGGCGCTGGCCTTGTTCAGCGGGAATGTGGATGCCTTCGCCCGCAAGATTGTTCTCTCGCAATTGACCGGCGGCCGTACCCAGTCGGCACGCATGGGCCCCGGCTACCACGAGAAACAGTTCATCTCTGGCGCCAACATCTCCAACGAAGCGGATACCGAGAATGGCCGCCTGCAGCCCTATGGCGTGTTTGTGCCGAGCTCCCCGGCGCTGAATGTCGGCGGACAGGCGCCGCTGACTTTTTGGACCCACTACCGCGGCGGCAAGGCGCACTCCGGTGCGGCCTGGACCCCGCGACTGTTCCACCAGCTGGGCGAGGAGCAGGGCAATTACGTCGTGTCGCCGCGCGGCCGCGGCACCTCGACCTGGTACACCACACGCGCGCATCAGGACTTCTTCGAAGTGTTCGCCGACTTCGCGGGCACCAAGCTGCTGAACCAGTACGCCGACGAAAACCTGCAGCCGGGTCACGGCTTCCTAGCCGACGGCCAGTTCGAAATTGATCCGGCCCGCGTCTACATTTCCGGCTACTCGATGGGCGGTTTTGCCACCTACCTGTTTGCCGGCCTCTACCCGGATCTGTTTGCCGGTGGCTACAGCACCTCGGGCGCAGTGACCCAGGGTGCCTGGACCGGCTTTGGTCCTGACCGTTCCGAGTGTGCGGCGGCACCGCAAAGCACGCCCGAGGGCAATGCCAACCTGTGCTTCGTCGAGGCCAACAACGGCCGCGCCAACGCGCAGCTGAACTACCGCATCCTCGACAACACCCGTCACGTGCCGATCGTGATCCACCACGGCACCAACGACGAACTGGCGCTGACGCCGGGCGCGGCGCGTATGGGCCAGCGCCTGGCGGAGCTGCAGTATCGCTACGATTCGACCACCTTCCTGGGCTATGAGCACTTCACCCAGGCAATCATGGATGAGTGGGCTGACGGTGCGCATTACCTGAACCTGTTTGCACGCCCCGCCAATCCGCGCACCGTCACTTACAAAGTGGTGCCGGCGCTGGTGAAAGCTGTAAACGAAGTCCAGCACCCGGACATGCCCAACTACCAACTTCACTTCAACCCGGACGGCGCCTACTGGGTCGACGGCATGGTGGTGCGCAACGGCGCGGACGGCAGCATTGCCAACGATGCCGTCGTGCCGTTCGGCCAGATTGATGCCGAGAGCTTTGCGCTCGCCGGCCAGAACCACCAGGCGGTGCCGCGCAGCGGCACGGACGTTAATGCCAACGATCCATCGGTTTACGGATCAACGCCGGTGTACTCGCCCGGCCACCACACCACGCCCTACGTGCGCCACGCACTGGACTGGCTGGAGACTGGCGCCGCCGCGCAGTCCAATGGCTTCGCCGCCACGCTGACCAACCTGTCCGCCGCGACGCTGGACCTGTCGCGCATGGGTTTCAGCGGACACTTCGACGAAACGATCAATGGCACCGTGATCTCCGACGGCGCCGCGCGCCTGACACTCGCCAAGGTCGGCGCCGACATGACGGTCTGCGTGAACGGCGCGGCGACCGGTGGCGTGCTGGCGGGCGGCGATGCGTTGGTCGATATTGCCGGCGACGCGGGCGTGCGCCTGGTGCCTGGACTCGGCGCGAGCTGCGCCGGAGCCACGCCACCGGCAAGCGCAACCGATCGTCCCGATTACGCCGATCTGTGCGCGAGCTACGGCATCGCCGGCAGCGAGCCGGTGTGCGGTGCGCTGCGCGACGCCGAGAGCCAGCTGCGCGGGCAGTGCGAGGCCAACGGCGGACCGGAAGGCTTCTGCACGCTGACCGGCGGCAATCTGCACGCGCTGATCGAAACCTGTTACGCGAACGATCCCGCGGAAGGGTCGGTTCCGGCCTGCCGCATCGTCGACGCTCTGGTCGGCGGCGCTGCGGGCTGGTGCCGCCAGTTCTCCAATGCGAGCGGCGGCGCGCAGCGGCCGGAGTTCTGCGCGCTGATGGGTGGCGTGCTGATTTCCGAGGGCGCGCTGACGCAGTACGAAACCTCGTGGGCGCACCGGGCGCTGCTGCTGCAGAACCGCCTCGGCTACCGCCTGCCGCTGGCGCACAACACCGTGCTGCACACGCACAACTCGTTCAACGGGCAGGACGACAACACGCCGCCGACGCTGTCGGGCTCCGATTTCAACCAGTACTACGACATCCCGGACCAGCTGCGCATGGACATCCGCGCGATCGAGATGGACGTGCACTGGATGCCGGGCCGCGGCGGCAGCGTCGGGACCCGTGGCCGCGAGCCCATGCTGTGTCACGGCCTCGACGGCAGCCAGATGAACGTCGGTTGCACCACCGAGAAGCCGCTGCGCGAAGGCCTGCAGGAGTTGCGCGCCTGGCTCGATGCGCATCCGGACGAGGCCGTGCTGCTGTACATCGAGGACGACATCACCGGTACGCAGCCTTCGTCTGACCAGCCGATGGCCTACGCCACTACCGCCCAGGTCATCGAGGACGAAATCGGCGAGCGCGTGTTCCGGCCAGCCGATCACGGGGCCAACTGCGCCGACGCCCACAACGCGGCGGTGGCGAGCTCGTGGCTGAACCTCAGCCGCCAGGCGATTCTCGACTCGGGCAAGCAACTGCTGCTGTTCACCGAGACCTGTGCCGGCGGCGCCTGGAATGGGCTGTTCCACCAGAAGAACGACGGTAACTGGGATCAGGGCGGCGACTTCGAAGGCAGCACTTACGCCGTTGGCGCCGACAACTGCTCAAATCGCCAGAGTCGCAACAGCAAGTGGACGCGGGTCTGGGAAGACTCGACGGTCGTCAGCGCATCCACCAGCGGCCCGCAGGCTGCGATCACTCCTGAAGTCACGCGCGAGCTGATGCGTTGCGGCTTGAACATGCCGGGCTTCGACCGGCTGTACCCGGCAGACGGGCGGCTCGAAGCCGCGGTGTGGAGCTGGGCCGAGACCCAGCCCGCGAGCAACGCTGCACTGAACTGCGCGCGCCATGGCGCGGACGGCCGCTTCCGGGCTGCAGACTGCGCGCAGGCGCGGCCGTATGCCTGCGTCAGCGGCACGAATCCGAATGCGTGGGTTGTTGCCGGTGACGGCGCCTGGAGCGACGGCGCGGGCGCCTGCCCGGGCGGCTTTCGTTTTGGCGTGCCCGCCAACGGCTACGCGAACGAAAAACTGAAGGAAGCCAAGGCCGCGGCCGGCGCTTCCGAGGTCTGGTTGAATTACTCGGACGCCGCGAGTGAAGGCGCGTGGAATGGCGATGCGGCTGCCGCGCCGCCGAATCCCGCGCCACCGGGGCAACCCGACAGCGGGCTCGGCGCCGCCTGCCGCTCGATCGGCCTGCCCGAAGCGATCTGCGGCGCAGTCGAAAGTCTCGCGAGCGAGGTTTTCGAGTACGTCGCCTCGCTGATGGGCCCCGAACCGCATCCGTTCGCGCCTCTGGATCCGGTGCTCGCCGCGTGCCGCGACAGCAGCGTTCCCAACCCGCTGTGCGCACGCGCCGAAGATGTCGCGACTGACGGCGGCCTGTCGCGCTGGGTCGATCCGCGCATCGGCAGCTATCCGCCTGGGTTCACCAATCCCGGGCCGGTGGCGCCCTGGGGCATGGTCGCAGTGGGGCCCGACACCGAGGGGCCGCTGAATTACGGCGGCTATTACATGCACAACTCGCTGGTGTCCGGCTTCAGCCACGTGCACATGTCGGCCGGCGTCTACAAGGGCGGCTACATCCCGGTGCTGCCGTTCACCGGCGAGCGCACCGCTGGCGACGTGCAGGACGTGACGCAGGGTCAGGACCATCCGATGCCGGCGTACTCGTCGTCATTCGATCACGCGACCGAGTCGGCGGATGCGGGCTATTACGCGGTGACGTTGGCGCGCTACGGCGTGTTTGCCGAGTTGACGGCGACCGAGCGCGCCGGCATGCACCGCTACACCTTCAACGACCCGGCGCAGGCACCGCGCGTGCTGATCGACGTCAGCCGCACGCTGGGTGGTTACCGCGACGGCGCCGTACGCCTGCGCAGCGACGGCGCGTTGGTGGGCCGCGTCGAGGCCGATTTCCCGGTGTTCTTCGCCGCGCGCGCGAGCGCGCCGTTCACCGCAACGACCTTTGGCGGCGCACCGCTGGCGGCCGGCGGCGCGGAGCAGGCCGGCGCCGAGATTGGCGTGATTCTGGCTTTCGCCGACGCAGCGCAGCCGATCCTGGTCAAGGTCGGCATTTCGTACACCGACGAAGCCGGCGCGCTGGCGAACCTCGACGCCGAAATTCCGGGCTGGGATTTCGACGCCGTGCGCGCGGCCACGCGCAGCGCCTGGGATGCGGCGCTGGCGACCATCGAAGTCGAAGGCGGCACGCTGGCCGAGCGCGTGTCGTTCTACACCGCGCTGTACCGGCTGCAGCATTTCCCGAACTTGCACAGCGACGTCGACGGCCGCTACCGCGGGCCCGATGGCGCGATCCACGAGGACACGCGCCCGCATTACAGCCAGTTCTCTTCGTGGGACAGCTATCGCGGCCAGAACCAAATGCAGGCCGAGATTGCGCCGCAGCGCTACGAGGACATGGTCCGCTCGCTGCTGGCGTTCCACGAACAGGCCGGCTACCTGCCGCGCTGGCAGGAGGGTCCGCGCGATGCCTCGCACATGTCGGGCGACCCGATCATCCCGTTTATCGGCGAAGCCTGGTGCCGCGGCGCGCTCGACGAGCAGTTGCGTGCCGACCTGTGGCCGGCACTGACGAGTCTGCCGGCGCGGCGCGATGCCAAGCTGGCGCAGCTTGGCTATTTGCCGGTCGACCGGCCGGCGCCGTACTTCCCCGCGCCGGCGCCGTTCACGCCATTCAACGACGTGCAGGCCGTCGTGAAGGAAGTCGAAGGCGGTTCAGGCCGCGCCGGCACCACGCTGGAGTACGGCATCGCCGATTTCTCGCTGGCGCTGATGGCGCGGTCGGCGGGCGGAGATGCTGCGGGTATCGCGCAGCGCTCGCTGAATTACCGCAATCTGCTGGACCCGCAGACCGGCTGGATCCGCCCGCGCCATGACGACGGCGCCTGGCTGACGCCATTCCAGCCGGAGTTGGGCTACGGCTTCCAGGAAGGCACTTCGTGGCAGTACTCATGGCTGGCGATGCACGACTACGGCGGCGTGATCGAGCGCATGGGCGGTGACGACGCGGTCAACCTTCGGCTCGACCAGTTCTTCAACCTGCCGGCCGACCTCGCGGCCCCGATCGTCTGGCCGACGGTGCAAAACCAGATCACGGCGTTCGGCGTTGCCTATTACGGCAACCAATACGCGCCGGGCAACGAGCATGATCTGCAGGCGCCGTTCATTTACAACTACACGGGCGAGCCGTGGAAGGCGCAAGTCGTGTCACGCGCCGCGGCGTCGATCTACACGCCCACCGTCAATGGCCTGCCGGGCAACGACGACCTGGGCGCTCTGTCGGGATGGCTGGTGTGGGCGATGGCGGGGGTCTATCCAATGAATCCCGGCACCCCGCTGGTGGTCATCGGCAGCCCGATGTTCGAGAAGGTGACGCTGAAGCGCCCGGGCGGCGATCTGGTGATCGAGGCGCCGGGTGCTTCGGCCGCCAACAAATTCGTCCAGTCTGTTTCGGTCAACAACGTGTTTACCGACAAGTCCTGGCTGGTGCTGCCGCGAACCGCCGCGACCATCCGCATCAATATGGGCGCGACACCGAATAAGGAATTTGGCGCCGCGGCCACCCAGCGGCCGCCGTCCGTGAGCAACGACCCGCTGCAGGCGTTTGGCTGCTCGATCTGACTTCAACCAGCAAAACGATTGGAACAAGCCCGCTTCGGCGGGCTTGTCTTTTTGGCTCAGCGCTTCAGCACCACCCGGTAGCGCGCCTTGCCCGAGCGCAAATGCTCGAGCGCGTCGTTGACCTTGTCCATCGGGAAGGTTTCGACCTGCGGCGCGATTTTGTGGCGCGCCGCGAAGTCGAGCATGGTGGCGATTGCCGACGGACTGCCGGTCGGTGAGCCGCTGACACTCTTCTGCCCGCCAATCAGGCTGAAGGCCGCCACCGGAATGGGCTCGAGCACGGCGCCGACCATGTGCAAGCGTCCCTTCGGCGCCAGCGCCGCGATGTAGCTGTTCCAGTCCAGCGGCACGTTGACCGTGACCAGAATCAGGTCAAAGGATCG
>JANNAK010000117.1:0-5752 GCA_031384195.1 Gammaproteobacteria bacterium
GCATAAAAATATGCAATAGATGGCGACCTGAAAAACTTGAAAGTCTCAAATCCTTCAAGGGGAGCATCCTTCCACGCTCCGCCAAAGGCAGAAACCCAGCCAAACACTGAGCAAGGCAACAAGAGTAGAAAAGGACTGACCGAAATACTTCCCGCATGGTATTTTTGATTCAATTGATATATGCCATATGCAATAATAAAAAGAATTCCTATATACAAGACACCCATCAATAATCTGAGTGAGTAGCTTTCGATGGGTTTACCAAATACTGATAATTGCATAGGGATAAAATACTTGCTTTGATCCTCTACCCGAATGAATGTTTTATAAACTTCCATCGTTATGCGCTCTAATGCATACACCTCGGTGGCGGGATCGGCGAAGTGCAGGTCTTCCACCAGCAGCACCTGCACGACCTCGGCGCGCGGCAGCCAGTGCGCCAGCAAGGCCAGCATTTTTTCCCGCGACTCCGCGGCCTGGTCCGGCGCGCGGTTTTGCGCCTCGCCGGCGCCGAGGAACTCAAACAGCGATGGCAGCGTCGCGGCGTTGGCCGGGTCCTGCAGCAGGAAGGTGCCCGCCACCAGGCGCCGGGTTTCGGCCGGCGGGCAGCGCTCCGGCAGCCCGAGTCGACTGCGCAGCAAGGCTTGCACCGGGTACAGCGGCAGCGCGCGGCCGTAGGGAACGCCGGTGGATCGATGCAGGCTCACGCCGCTGCGCTGGGCGGCTTCGAGGAACTCGTGGCACAGGCGGCTCTTGCCGATGCCGGCATTGCCGACCACCGCCGCCACCGCACCGTGGCCCGCCCGGGCGCGTTCGAGTGCGGAGTGCAGCGCGGCCATTTCCACTTCCCGGCCAATAAAGCGCGAGCCCATCCGCGCCATTTGCCGTTCCAGGCGCGTTCGCATTTCCCCCTCGCCCTCGAGGTCGAACACGTAAACCGGTTGCGAGGCGCCCTCGACGTTCATCGCGCCCAGGTCACGCAGGCGGAAATAGCCCTCGACCAGATTGGCGGTATCGCGCGTCAGGTAGACGTGACCCGGCTCGCAGATGTGTTCCATGCGCGCAGCAAGGTTCACGGTCAGGCCTTGCGCGGTGTAATCCATGCGCAGGTCATCGCCAATGCGGCCGACGATGACCTCGCCGGTGTTCAGGCCGATGCGCAGCGTCAGGTTCAGGCCGTTTTTCAGACGCAGCTCGTCAGCGAAGCGCCGGACGTCAGCCTGCATCGCCAGCGCGGCGAAGCAGGCGCGCTGCGCATGGTCCTCGTGCGCGATCGGCGCCCCGAACAGAGCCATGATGCCGTCGCCGGTGTACTGGTTGATGGTGCCCTCGTAGCGGTGCACGCCTGCCGACAGGATGGAAAAAAAGCGGTCGAGGATTTCGTGCCAGCGCTCGGCACCGGCTTCCTCTGCCAGCCGGGTCGAACCCTTGATGTCGGCGAACAGGACGGTGACGCGCTTTCTCTCGCCAATCATGGACGCCCGCGACTTCAGCACCTTCTCGGCCAGGTGCCGCGGCGTGTAATCCCGCCGCACGCGCGCAGCGCTTGCCGGCACGGCATCCATCGGCGCACCGCACTGGTTGCAGAACTTGGCACCGCCTGGATTGGCGGCGCGGCACGACGGGCAGGTCAGCATCGGGGGTCTGTTCAAGCACCGTGTGTTGGGTTACAAGTCACGCATTGTATGGGAGGCGTACATGGTCTTGATGATTGGCGCAGGGGCGGTCGGCACAATCCTGGCGGCGTACCTGTCGGCGGCGAAACAGCCGGTCAAGCTGTTGATCCGCAAGAAGTACTGGCAGCAATACACGGCCACGCCGGCACTGGTGGTGGACCGGCCCAACGGCAAGACCCTGCTGACCGCGCCCAAGCCGGCGTTGACGACGGTGCTGGACTTGACGGGCGTGGACTACCTGATCCTGTGCGTGAAGTACCCGGATCTCGACGCCATCCTGGCGCAGCTGCCGGACACGCTGCCGCCAAACCTCACGCTGGTGTCCACGCTGAACGGGGTCGAAGCGATTCGCCGCATTCGCGCCCGCTTCCCCGGCCAGAAATGCGTGTGCATGACCATCATGTACAACGGCCAGTTTCTGTCACCGCTGCACGCGCAGATCACCACCCGCCCGCAAATCATCATCGGCAGCAACGATGCCGGCCTGCTGAAGCTGTTTGCCGGCAGCCCGATGAAGGTCCGCACGGCCAAGGGTGAAACCGCAGCCTGGGGCAAGTTGCTGATCAACCTGGCCAATGCGATCGGAGCGCTCACCCACAGCACGTTCAAGGACCTGCTGACCCGGCGCGACCTGCGCATCGTGTTCGCTGCGGTGCTCGACGAGGCCGTCAGCACGCTGCGCCATGCCCACATCGATTTTGAGTTGCCGATCCCGATCCCACCCGAACGCTACCGCGGGCTGCTGCTGAAGGGCGGACCGCTGCCGTGGTGGTTCGCGCGGGTGCGCAACGGCCTGCTGCCCGGCTCCTACCCCTCGATGGTTGCCGACGTCGAGGCCGGGCGCACCACCGAAGTGATCCAGCTGAACGGCGAAATCGTCGCGCTGGCCAAACGACACCAGCGGCCGGCCCCGCACAATGAAAAAATCGTGGCGCTGGTGCGCGGTTTCGAGGGAAAAAAACCGCCCCCCTACCTCACGCCGGCGCAGCTGCGTGCGAAACTTGGCCTATGAATCACGTTCCTGCCTTGAATACCTGCGGACGAATGCTGGCGATGGCTGCCCTGGCCCTGGGCGCTGCCTGTTCGCCCGCCGATACCGCCACGTCCGAGCCGACATCGCCTGCCACGGCGACGATGCCGCCGCCGGAAGCCCGGCCGCCGGGCATCCCGCCATCGCTGAAATGGCTGCCGGAAAGCCCGCGCTACCAATATGCTCGCCGCACGCATTACGAAAGCAGCCTGGAATTCCGCAAGCACGTGGACCTCGCCACCCGCCAGGTTTCGCGCCAGCAGCATTACCGGGCTGAAGTTCGCCAACGCGGAGAACCGGTCAGCCTGAACCAGTTCCAGAGCTGGGTGCTCAAAATCGAGACGCCGGATGGCGCGCCGGTCAGCGGGGCCACGCTCAGCATCAACGGCGGCATGCCACAGCACGGGCATGGCATGCAGAGCACTCCGCGCTATAAAGCGGGCGCGGCACCCGGCGAGTACCTGATCGACGGCCTGCAGTTCAGCATGCCGGGCTGGTGGGAGATGAATGTGTTCATCTCGAAGGACAAGGTCGGTGACACCGTCACCTTCAACTTCCTGCTCGAGTAAGCCCATGCCTTGCCTGCGGCCGGCGGCCATCCTGCTGCTGGCGTTGCTGCCATGGTCCGTGCCGGCACAGGAATGGGGCGACGCCGACCGTGCGCGCATCGCCAGCCTCGCCCTTCGCCAGTTGCCTCCGCCACCGCCCAATCCGGGCAATCGCGTTGCGGATGATCCGCTCGCGGCGGCACTCGGCCAGCGCTTGTTTTTCGACACCGGGCTCAGCCGCAACGGAAAATTCTCCTGCGCGTCCTGCCACATTCCGGATCGCCAGTTCACGGATGGGCTGCCGACCTCACGCGCCCTGGGCAAGGTCGAGCGCAACGCGCCGAGCCTGCTGACGGCCGCCTGGCATCGCTGGCAGTTCTGGGACGGTCGCGCGGACAGCCTTTGGATGCAGGCCACCGTACCCATCCTCAACCCGCAGGAACTGGGGCAATCTGCGGCCGGGCTGCGAAAGCTGGTGCGCCTTCGCTACCGCAACGAATTTCGGACCTTGTTCGGCGAATCCGGACTGGACGACGACGGGCGCCTGCTGAGTGACATCGGCAAGGCGATCGAAGCCTATGAGCGCACGCTGCGCCCGCCAGCCACCCGATTTGACGAATTCGCTGATGCGCTGGCGGCCGGACACCCCACCGCCGGCACGCTGTCGGGATCCGAGCAGGCAGGACTGCGCCTGTTCCTGGGCAAGGGTCAGTGCCTGCGCTGCCATCACGGGCCACTGCTCACCAGCGAGGGATTCCAAAACACTGGCACCGGCAAGCTGCCCAGGCGCCCGTCCGACCATGGCCGCGCCGTCGCCATCGAGCCATTGCTGGAGTCGCGGTTCAACTGCCAGGGCCCTTACAACGATGACCCCGCCCACGCCTGCCCGCACTTGGAGTTCCTGCGCAGCGTCGGGCCCGAACTTCGTGGCGCCTTCAAGGTGCCCAGCCTGCGCGAAGTGGCCAACACCGCGCCTTATATGCACGACGGAAGGTTCGCGACGCTGGCCGCGGTGCTGGACCACTACAACCGCGCGCCCGGCGTGTTCGAGCGCAGCGGTCACACCGAGCTGTTCCCGCTGGCGCTGACTCCGCCGGATCTGGGCGATCTGGAGGCGTTCCTGCGCAGCCTCTCCAGTGGCCACAGCGCCCTGCAGAACGGCGCATCCCGGTAAGGAATATGATTTCGGCTCCAAGGAGCGTTTCCATGACAATTACGCTGCGGTCCTCGCTGTTGCTCGCCGTGTTTTCCGCCGGCTTGCTGCCCGGCCTTGCACAAGCCCACTCCGAGCGGCAGTCGTTCTTCCCGACCGAGCGCGTCTCGCAGCGCCCGGCCTACCGGCCGATGCTGCCCGAACCACAGTCCCCGCGGCGCGTGGTGTGCAAGCGCCCCGGTGACGAGGGCATCGCGGCGGGCGAGGACAGCGCCAGCCGCATTGCGCAGATCCAGGACCCAAAGCGGCGCGCCATTAACGCAATGCTGTACCAGGAATGTGCCTTTGAACACCTGCAGGCGGCGGTCGACGCGGTGGTCCAGCGCGGCACCACGATTTACATCTTGCCCGGCGTCTATCGCGAGCAGCCCAGCATCCGCGCACTCGACGAGCTCGCCGGTGCCTCAACTCCGGCCGACAAGACTTTCTGCGCGGCGGTGCTGGCCCGCGGCCCGGGCAAGCTCAGCTACGAAGAGCAATTCCGCTGCCGCCACATCCAGAACACGGTGGCCATATTTGGTGATCCGAATTTCGTCGACGACAACTGCGGCTCCGATCTCGAAGGCGTCTGCGCCAATCCACAGACCCAGGCCTGCAACCCGGCGCAAAGCGCCTGCCAGTACCTCGACCTGCAGATCGAAGGCACCGGCGAAATCAATACCGACGTCATCTTTGAGGGCGACTTCATCACCAAGCCCGGCGACCCGGTCGACGGCCAGTTCCGTTACCTGAACGGCATCCGTGCCGATCGCACCGACGGCATCTACCTCAAAAACTTCACCACCCAGATCTTCGAATTCAACTCCATCTATATGCTGGAGGTCGATGGCGGCGTGATGGACGGACTGATGGCGCGCTGGGTGGACGAGTACTCCTACCTGACCTTCGCTTGCGACCACATCCTGTACGACACCGTGGAAGGCTACGGCGCCGCCGACTCGGTGGTGTATCCCGGGTCCGGCGCCGACATCTACAAGGCCGCCACCCATGCGAACGCCAATCTGCGCGTGCGCCAGGGCACCGAAGTCCGCAACAGCTATGCGCACCACGCCTCCGGTGGCTACTCCGGCACTGCCGGCAACTCGCCGTGGGTGCATGACAACAATTTTTCCCGCAATCAAACCGGCTTGGCCACCGAGAGCGTCTACGGCGGACATCCGGGCATGCCGCAGGACCACGGCCTGTACGAGAACAACCTGATTTACAGCAACAACAAGAACTATTTCGGTTTCGTCGAGAACGACGGCCCCTGCATCGCGCAGACTCCGCGCGACCGCGGCGTGGT
>JANNAK010000128.1:0-5744 GCA_031384195.1 Gammaproteobacteria bacterium
CCGCCCTCGGTGGGCGTGGCAATCCCCAGGAAGATGGTACCGAGCACCAGGAAGATCAGCGCCAGTGGCGGCACCAGCACGAAGGTGACCCGCTCGGCCAGCGGCGACAGCAGGCGCAGTCCAAGCAGGCGGTGCAGTAGCGCGAGGACAAAGGCCGTACCGGCGCCGACCGCGACCAGAATCACCACCTGTTCGTCGCGTGGGGAGCCTTCGGCCAGCATCCAGTAATCCCAGGCGCCCGCAGCAGCCATGGCGATCAGCAGCAACACCCCCAGTGAGCGGCGGCCGCGAATTTCATTGGTGATTTCCGGTGGCAGCGCCGGTGACCAAGCGGGCTTGAACACCGCCGCGCCGACTGCGTAAGCCAGGTACAGGCCGACCAGGGCCAGCGCCGGAATGATCGCACCGGCATACATGTCACCCACCGAACGGCCCAACTGGTCGGCCAGCACAATCAGCACCAACGAGGGCGGCAGGATTTGCGCCAGGGTGCCGGACGCGGCAATCACGCCGGCGGCCAGCCGCCGGTCGTAGCCGTAGCGCAGCATGATCGGCAGCGAGATCAGGCCCATCGAGATCACCGAGGCGGCGACCACGCCAGTGGTGGCGGCGAGCAACGCACCGACCAGGATCACGGCGTAGGACAGGCCACCGCGCAGGCTGCCGAACAACTCGCCGACGGTGTCCAGCAAGTCCTCGGCCATGCCGCTGCGCTCAAGGATCAAGCCCATGAAGGTGAAGAAGGGCACGGCAAGCAGGGTGTCGTTGGACATCACGCCCCAGATCCGCTGCGGCATGGCCTGGAACAGCGAGGCGTCCAGCAAGCCCAGTTCCATGCCGAGCAGGCCGAACACGATGCCGTTGGCGGCGAGCGAAAACGCAACCGGATAACCCAGCAACAGGAACACCACCATCGCCGCAAACATCAGCGGTGCGATATTGGCGATGAGGAATTCGCTCATTCGCCGGCCTTGCGCAGCTTGAGCAGGTCGTCGGCCAGCTCGATCACCGCATTGCCGGATCCCGCGCCGCCCGGGTCGGGAATCATCCCGCGCAGGAAGGCGATGCGCTTGACCAGTTCCGAAAGCGCCTGCAACACCAGCATCGCAAAGCCGACCGGTACCAGCAGTCGCGCCGGCCACAGGACCAGGCCATTGGCATTGGTGGAGATCTCGCCGCTGTGCCAGGCGTCGGTAAAGACGGGCCACGACAGCCCGCCGATGGCCACGGCCATCGGCAGCAGGAAGAACACGGTGCCAAAAATTTCGATCCAGGCCCGCGCCCGTGCCGACAGCCGCGAGGACAGGACGTCAATGCGCACATGCTGGTTGTGCAGCAGGGCGTAGCCAGCGCACAGCAGGAACACGGCCGAGAACAGGTACCACTGGATTTCCAGCCAGGCATTGGAGCTGACGTTGAAGGCGTAACGCGACAGCGCGTTGCCGGAACTGATCAGTACCATCAGCAGCACCAGCCAGCGCGCGGTTCGACCGAGCCAGTCGGTCAGGGTGTCCACCAGGCCGGACAGGCGCAGCAGCAGGTTCATCGGCGGAAGTTTAGTGAAAAAGCGGACAGCGGCTGCACCCTACGGATTCGCCGGTACCGCCGCCGCGGTCGTTCCGCCGCGCCAGCGGTCGTGCAGCCACAACCAATTGTGCGGCACTTGGCGGATGCGCTCCTCGTAAAACTGCATGAAGCAACGCGTATCGGCGGCGATGTCCCCGCTCAGGGCCAGCGGCGGGCCGATCTCCGCCCGGTGACGTCCAATGCCGATGCGCGTGAACCAGAGGGTGTAGACATGTTTGCCGCTCTTGCGCGCGGCTTGCGCCAGTGCAGGGCTGGTCAGGCCGGGCGCGCCGAAGAATTCCGCCGGTATGCCCCGGTTCAGGCGCTGGTCCAGCAGGAACACCACCTGCCGTCCGCGCCCGACTTCTTCGTAGACCCGCTCCATGACCTGCTTCACCGGCAGCAAGCCCATGCCGAAAGCGGTGCGGATTTTCTTGATCAGGCCCGCCATCGCCGCGTTCTTCGGGGTTTTCACGATCACGCTGGCCGGCAGCGAGAGATCGCGGCAGATCATCGGTCCGACCAGGTCCCAGGAATCGAAATGTCCGGATAGCAGGAACGAGCCCTCGCCGGACGCCAACTCGGCCAGCAAGTCTTCCTGGCCGGAATAATCGACCTTGACGCTGCCGGCGACGCGCATTTCCCGGAACAGCTCGAAGTAGCCGAGGACCAAGCCGGCAAACATGCGCCGCAGGTCGGCTCCGGGCGGGCGATCGGGAAACGCCCGGTGATAGCCGTTAATGGCGAGCGACCTGCGAAACGGGATGATCGTCCACCACAGCCAGGCGCAAGCCCAACCGAGCGCCCACGCCAGCTTGAGTGGCGTGTGCGAGAGGATCCAGAACAGCGCGCCCATATTTCGACTCCGACCGCATACCGGGCCCGCAACGCTAGCACGCTGGCTGGTTTTGGCGGCGGACTGAAAACGCGAAGAAGACCCTATTGTTCCGGAGGTCTGCCATCATTCGGGCCAGGATTCCAGGGGAAAATCAGACATGAAAATCGATAAAGGGATGCCGGTAATGGTGTCCGGCGCCACCGGTTATGTCGCCGGTTGGCTGGTCAAGCGGCTGCTTGAAGAAGGCCTGACCGTGCACGCTCCGGTGCGCAACCCGGCGGACGCCGGCAAGCTCAAGTACCTGGACGAGATCGCCGCCAAGTCCGCGGGCAAGATCGTCTACTTCAAGGCCGACCTGCTGGAAGTCGGCTCCTATGCCGAGGCGATGGCCGGCTGCCAGGTGGTGTTCCACACCGCCTCGCCCTTCAGCATGAGCGTTAAGGACCCGCAGAAGGAATTGGTCGAGCCGGCACTGCTGGGCACGCGCAATGTGCTGGAGTCGGCCAACAAGACGCCCACCGTCAAGCGCGTGGTTCTGACCAGCAGCTGCGCGGCCATTTACGGCGACAATGCCGACCAGCGGGCCACGCCGAACGACATCTTCACCGAGGAGATCTGGAATACCAGTTCTTCACTGGAGCACCAGCCGTATTCCTACTCCAAGACCGTGGCCGAGCAGGAAGCCTGGAAAATCAACAAGGCGCAGGACCGCTGGGACATGGTCACCATCAACCCCTCGCTGGTAATAGGCCCCGGCATCAATCCCAAGGGCACCTCCGAGAGCTTTAACATCGTGCGGCAGCTGGGCGATGGCACCATGAAGCCTGGCGTGCCGGACATCGGCATGGGCCTGGTGGACGTGCGCGACGTGGCCGAAGCCCACGTCCGTGCGGCGTTCACGCCCGCAGCCAAGGGGCGCTACATCGTCTCCGGCCACAACTCCAGTTTTCCGGAAATGGCGCAGGCGCTGCTGCCGAAGTTTGGCAAGGATTACCCGATCCCACGGGGCACGCTGCCCAAGTGGTTGCTGTGGCTGGTTGGCCCGATGGTCAACAAGGCGCTCACCCGCAAGGGCGTGGCCCGGAACGTGAACCTGCCGTGGAAGGGCGACAACAGCCGCAGCCGCAAGGAGCTGGGAATCCAGTACCGCCCGCTGGCCGACTCGATGAACGAGTTCTTCCAGCAGATGGTGGACAGCGGCGGCTTCCGCAAGCGCTAGGCCCCGCGCGTACCGAAATGGGCACCGTCCCTGACGGGCGCCTGGCGGGACCCGCGCGGTGATAGGACGTCCCTATAAAGAAGATTGCGGCAATTGCATTGAAGTATGGAGCGCAAGGGCCTAGGGTGGGACGATAATCTCACCGTAAAAGTCACCAGGAGCCAACCATGTCCAGCGAATCGAAGTGTCCGTTCTCAACCGGCAAGAATGCCGTCGCGGATTCACGGGTTAATGCGGATTGGTGGCCGAAGCAGCTGAATCTGAAGATCCTGCACCAGAACTCGCCCGAGTCTGATCCGATGGGCGAGAAGTTCGACTACGCCAAGGAGTTTGAGAGTCTCGACCTGCATGCGGTGGTCAAGGACCTGCATGCCCTGATGACCGACTCGCAGGACTGGTGGCCGGCGGACTACGGCCACTACGGCCCGTTCTTCATTCGCATGGCCTGGCACAGCGCCGGAACCTATCGCATTGCCGACGGCCGTGGCGGCGCTGGCTACGGTACCCAGCGATTCGCGCCGCTCAACAGCTGGCCGGACAACGGCAACCTCGACAAGGCGCGCCGCCTGCTGTGGCCGATCAAGCAGAAGTATGGCCGCAAGATTTCCTGGGCCGACCTGATGATCCTGGCCGGCAACGTGGCGCTGGACTCCATGGGATTCAAGACTTTCGGCTTCGCCGGTGGACGCGAGGATGTTTGGGAGCCGCAGGAAGACATTGACTGGGGCCCCGAGGCAGAGTGGCTGGGCGACAAGCGCTATAGCGGAGATCGCGAATTGGCCAATCCCCTGGGCGCCGTGCAAATGGGCTTGATCTATGTCAACCCGCAAGGACCCAATGGCAAGCCTGATCCGGTGGCCTCGGCCCGCGATATTCGCGAGACCTTCGCCCGCATGGCGATGAACGACGAGGAAACCGTGGCGCTGGTTGCCGGCGGACACACCTTCGGCAAAACCCACGGTGCGGCCGATCCCGGCAAGTATGTCGGTGCCGAGCCCGAGGGCGCCGCCATTGAGGAGCAGGGCCTGGGCTGGAAGAACAGCTTTGGGACGGGAAAAGGTGCACACGCGATTACCAGCGGGCTGGAAGGCGCATGGAAGCCCAACCCCACGACGTGGGACAACGGTTACTTCGACACCCTGTTCAAATACGAGTGGGAGCTGAGCAAGAGTCCGGCCGGTGCGCACCAGTGGAAGCCCAAGGGCGGCGCCGGCGCGGGCACCGTCGTGGATGCCCACGATCCCAAGAAGCGCCATGCCCCGATGATGTCCACGGCCGACCTCGCGCTGCGCATGGATCCGGCCTACGAAAAAATTTCGCGGCACTTCCACAAGAACCCCAGGCAATTCGCCGACGCGTTTGCCCGCGCCTGGTACAAGCTCGTCCACCGCGACATGGGTCCACTGTCCCGGTACCTGGGGCCGTTGGTGCCCAGGGAAACGATGATCTGGCAGGACCCGGTGCCGCCGGTCGACCAAAAGCTGGTCGGCGACAAGGACATTGCGGCCCTGAAAGCCGGGATTCTGGCAAGCGGGTTGTCGATCCCGCAGCTGGTGACGACGGCCTGGGCCTCGGCGGCAATGTTTCGCGGCAGCGACAAGCGCGGCGGCGCCAACGGTGCGCGGATTCGCCTGGCGCCGCAAAAGGACTGGCAGGTCAACCAGCCGGTGGAACTGGCGAAGGTCCTGAAGAAGCTGGAGGCAATCCAGAAGGACTTCAACAAGTCCGCGAAGGGCGGCAAGAAGATTTCGCTGGCCGACCTGATCGTGTTGGGCGGCTGCGCGGCCGTTGAGGCCGGCGCCCAGTGCGCGCATGCCGCCGACCAGCACGGTGACCTCCGGAGCGGAAAGGTTCAGCAACTGCGCCTTGTCCACCAGCATCTCGGCCGCCGACTCCTCGCAGCCCTTGCGGGCGTAGTTGCGAAAACCGTCCGCAGACGGCTCGAGCACGGCAAACGCCTCTACATCGGTCTGCTTCTGCGATGCGTCGGTGCGGCCCGGCGCGAACGGCACCTTGAGGTCGTGGCCGGCCCGCCTGGCGCCGGCCTCAACGGCCGCGCAGCCGCCCAACACGATCAGGTCGGCCAGCGAAATCTTCTTGCCGCCCTTCGCGGACTTGTTG
>JANNAK010000130.1:0-6047 GCA_031384195.1 Gammaproteobacteria bacterium
TTGCTGGATGTAGCCGGCCCCAAAGGAGCCCAGCGGCTGAAGCGAGAACCCGAGGTTGGCGCCGAGCACCCGCCGTGCCCGTCCGAGATCCGGCGAAAGGCCGAGTTGGGCGAAATCGGCGCTTGCAAATTCCATCCGGGCACCGAAGTTCAGGCTGCGGCGTCGGGAGCGCTGGAAGCTGAGGCTGTTCAGCGTGCCAATCCCGGAATCGGTATGGCTGACGACGAACGCGGTCGAAATCGAGCCGATGGGGGCAATCGAAAACAGCGAACCGATGCCGACGGCCTGCACCTTCGTGGAGCCCTCGGCGCGGACTTCACTGGTCAATCCGTCGCTGAGCCCGTAACGGTGGGTTGCGGACAGGAGGGCGTCGCCGTACTCGTTGCTTTCGCGCCCGAATTGCTCGCGGACAAAACCGGACTCAAGCGAAAAATCCTGCAGGCCGGCGCGCAACTGGCGGGCACCGGTGATGTAGGACTCGGTCAGTACCTGTTCGCGGCCCAGCAGGTCGCGGACCACCAGCTGCACCTCGCCCAGGCCGGTCAAGGTCGGCACGTCGTCTACCTGGAACGGGCCGGCGGGTACCTCCAGGCTCTGGCGCCGGACGCCATCGACATAGACGTCGAGCACCGACGGCAAGGCGGTCTCGCCAGCGAAGGCGGGTTGCGGCAAGGTGACGTATCCGGGCTGGGTCCCGAAATTCCGCGACCAGCGCAGGCCGCCGTAGCGCAGCGGCCGCCCCCAGATCCCGGAGGCGCCAACGCCATCGCCGATCCGGATCGTCTCCATGTCCTCGGCCAGGTCTCGCGTCCAGGCGCTGTCCAGCCGGATGAACCGGCGTCCGCGCCGAACCTCGGGGTCCTCGTCACTCAGGTTGGTGCCCAGCCACTGGCTGGTGCCCACGCCCAAGCCGTTGAAAGCGCCGAGTTCAAAGGCACCATCAATATTGTGGGTGTGTTCGACCGAGCCGATTTCCTGTCGTGTGCCGACGAAATCGTAATTCAGGAATCCGCCCAGCCCCGGCGGCGGCTGCGGCGTCGCGGCGCGCTGGCCTGCGGCGCTTATTCGAGTGGTCGCAAACGCCTGCGGCGCGAATCTCAGCTGGGCTTCGAGCTTCGGTTCATCAAAAGCAACCGCAAAACCGGGCGCGGCATTGCAGGCGTAATAGCGGTCGCCCTCAAAATCATAGGCGACGTCGGTGGGCTTGATCAGGTGCCAGCGGGCCCAGTCTGCCTCGGCCGCCAGCAGCTTCCCGCTGCTCAACCGGAGCAGCAGCGTCGTGCCCTGGGGCTGGCCATTGATGCTGACGCTGTACAGGAGCGTCTCTACGGTCTCGGGCGCTGGGCTGCCGATGCTCTCCGGCCCACCCACCTGACTGACCTGCAGCCAGCCCGAAGTGGCCGCCAGCGCGAGGTTCCGGTCGGTGGCCAGTGCTGGCAATGACAGCAGGGACATGAGTGCGCCGAGCAGGCGCAGGCCGGCACTCACGGTTTCAGCGGTCGGTCGGGCTGGTCGGTGCGGGGGCGACCGTCAGCACGACGGAATCCTTGCGGGCGTCGAGTTTGATCCGCAGTTCCAGCGGAGCGCCGGTGGCTTGCTTGAGCGCGCCGGTCCAGGTCAGTTCGCGGCGGGCGCCGGCGAGTACATAAAAATTTGTGCCACGTTCGGCGACCGGCGTGCCGCCCTGGACCAGGCTGAGACGCGTGATCTTGCCGTGCACCGCGCCGCTGTTGGCCACGCGCAGTCGCAGGTCACCGTTGGGCTGCCCTTCGGCCGAAAATTCGAGCTTGGCCGCCGCCTTGCGGTCTGCCGGCAGCACGAACAGCGGAAAGCTGAGTTGCAGGACGGTGGCGATCGCGCCCTGGGTCACGGTCCCGTCAGGGGGGACCTCGATGACGCGCAGGCGGTAGGCCTGCTCGCGTGCCGGGGCTTCTGCGCGCTTCAGGAGCCCGGCCCGCACCACCTGGCTGGCGCCGGCGTCGATGCGGAAAATCGGGGGCGTCACCACCAGGCCGTTCGCAGGCCCATAGGTGTCCTCGCCCGAGTCCTGGTTCCAGCTGACCAGTTCAGCCTGGACTGTCACCGGCGCACTGCCCTGATTGCCCAAGGTCAGAGAGGTACCAATTTTCCCCGGGCGCAGCTCCAGCGCCAGCGGCGAGGCCGAGAAATTCGCCGCGGCCGAGGCGCGTTGGGCCCCGAGCACGGCGGCGGCACCAATGAAAAGGGCGACGGTGCGAGCCGCCGCCCCTGAATGCACGTTTAGCATTCGGCGATTATGCCAACTCCGGGATCAGAAGTTGAGCGTAATGACAACGAGGTCCGAGTACAGGCCCTTGATGTCGTTGATGGTGCGATCAAGGCGGCCATAAACGGTCAGGTTCTGCGGGCTGCCGGTACCCACGCCAGCGTTTGCGTCGGCGCCGGCGCCCCAATCAATTGTGCGCGACGAGTCCTGGTACAGGTAATAGTCAATCTTGTTGCCAGTGCTGCCGTCGTTGACCCGACGAATCGCACCGGCGGGCATCTCGCCAAGTCCCAATTCGACGTTGTAATCGGCGGCGACCGCACAGGTCACCGTGATGGTGCCGGTAGCGTCGGTGTCGGTATCGACCGCTCCGGCGAAGCCGAAGTCGATCGCGCCGGCGGAGAGACTGGAGCAATTCGAGATGACTTCGGCCGCGATCGTAAGGTTGTTTGCGCAGCCAGAGCCGAGGGCGTCGCAGTCCGCATCAGCGGCGACGGCGGCGGCTGGCGCCAACAGGGCGGCGGTGAGTGAAAGCGCAAGGAACTTCTTCATTTGGCAATACCTCGGAGTGAAACTCGGGTCATGGAATCAAGGGCGGACCTCAACGGTACGCCTCGTCGCGGCCACCTTTGTACCTGACGTGAGCTTCAGTTACAAGACGTTTGGTACTAGTAATTCTCGCTCATGCAAAGCGCCAGATAAATGACGTTGACGAATGATTCATGTTACGGGTATTTTGCTGCCAACCAGACTCCTTCACCTGATGACCTAACTGGGACGCGCAGCTCGACTTTTTCCCGGCAGATGTCGCCGCGTCTCTCCGTTCTCGCATCCGCGAGCACTTCTATTCCCTTCGTCCGTCGTCGCCTTGCACCGGAGTGCGCCCATGAGCTACCTGAATCCCGGCATCCTCGTATTTGCTGCCGTCGTGGTGGTTTCAATCAACTCCGGTGCACAGGCGGCGGCCCCGGCTTCGGGAACGCTCGCCCCGGGCGCGGCGGCGGTGACTTACACCGGCGACGCCTGGGAGGATGGCGGCAGCAGCAGCGGCAGCCCGCAACTGTGCGACCCGACGCCGGCTGGCCTGGGCTGCGTTACGCAGGTACCTGTCGCCGGCCCATTGATTCAGGGCGCGGTTGACACGATTTACAACACCGTCACTGGCGAAGGCGAGCCGCCGCCGGATCCTGAATTCCCCAATGCCTCGTGCGCCACCGGCGCCAACCTGGCCGGCAACAACAGCTACCAGGTCAAGCTGACGTCCTACGACCGCGAGACCATCAGTTTCCAGGTGCTTGAGCCGAAGGCCTTCAACTGCGCTGGCGTGGTCAATGGCGCTCACCCCCTGATGCTGCACGGCCACGGCTACGCCGGCAGCCGTTCAACGAGTGGCTTCACCGACTATCGCAATGCCGGCTACGCGATCATCAGCATTGACCAGCGAGGCTTCGGTGGCACCTCGGGCACGGTGCGCGTGATGGATCCCGACTACGAAGGCAAGTACCTGGCGCAGATTCTGGACTGGGCCGAGGCCAACCTTGATTACCTGGCCTGGCGTGACGAAGCGACCGGAGGGTTTGTGCCCCGGCCGGCCAGCAAGACCAGCGTGGCCAACGGCCCCAACGTGGTGGTTGGTGCGATTGGCGGGAGCTACGGCGGCGGCTATCAGTTGCTGCTGCTGGCGACCGATGCCAAGAAGCGCCTGGACGCAGTGCAGCCGGACATCACATGGCACGACCTGCGCTTCAGCCTCAATCCCGGCGACACCATCAAGGCCCAGTACGACACCCTCCTGGCCGCAGCCGGCGAGGCGTTCAGCAACGTTCATGGGCTGCAGAACAACTTCGCGCCCAACGGCCAGGATCCGTTCATCAAGGAAGCATTGAGCCGTGGCGCCACGATGGGCGAGTTCCCGCGTCAGGCGCTGGACTGGTTCCGCTACCACAGTCTCAGCCATTGG
Organism: Gammaproteobacteria bacterium; assembly: GCA_031384195.1. Taxonomy (GTDB): domain Bacteria; phylum Pseudomonadota; class Gammaproteobacteria; order Nevskiales; family Nevskiaceae; genus JACPFV01. The sequence continues at coordinate 4,206 of JANNAK010000130.1, forward strand.
TGCGGCGCGGCTGGCCTGCCGACCATGCCCTATCCAACTTACCGATCGGACCTGGTGCCGATGGTGACCGGAGTGCAGGGCGACAACACGCCGGCGACGCAGGTGGATGGTCGTCCGGGCGTTGGCAGCCTGATTGTTCCGGCCAACCCGCTGACGAATTTCCAGGGCCTCGACGTGCTCCTGACCCAGGGCATGGCCGACACCTTGTTCAACTTCAATGAAGCCTGGTGGAACTACCAGTGCCTGAGTGCCGCCGGTGCCGAAGTCAGCTTGTACACCCACAACAGTGGCCACGCCTTGTACGCGGCGACGCCGGGCGACAATGTCGCCGACTTCAACGGCGGGCGTTGCGACATTGGCGCCGTGGCCTGGTTTGACTCGAAGCTCAAGCCGGACACCGCCGCGGCTTCACGTCGCGACGTCTGCTTTGCCATCAAGCCCAACGACAACGTGTTCATGGATCGCGCGCAGGTGCTGGCGCCGCATCCGGACCTGGGCCTGGCCGGTGGCGAGGCGACGGGTTTTGTCGAGCGCAACGTGTCGGCGCAGCGGGTGCCGAACGGGCTTGCCGCCGTGGGCAGCGCGATGGGCGCGCAGCCGGTGGTGGTGACGCTGGGCACGGTCGAACGCAAGGGAATCCTGGCCGGCATCGCGCACCTGAACGTCACCGTCGCCTCGGTGACCGGTGCCAATGAGATGGCGCAGGACTGCGCACCGGCGGCGCTCCCGACCGTGCGCCTGGGCTGCGACAGCATGACCCTGGTTGGCCTGGGCGTGGTGCGGGCGGGCGGCAGCGGTGCGCCGACCCTGATCGACGACCAGCTGACGCCGCTGCGCGGCCTGGGCACGCACGATGTCGACCTGGTTGGCGTCGCCGACCGGCTTGAGGTGGGTGACGTGCTGTCGCTGGTGATTTACGGCCAGCATGCGCAGTACTACTCCAGCGCCTCGCGCGATCTCCGCATCCCGGCGGTCAACATCACCGGAACGGTGCAACTGCCCATTTACGGGGCGGACGCCAGCGGCCAGGCGGATTTCGTGAACGGCCAGCGGGTGCTGTCCGGCGGCTCCGCGCCGGTGGACACCGACGGCGACGGCTCCAATGACGGCGCCGACAACTGCCCGACCGCGGCCAACGCGGACCAGGCGGACGTGGATGCGGACGGGTTGGGCGATGCCTGCGACCAGAGCGACGACCGCGATACGACGCCGGACGCGTTTACGTACGTGGTGCGCAGCGGCGTGACGACCAATGTCTACGTCACGTCGGAGAGCAAGACCCTGACCGGGTTTACGAATGCGGCGCCGATCAGTGTGGTCGACGGCCAGTTCAGCGTGGACGGTGGCGCTTTCACCGGCGCACCGGGCACGGTGCTGCCGGGCCAGAGCCTGCGCCTGCGCCATGTCAGCGCGGTCAGCGCCGATACCGCCGCGGTGAGCCCGGTGACGGTGGGCGGCTACAGCACCGAGTTCCGCTCACACACCAGCGCGCAGGACCGCACGCCGGATGCGTTCACCTTTGCGACGCAGTCGCAGGTCACCGGCGGCGCGGAGGTTGAGTCGGAAGTGGTTGCGCTGACCGGCTTCAACACCGCGATTTCGGTGGCGGCTGGCCCGGGTCTTTCCTACCGCATTGACGGTGGCGCTTACACCACGGCGGCCGGCTCGCTGAATCCGGGCCAGACGCTGCAGGTCAAGCACACCGCCACCGCCACGGCCAAGGGCTACACCAAAACTTACCTGAAGGCGGGTGGAGTCACCGGGTACTTCACGACAAGGACCCGATAGTGGCGCGCCGCCGGGTTCCTGGTTTCCGCTAATATTTCTTCCGCACTCACCCAC
>JANNAK010000154.1:0-2923 GCA_031384195.1 Gammaproteobacteria bacterium
CCGGACTTCGGCCAGGTCGAATCGGACCAGCTGGTGGTGAACTTCAGCGCGATCCCGACCTTTTTCCCGGACAAGCGCCCGTTCTTCACCGAAAACTTCGACCTGTTCAGCACCGACTTCAACATCCTCTACACCCGTCGCGTCGGCGCCCGTCCCGATGCGGGCGACGAAGGCGCCAGCGACATCCTCGGCGCGGCGAAGTACACCGGCAGCCGTGGCGGGCTGCAGTTCGGCACGATCGCCGCCAGCGAAGACGATTCCAGCGCGGCGCAGGGCCGCGATTTTTTTGTCGGAAGGGCACGCTACAAGTTGAGCGATGCCTTTTCGCTGGGGATGATGGGCACCCACGTCGACCGGCCAACGATCGACCGGCAGGCCGACGTCGCTGCCCTGGACTTTGGCTGGACGCTTGGACCCGGGGTCCGTCTCAGCGGCCAGGGCGCGGTCAGCGAGATCGACGCGAAGCCAACTGGCACCTTCGCCGACTTCCTCGACCCGGTCGGGCACGGCAGTGGCGGCCGGATGCTGTTCAGCTACGCCCCCGGTGGTTCACTGGACAGCAGCACCGTGTTCATCACCAAGAACCCGGGATTCAATATCAACGACGCCGGCTACCAGTCGCGGCCCAATGACCATCTGGTGGAAACGGTCAATACCTGGTACTGGCGAGATTGGCCGGCATCCAGTGCCTTCGAGGTCCAAAATCTCGAAACCCTGCTGAACCTGGCCTACAACGACAGCGGCGAGCAACGCCCGGGCTTCTTCCGCGCCGTCTGGAACCTGAAGCGGCGCGACACGCGGACCCTGGGCCTTCAGTATCAGGGCGACTACATCGGTGGCGAAGATGACTTGCTCACGCAAGGCAATGGCAACGTGAAGCTGCCGATGACGCACCGGATTGACGCCTACTATCAAAGCCTTCAGACCGGATTATTCCGCTACTACACACAAATTGGCGTCGGCAGCAGCAGTTACCGGGATCGCGGCTTCCACCTGTTCTACCTGCAGCCGGGCTTCTATCCCAGCGACCGTTTCTCCATCACCTCGACGCTGGAGTTCTGGAACTATGCCGATTACGCGATTTGGGACCCGGTCAATAGCCAGGTCGGCCTGTACGAGTACGAACAGCAATATGCCTCGCTGGACGTCAACTGGTTTCCGCTACCCCGGCATGAGATCCGCGTGAAATTCCAGTGGGTGGCCGCCTCCGGTGGGGCATTGGGCGCCTACCTGCCCGGCGTCAACGGCACGCTGCAAGCGACCGGCGCCCCGATTGAGGATTTCAGCTTCACCACCACGGCGCTGCAGGCACGCTACAAGTTTGAGATAGCACCGCAGTCGGAACTGTTCCTGGTCTACAGCCGCGCCGGGTTTGAGGCTCAGGCCGACACCGAACGACACCAATTGGCCGCCCTGCGCCGCGGGCTGGCCGAGGAAACCGCCAGCCAGTTCCTGCTGAAATTACGCTACCGCTTCTCGCTGCTGGACTGAACCCGCGCCCGGATCGGCCTAGGATCGTGCGGTTCCCAGGAACAGGCGGTAGGCCGGGTTGTCGGTCTCGTCCGAACAGGAATAACCCAGTTCCTTGAGGGTGCGCCGCAACTGGGCGCGCTCCGCCTTCGGCACCTGCAATCCGCACAGTACCCGGCCAAACGCGGCGCCGTGATTGCGGTAATGGAACAAGGAAATATTCCAGCGGCCGTGGATGGCATTGAGGAACTTCAGGCAGGCGCCGGGTCGCTCGGGAAACTCAAAGCGGTACAGCACCTCGTCCTCCAGCCCGGGGCTGCGCCCGCCGACCATGTAGCGCACGTGGTCCTTCGCCATTTCGTTGCCGGAAAGATCCTGCACCGGATAGCCGTCCTCGCGCAGCTGGCGCAGGATTTCGCCGCGCTCCGCCCGGTCGAACCCCAGCTTGATGCCGACGAACAGGTGCGCCTCGCCGGGCTCTGAGTAGCGGTAATTGAACTCGGTGATGGCTTTCTTTCCCAGCGCCCCAAGGAAGCGCTTGAAGCTGCCGGGCTGTTCCGGGATGGTCACGCCCAGCAGCGTCTCGTGGGCATCGCCCAGTTCAGCGCGCTCGGCGACGTGGCGCAGACGATCGAAATTGACGTTGGCCCCCGACTCAATCGCGACCAGGGTCTTGCCGCTCCCGCGCCGGCCTTGCGCCCAACGCTTCAGGCCCGCCAGCGCCACGGCACCGGCCGGCTCGGGCAGTGAGCGGTTGTCATAAAAAATGTCGCGAATCGCGGCGCAAATCTCGTCCACCGACACCGTGACCATCTCGTCCACCAGCAGACGGGCCACGCGGAACGGCTCGGCGCCGGCCTGCCGCACCGCCACGCCGTCGGCAAACAGGCCGGCCTCGGACAGGATCACGCGCCGCCCGGCGCTCAGCGCGGCGGTCATGCAGGCCGCGTCTTCCGGCTCGACACCGATGATTTTTACCGCCGGTCGCGCGGCCTTGATCGCCAGGGCGATCCCGGCCAACAAACCGCCGCCACCGACCGGGATGAACACGGCGTCCAGCGCATCCGGTGCCTGCTGCAACAACTCAAGGCCCACGGTCGCCTGCCCGGCGATCACGTCGGGATCGTCGTAGGGCGGCACCGGCGTGAGCTTGCGGCTGCGAGCCAGGCCGGCTGCGTGCTCCGCAGCTTCGTCGTAGCTGTCGCCGTGCAACACCACCTCGCCGCCCAGCACCCGGACCGCGTCGACCTTGATGGCGGGCGTGGTCCGCGGCATCACGATGACCGTGCGCACGCCGAGGGTGGCGCCGGCCAGCGCCACGCCCTGCGCATGATTTCCGGCCGAGGCGGTCACCACGCCGGCGGCGCGCTGGGCCGGCGTCAGCTGCACCATCTTGTTGTACGCGCCGCGCAGCTTGAAGGAATGAACCGGCTGCTGGTCCTCGCGCTTGATC
>JANNAK010000184.1:0-8914 GCA_031384195.1 Gammaproteobacteria bacterium
GGCCGCGGCAGCAAGGCCAACCACCTTGCCTACCTCGGCGACGGCGCGGTCGGCGCCAACGTCAACATTGGTGCCGGCACGATCTTCTGCAATTACGACGGCGCCAACAAGCACCGGACCGTGGTCGGCGACGACGTCTTCATCGGGTCGGATACGCAACTGGTGGCTCCGGTCACCATTGGCGAGGGGGCAACGATCGGCGCCGGATCGACCATTACCCGCGACGTGCCGTCCGGCGGGCTGAGCGTGGCGCGTGCGCAGGGACAAAAACACTACCCAGGCTGGCAACGGCCCAAGAAGAAGAAATAGACCATGTGCGGAATCGTTGGCGCCATCGCCTCGCGTGACGTCGTCCCCATCCTCGTCGAGGGCCTGCGCCGTCTGGAATATCGCGGCTATGACTCGACCGGCATCGCGGTCGTCAATGAGCGCGGCCAGCTGGGTCTGCGCCGCGCGGTGGGAAAAGTCGTCAAGCTGGCCGAGAAGCTCAAGGCGCAGGGCGAGAGCGGTCAACTGGGGATCGCCCATTCGCGCTGGGCCACCCACGGTGGCGTGACCGAGGCCAATGCGCATCCGCATGTGTCGCGGGGCCGCATCGCCGTCATCCACAACGGCATCATCGAGAATTTCGAGTCCCTTCGGCGCGAGCTCACCGCCAAGGGTTATGAGTTTTCCTCGGAGACCGACACCGAGGTCATCGCCCACCTGATCCACCAGCGGGTCGAGGCCGGGGAGGACCTGACCGTCGCCGTCCAGTCTGCCGTGCGCCAGTTTCACGGCGCCTACGCCATCGTGGTTTTCGACGCCCAGCAACCGGACCGCTTCGTCGCCGCCCGGATCGCCAGTCCCCTGGTCGTGGGCCTGGGCGAAGGTGAGAATTTCGTGGCCTCCGACGTGCAGGCCTTGTTGCCGGTTACGCGTCGATTCCAGTTCCTCGAGGAAGGCGATGTCGCCGATGTGCGGCGCGATGGCGTAAAGATCTTTGATGCGGCCGGTCGGCCGGTTGAGCGCAAGTTGCACACCTCAACCCTCTCGGCCGACACCCTCGAGCGCGACGCCAGCGGCCTGCTGGCCGGGCGCTACCAGCACTTTATGCAGATGGAGATTTTCGAGCAGCCGCGCGCCATCGGCGACACCCTGTCCGAGCGCATCGCCCGCGACCGCGTGCTTGAGGCGTCGCTGGGGCCCAAGGCCGGGTCCATCCTGCCGCGGGTGCAGGGCGTGCACATCGTTGCCTGCGGAACCAGCTATCACGCCGGCTTGATTGCCCGCTATTACGTCGAGCAGGGCGCAAGGCTGCCGTGCACGGTCGAGGTGGCCAGCGAGTATCGCTACCGCAAGCCGGTGGTCCCGCCGGGCACCCTGTTCATCGCCATATCGCAGTCCGGCGAAACCGCCGACACGTTGGCCGCCCTGCGCGAGGCCAAGAAGCTGGGCTACCTGGCCACGGCCGCCATCTGCAATGTTCCGGAGTCCTCGCTGGTTCGGGAAGCGGACATGGTGCTGATGACACGCGCCGGTCCGGAGATTGGCGTGGCCTCAACCAAGGCCTTCACCACGCAGCTTGCCGCTCTGGGCGTGCTGGGCGTCGCGCTGGCGCGGCATCACGGCATGAGCTCGGAGACCGAACGCAAGCTGGTGCGGCAGATGGCGCACGTGCCGGAGATCGTCGAGAAGACCCTGCAGCTGGAGCCGCAAATCAAGGCTTGGGCGCAACAGTTCGCCGACAAGCACCACGCGTTGTTCCTCGGCCGTGGCGCCGCCTACCCGGTGGCCATGGAAGGCGCGCTCAAGCTGAAGGAAATCTCGTACATCCACGCCGAGGCCTACGCCGCCGGCGAACTGAAACACGGTCCCCTGGCACTGGTCGATGCGGACATGCCGGTGGTGGCCGTGGCGCCGAACAACGACCTGGTCGAGAAGCTCAAGGGCAACCTGCAGGAAGTTCGCGCTCGCGGCGGCCGGCTGTACGTGTTTGCCGATCCCGAGGCCGGCATCCAGCCGGCGCCGGGCCTGGATGTCATCCACATGCCCGAGCACATCGAACCCCTGCAGGAGCCGCTGGTCTATACAATCCCGCTGCAACTGCTTGCTTACCACACCGCGGTACTGCGCGGCACCGATGTCGATCAGCCACGAAATCTGGCGAAATCCGTCACGGTGGAGTGATTGGCGTGACCGGGTGCGAGTCGTTGCGCCCCGAAGCCCGTCGTCGGGGTGGGTCTTCGATCTGCGACCATGTCCATACTTTTGTTCCTGGAGGTTTCCCGTGAAAAAACTGTCTACTGCCCTGATTGCACTTTCGCTCCTCGTCGCCTGTGGCAAGCCCGCTGAGCCGCCGGCAACGACCGCCGCCGCAACGCCACCAGCGGTCACCATCAAGGCCCCGGCCGGGACCTACAAGCTCGACCCCTATCACTCGAGCCTGAGCTTCTCGGTCCTCCATGTCGGACTGGCGCCCTACGTTGCCCGGTTCACGAAAACCGATGCCACGCTGGAACTGGATCCGGCAAACCTCTCGGCTTCGAAGGTCAGTGCCACGATCGACCCGACCTCGGTGCGCACGGATTTCTCCGGCGACTACAAGGCGACCCACAAGGACTCGCCATACTCGAGTTTCGACCAGCGGCTGGCCCAGGAAGACAAGTTCTTCAACGCCGGGCAGTTCGCGCAGATCAGCTTCGAGTCGACCGCCGTGAACGTCAGTAGCCCGGACCGGCTTAAGGTCACCGGAAACCTGACTTTTCTCGGCCAGACCCACCCGGTAACGCTGGATGTCGCCGTGACCGGTTCGATGGCCGAGCATCCCTGGACCAAAGCCGGGGCCGTCGGATTTTCGGCAAGCACGACCTTCAGCCGCGCCGCCTTCGGCATGGCGGGGATGGCCGGCGCGCTGGGTGATGCCGTGACCATCCAGTTCAACGGCGAATTTCACCAGGTCGTACCGCCGCACTTGGAATGATGCCGGCCGCATCGGCCCGCTACACCGCGGTCGCCATCGTCCTGCACTGGGCGATGGCGATCGCCCTGATTGGCAACGCGCTGCTCGGCTGGTGGATGGCCGATGCGATCGACAGCGCCGAGACCCAGCTGCGGGCCATCACCGCCTTCCAGCTGCACAAATCGCTGGGGCTCACGGTCCTGGCACTGAGCGTGGTGCGGCTGGCGTGGCGCCTGCTGCACCGGCCGCCGGCGCTGCCGGAGCCTATGCCGCGCTGGGAACGGCGCGCATCCATTGTCACGCATTGGGCCTTCTACGTGCTGATGCTGCTCCTTCCGCTGAGCGGCTGGTTGTACGTGTCAGCGCAGTGGCGCGATGGCGCACCCCTGAATGTGCCAACGCTGTGGTTCGGCTGGTTTGAGGTCCCGCACCTGTTCGGATTAGGCCATGCGCCGGGGGAGCTGCGCGAGTGGGTGTCGCGCGAGGCGATTGAGACCCACGAGGTGCTGGCCTGGGCAGGTGCCGGCCTGCTTGGGGTGCATCTCGCCGCGGCGCTCAAGCACCACTTCGCGGATCGCGACCAGGTGCTGGTGCAGATGTTGCCGCGTTGGCAGGCGGGCGAGTGGGCGCGCGCCGCGGTGCTGTTGGTCGGCCTTGCCGCCGTCGCCGTGGCGGCGGTGGAGATGGCGGTGCTGCTGCTGCGCGCCCCGCCGGGCCCGGCCGCTTTCGCGCTGCTGGAGCTGCCGCTGCAACCGGCGTCGGGACCGGTCACCGGGCGCTGGACCTTTGGTCCGGCTCACGGCTCGGTGGTGTTTCGGGGAACCCACGCCGGTGCCGGATTTGAGGGCGAATTCACGCGCTGGAGCGCGCAATTGGCATTTGATCCCGAAAATTTGTCCGAGTCCTCATTGACGGCCGGGATCGCTACGGCGTCGGCCACCGACGAGGTCCCACTGCACGACCAGACACTGCCGGAGCAGGAGTGGTTCGATGTGGCGCACTATCCGGAGGCCCGATTTGCCAGCACCCGATTCGCCGAGTCAGTCGCGGGCCACTACGCCATCGAGGGTGTGCTCACGATCAAGGATCGCCAGATTCCGGTCGCCCTGGAGCTGCGGCTCGACGCCCAGGGCGTCGCCGTGAACGGCCGCTTCAAGATCGACCGGGCCGCCGCCAATCTTGGTCTGGAGTCGGATCCGGAGGCGGAATACGTGTCACGCGAAATCGAAGTCCAGGTTCGCGCGGCAGGAATCCCCGCGCGCTGAGGCCCGATCAGGCGTAAGCGTACCGCGCGCTCATCGCGGTCAGGCGCTGGTGCTGCAGGCGCAGGCTGTCTTCAAGCTGCACAATCCGGCCAGGCCATTCGCTTTGCGCCCATTGCGCGGCCAGCTTGTCGCGTGCGGCCTCAAGTTTTTCCTGCTGCAGGTTGCCCCAGGCCGCCAGAGTCGCGCGGTAGGCAGCGACCTCGTCGCGCAAGGACTTTTCCCACAGGTCGCGCTGGTCGGCCGAGCGGCAGGCCGTCATCAGTTCCTTGGCGCGGTCGATCTGCCGCTGAACCCGCGCGCGCAGGATCGAGAACTCGGGCACGCGCTTGAGGTTGCGGGCCAGCCCAAAGCGCGCGCACAGCGCGATCAGCCACTTGGTCGGGTCGAACTGCCACCAGCGTACGCCGTTGCGGTAATCCCACTGAAAGTGGTGGTGGAAGTTGTGGTATCCCTCGCCGTAGGTGAGGAAGGAGATCAGGTCGTTGTCGCGGGCGCTGTTCTCGTTGGTGTAAGGCTGGCGGCCCCAGGTGTGGGCCAGCGAGTTGATGCAGAAGGTCAGCTGGTGGCTGACGACGACGCGCAGCAGGCCAACCAGCATCAGACCGCCGAGGATGTCGTTGTGCAGAGCGCCGATCGCCGCCGGCACCAGCAGGTTCATGGCGGTGGCAATCCACAGGTAGTGCCTGTGCTGGAAGGCGACGTAAGGATCGGCCTGCAGGTCAGCCGCGTTGCTGTAATCGGTGCGGGCGCTGGGGTAGTCGCGCAGCATCCAGCCCATATGGGCAAACCAGAAGCCGCGGCGGATCGAGTAGGGGTCGTGGTCGGGCTCGTCCACGTCGCGGTGGTGGCTGCGGTGGGTCGAGGCCCAGAACAGGATGCTGTTCTGCAGGGTCATTGCGCCAAACAGGGCGTACATCAGCTTCAGCGGGCCGCGGGCTTCGTAGGCGCGGTGGGCCCACAGGCGGTGGTAGCCGGCGGTGATGGACAGGCCATTGGCCCACAACACGGCGAATGCCCAGACCCACAGCCACGGGGCCGGGTCGAAGAACCACAGGTAGGCTGGCAGGACCGTGACCGCGGCCACGCTGGTTCCGGTCAAGACGATCATGGCGGGCCAATTGATGGGCGCGCCTTCGAAATCCGGGTTGGCAGTCTTCGTTTTCATTGGTATTCGTCGGCGCCCTGACCCCCAAGGCGCCTTAATGATACCCGCGCCCGCCGGCGTCCGGGCTAGGAGATTCGTCTTACATCAAAGGGACGACTTCAAAGGGGACGCTCCCCTTTGACCGACCGGTCGCCGCCTAAACCGTCAATTTTTCGACGGTCAATGGGGAGCGTCCCCTTTGAAGTCAATGGGGAGCGTCCCCTTTGAAGTCGCCGCTTTGACGTCGCCGAACAGGTCGTAGGTGTCGGCGTGGGTGATGTTCACCATTACCCGCTGGCCGACTTTCAGGTTCTTGCCGGCGACGGATACCTGCCCGTCAATCTCGGGCGCATCGGCGGCGCTGCGGCCGATGGCGGTGTCGCCCTGCACCTCGTCAATCAGCACCTCGAGGGTTCGCCCGACCTTGCCGGCAATGCGCTCTTCGCTGATGCCGGCCTGCTCCTGCATGAAGCGGTGGTAGCGCTCTTCCTTCACTTCTTCCGGCACCGGGTCGGCCAGTGCGTTGGCGGCGGCGCCTTCGACCGGCGAGTACTTGAAGCAGCCCACGCGGTCCAGCTGGGCCTCGTGCAACCATTCCAGCAGCAACTCAAAGTCTTCCTCGGTCTCGCCGGGGAAGCCGACGATGAAGGTGCTGCGAATGGTGAGGTCAGGGCAAATCGCACGCCAGGCGGCAATGCGCTCCAGCGTGTTCTCGGCCGCCGCCGGTCGGCGCATGGCTTTCAGCACCCGCGGCGAGGCGTGCTGGAACGGAATATCGAGATACGGCAGCACCTTGCCCTGCGCCATCAGCGGGATGACCTGGTCCACGTGCGGGTAGGGATAGACGTAGTGCAATCGCACCCAGGCGCCCAGTTCACCCAGCCCCCGGCACAGGTCGAGGAAACGGGTCTGGTACTCCTGACCCCGCCACTGCCCGCCGGCGTACTTCAGGTCCACGCCATAGGCGCTGGTGTCCTGTGAAATCACCAGCAGTTCCTGCACCCCGGCCTTGACCAGTCGCTCGGCCTCGCCCAGCACCTGGACGATCGGTCGGGAGTCCAGGCGGCCGCGCATCGCGGGGATGATGCAGAAGCTGCACTTGTGATTGCAGCCCTCGGCTATCTTCAGGTAGGCGTAATGCCGCGGCGTGAGCTTGATGCCCTGCGGCGGCACCAAGTCGAAAAAGGGGTCGTGGACCGGCGGCAGCGCGGCGTGCACGGCCTTCATCACGCCGGCGTAGTCCTGCGGGCCGGTGATCGAAAGGACACCCGGGTACTTTTCGCGGATTACATGGCTCTTGGGGCCCTTGCCCAGGCAGCCGGTGACGATGACCTTGCCGTTTTCGGCCATCGCCTCGCCAATCGCGTCCAGCGACTCTTCCACCGCCGAATCGATGAAGCCGCAGGTGTTGACCACCACCACGTCAGCCTTGTCGTAGGACGGCGAGGTCTGGTAACCCTCGGCACGCAGCTGGGTCAGGATGCGCTCGGAGTCCACCAGAGCCTTGGGACAGCCGAGCGAGACAAAGCCCACGCGGGGCGGCGTCTTGCGGCGGGTACGGCGGGCGGCGGCGGGCATGGGAGGGGCGGACGAAGCGGGCGCGCATTTTAGCGGGTAATGCCTCCCGGAACCGGCAGGATTGAAATGTGACCGGCCGTTCAGCGCAGGTAGCGGTCGAGGAACTCCAGCGCCGCATCCACCGCGGCGCCGTCGAAGAAGAATCCACTGATGTGGCCGTGGCCGCGAATCACGAACAGCTCGTGGCTGACGCCGGCCTTGGCCAGGGCCGCCCGATAGCGCTCGGCCTGGTCGAAAGGCACCAGCCCGTCGAGGCTCGCGTGGTACAAAAACACTGGCGGGTCACCGGCGCTGACGTGCGCGATCGGCGAGGCGTCGCGGTAAGCCTGCGCCGCTTCGGCGTACGGCTTGCCGATGAAGGCGGGGACCAGCTTGCCGTCCTTGAACGCCGACAGGTCGGCCGGAGTTCCGCCAGCGACCACCGCTTTCACGGCGTCCCCGGGCTGGCTCCATTTGGGCTCATCCGCAATCGCGCCGAGCAGGGCGGCCAGGTGCCCCCCGGCGGAGTAGCCAAACGTTCCGATGCGCTGGGGATCAATGCCTTGCGCTAGGCCGGCGGGCGCTCGCATCCAGCGCAGCGCCTGCTGCACGTCGTCAAGTTGAGTCGGCCAGACGTACTCTGGAACCAGTCGATAGGTCGTGTTCACCACCAGGTATCCGCGCCCGGCCAGACGCTGCGCCAGGCCCACGACCTGCGCGCGATCCCCGCGTTTCCACGCGCCGCCATGAATCAGCAATACCGACGGGAAGGGGCCGGCGCCTTGCGGTCGGTAGACATCCAGCCGCAAGGGCTTGGGCCAGTCCGGCGGCGTGAAGCCGAGATCCCGGGCAATGGTGTAGCGGGATTCAACCGGCAGCGGGGGCGGCGCATCGGGCTTGCCGTAGTGTCGGCTGCAGGCGCCGAGCAGGGCCAGGGACAGCAGCAGGGAGAGGGTCTTGGTTGTCATGTGCGTCCATACGGCGCGGACACGCGTATGGATGCAGGTAGGATACAGGCGCGCCCAGCCTCCCGGAGAAATGCATGACCAGTCATTACGAAATCGAGGACCTGAATAAATTCGGCAAGATCGGCACGCATGGCAAGGAACACGCCGACCTGTTCTTCAAGTACTACAACGAAGTCACTGGCCAGGACGGGGCATTGAGCAAGCGCGAAAAGGCGCTCATTGCGCTCGCCATAGCCCACTCGGAGAAGTGCCCGTACTGCATTGATGCCTACACCACCGCCTGCCTTGAGGCCGGCGCGAATCCCGCCCAAATGACCGAGGCGGTGCATGTGGCGGCGGCGATGAAGGCCGGCATCACACTGGTGCACATGGTGCAAATGAACAATCATCTCGACAAGCTGGTGCTGTAGGCGCGCAGCCAGTGACCGACGTGTCCTGCGGGGCGTTGTTCGGCATCGGCGCGGTCACCGGACAGGCGCGCTGGAAAACCATCGGGGGCATACTGGCCGCCTGGCTGATCACCCTTCCCCTGGCGGCGGCGCTGGGCGCCGGATTCATGCGTACCGCCTTGCTCACCTACTGAAAATCCGATGGACGACACCCGACCCGCAACCATTACCGAGACCGTGCGCGAGTACTACGGTCGCGTGCTGAAATCCTCCGCCGACTTGCAGACCTCGGCCTGCTGCCTGGCCGAGACCCTGCCACCGCACGTGCTTGCGGCCCTCAAGGACGTGCACGACGAGGTCAAGGACCGCTTCTACGGCTGCGGCTCGCCGATTCCTCCGGCGATCGAGGGAATCACCGTGCTGGACCTGGGTTCGGGCTCCGGGCGTGATTGCTATGTACTCTCGAAACTGGTCGGACCGAAGGGCCGGGTCATTGGCCTGGACATGACCGACGAGCAACTGGCGGTCGCTCGCAAACACCAGCAGTACCACGCCGACAAGTTCGGTTATTCCAACACCGAGTTTCGCCAGGGCTACATCGAGGACCTGCGGGCCGCGGGTATCGCCGACGCCAGCGTGGACCTGGTGAT
>JANNAK010000187.1:0-5589 GCA_031384195.1 Gammaproteobacteria bacterium
CCTCCCTCTCCGCCAAACAAAGTACGAGGGCCACTTGATGTGGCCCTTTTGCTTGATGGCGCCCGGGCGGCGAAGCTTAGGACCGCGCTCCAGCGGCAGTCCCGGCAACCGGTTCCCGGTCGCCATTGTCTGCCGGCCGGCGCAAGATCCAGTTCTTGAAGTCGTCGACGATCTCGAACACTACCGGTACCACCAGCAGGCTGAGTACCGTGGACGTGAGCAATCCGCCGATGACCACCACCGCCATCGAGGCGCGGAAGCTGGAATTGCCCTCGAGGCCCAGCGCCATCGGCAACATGCCGGCAGCCATTGCCACCGTGGTCATGATGATGGGACGGGCCCGCTTGTGGCAGGCATCGAGGATCGCATCGGTGCGATTCAGGCCGAGGTCACGGCGCGCCATGATCGCGTAGTCCACCAGCAGGATGGAGTTCTTGGTGACGATGCCAATCAGCATCAACAGGCCGATCAACGAGGGCAGGGACAGCGAGAACCCGGTCACCACCAGCGATCCCAACGCGCCGCCGGCGGCCAGCGGCAGCGCCGCCATCACCGTGGCCGGCTGGCTGAAATCCTGAAACAGCAGCACCATCACGGCGTAGACGCAGATCACCCCGGCCAGCATGGCCAGGGCAAAGCCGCGGAACATGTTGCGCATGGTCTCGACGTCGCCGGTTTGCTGCGGGTGGACGCCGGCGGGCATATTCATCATTCCCGGCATCCGGGCCGCCTGCTTCACAACGCTGCCGACGGGTGTGCCCTGCAGGTCGGCGGTAATCGTGATGCTGCGGTTTCGGTCGACCCGGTTGATCTGGGTGGGGCCGCCGGCGACCGAGAGGTTCGCGACGCTCTGCAGCGGGACGGTGCCGCGATTGCCACGAACCCGCAGCTGGGACAAGGTTTCCGGATCCGAACGCGCCCCGGCCGACAGTTGCACCCGGATGTAGAGCTGGCGCTCGGGCATGTTGAGGCGCGGCAGGTTGAAGTCGTAATCGCCGGTGGTGGCGATGCGCACGGTTTGCGCGATGGAGGCGGCGGTCACGCCCATGGCGGCGGCGCGCTGGAAGTCCGGCTGGATCAGGATCTCGGGGCGCATCAGGCTGGACGAGGTGGTCACGCCACCCAAGCCCTGGATGGTCCGCAAATCGGCGGCGATGGCGGTGGCCGTGGATTGCAGCGCCACCGGGTCATTGCCCACAATTGCGAGCTGCATTTGTTCGCCGGGCCCGCCGCCACCGACGCTGATGCGCGCGCCGGGGATTTGCTTGAGCGGCACCGCCAGGTCCGCGCCGATCTCCTGTTGCGTGCGGTCGCGCGCTTTGACCTGCTTGATGCGGACATAGAGCTGCGCGGTACGGACTTCCGGTGCCGAGGACACCGGCTGCGGTCCGCCGGTGCTGACGCCGGCGCCGACGGCGGCGTAGACGAATAGCACGTCTGGATCACGAGCGATCACTTCGCGGGCCGCATTGGCCACCGCCACCGTGTGCTCCAGCGGGCTGCCCGGGGCGACCTCGACGGTGACCAGGATGGTGTCGCCGTCATTCGGCGGCACGAACTGGGTCGGCAGGTGCGCAATCATCATCAAGGACAGGCCGAAGAAGGCCGCCGCCGCCGCGCTGGTGATCTTGGGCCGGTCCACGCACCAGGCCACGGTCGCCAGATAGCGTTTCATCCAGGCCGGGTCGGGTTCCACGTGCTCCGGTTTCTTCATGTAGTGCGCAGCCAGCAGGGGCGTCAGCAGCCGCGCGACCAGCAACGAGAACAAAACCGCGACGGACGCGGTCCAGCCGAACTGCCGGAACAGCTCGCCAGTGATGCCGCCGACAAAGGCGGTGGGCAGGAACACCGCGACCAGGGTCAGGGTGGTGGCGATCACCGCAAGGCCAATCTCCTCAACTGCTTCAAGAGCCGCCTGCAGTGGCGGCTTGCCCTTGCGCAGGTGGCGGGCAATGTTTTCAATTTCGACAATGGTGTCGTCGACCAGTACGCCGATGACCAGCGTCAGGGCTAGCAGGGTGATGATGTTCAGGGTGTAGCCCAGCGCCGCCATCACCGCAAACGTCGGGATGATCGACAGCGGCAGGGCGATGGCCGAGATTGCCGTGGCGCGCCAGTCGCGCAGGAACAGCCACACCACGATCACGGCCAACACCGCTCCTTCGTAAAGCGAGTTCATCGACGCGTGATAATTACGCGTGATGTTGTCGATGCCGTTGACCGTTTCCCGTATCTCGATTCCGGGATGGGCGGCCGCCAGGTCCTTCACGGTCTGCCGAACTCGCTGCGACATGACCACTTCGTCAAATCCACGTGCCCGCAAAACCTGGAACCCGACCACCGGCTTGCCATCCAGCAAGGCGGCCTGGCGGCGTTCGCCGTGTGTGTCGCGAACGGTTGCAATCTCATCGAGGCGCAATCGCCGCCCGCCAGACACCGGGATCGCGATTTCGCCCAGTTGTGCGACCGTTGTAATGCCTGCGGAGGTGCGGACGATTTGTTCCAGACCGCCCAGATCGCCGCGGCCACCCGGCGCATCCTGCTGCATGGCACGTAACTGCCCCGAGACTTCGGCCGCGGTTACGTTCAGCGCCTGCAGCCGGACCGGATCAAGGTCGACCTGGATCTCGCGGGTCACCCCGCCCTGGCGCCGCACCTGCGCCACGCCGCTAATCGGGCGCAAGGCCTTCGTCAGCGTGTCGTCAATCAGCCAGGAGACATCGACCTCGTCCATCTCCGGGGCGATGACCGCAAACGTCAGGGCCGGCACGCCCATGGAGTCGAAGCGGGCAACGATGGGGTCCTGCAGGTCTGCCGGCAACAAGGATCGGGTCCGGGTGACCGCATCGCGAACGTCGCTCAGCGCAACCTGGATGTCCTTGCCGAATTCAAACTCGGCCGTAATCGTCGCAGTGCCATCGTTGATGATGCTGCGCACGTGCTGCACCGCGGCGACTCCGGCGATGGAGTCCTCCAGCGGCCGAACCACGTCGGTTTCCAGTTGCGAGGGCGTGGCGCCCGGCAAGCTGGTGCTGACGGTGATCGCCGGCAGGTCCATGTCCGGCAGGCTCTGGATGCCGAGCCCGGCGAAGGAAACCAGGCCGGCCACGCCCAGCATGATGAACAGCAGGATGGAGGGCGTCGGTTTGTGGATCGCCCAGGCGGAAATATTCATTTGTCGGCATTGGCTGCGGGCGGCAGCGCCGCCGGACTGGCGACGCCCACGAGGTCGCCATCATTCAGAAAGGCCCCGCCACCCACGGCGACACGCTCCTTGCCGGTCAGGCCCAGCAACACTTCCACCCGATCACCCAGCCGCCGCCCGGTCTGGACCTTGAGTTGATGAATTCGACTGTCGCCGTCGACCGCCATGACGTAGCGGTTACCGTCCCGGAACACGATGGCCGAATCGGGCAGGGCCAGAACCGGCGACGACGCCAGTTCAAACTCCCCGGACACAAACATGCCCGCGGCCAGCCCGCTGTCGGCGCCCAACTCGACGTACGCAATTCCCGTCAGAGTCGAGGAATCCACGGTCGGGGCCAGTTGCCGCAAGGTGCCGGTGATCCGGGTGCCGTCGCCGGAAATCAAGAACGCGGGCGCACCCGGCTTGAGCCGGGCCAGCGCGTCGGACGGAACCTCCGCCCGCCATTCCAGCCGTCCCCGACGAATCAAGCGGAACAATTCCGTGCCCGGGCTCACCACCGCACCGACCGTGGCAAGCCGCGCCGAGATGATGCCGTCATCCGGCGCCAACACCCGGGCCCGCTTCAGTTGCAGGGCCTGCACGTTGCGCTGGGCCTCGGCGGACTGCAGCCGCGCCGCCGCCACCGCTGCCGTCGTGCGTATCTGGGTGGCTTCGCTGTTGCTGATCGCACCGCTTTTTTCCAGCGAGATGCCCCGTTCGGCATCGCCCCTGGCCTTGTCGAGATTGGCCCGGGCCTCGGCCACGGCGGCGTCCTGCCGGGCGAGGTCCGCCTGCAGGGAGTCTTCGTTGAACTTCGCCAGCAGCTGGCCGGCGCGAACGCGGTCGCCAACGTTGACCCGGACCTCGTCCAGGCGAACGCCTCCCAGCTCTGATCCGACACTGGCTTCCTGCCAGGCCGCGATGTGGCCGCTGGCCGCGACCCGCTGTGGCCAGGACGTCTGCAAGGGAGTCACCAGTTCAACGGTCAGGGCGGCGGTGGGCTCGGCGGGGGCGGCCGCCGGCGAGCGGTCGCAGGCGGCGCAGGCGAGCAACAAGGGCAGCAGCAAATAGTGGCGATGGATCATGGGAGGAAACTCTGTCATTCAGGCCGCAGTGGTTCGGCGGAGGGAACGGGAATCGCAAAACCCGGACTTCAGTTGCTGCAGTCCGGCGCGCACCAAGGCCGGCAGGTCCAGCTGCGACTTGTTGGTGCTCCAGTGCTCGATGCTGGTGTGGGTGACGGCGAGCACGGCGGCCGCAATCAGCCGGGGGCGCAGGTCGTCGGGGCCGGACAGCCGGCAGCGTCCGGCCACGGCATTGGCGATCGCCAGCTCATAGCGCGAGTGGTATTCAGCGGCTTTGGCGCGCAAGGCGGCGGAACTGGCCTGCAGTTCAACGCCGAGCCGGATCATGCGGCCCTGAGTATCCATGTTGGTGCTGAGCTGGGCGAAGGTCCAGATCACGGCATCCAGCGCGCCCAGCTTGGGCGGCGCCTTGTCCAGCATGGCGACCAGCGCTTGCAGCCGCTCCTCGTAAAACCCCACCACCACCGCCGCTTCCTTGGAGTCGAAGTAACGAAAAAACGTGGCGCGGCCGACCTGGGCGTGCTCGGCGATTTCGTCAGCAGTGACCTTGTCCAGGCCGCGGCGCGCAACCAGCGTGACGGTGGACGCAACAATCTTGCGACGCAGTCGCAGCTTGTTGCGCTCTCGCAGGGAAAGCGCGGATGTGGAGGGGGTCGTCATAAAGTGATACTGAGTCTCAACTAAGACATCGTATCACATGGCCCCAGGCCGCTAATTGGCTAGCCGACCCACCTGCGGGCGTTGCGGAAAATCTGGATCCATGGGGTGAATTCGCCCCATTGCTGCGGCCACCAGGAGCCGGTCACGCCGCGAACCGTACGTTCGGGGTGTGGCATCAGGATGGTCACCCGGCCGTCGGCATTGCAGATGGCGGTGATTCCCGCAGGCGAGCCGTTCGGGTTTGCCGGATAGTTCAGCGCAACGTTGCCGGCTGAATCGATGAAGCGCGCCGCGACTTGTCCGGCGGCCTGCAGCGAACGCATCTGGTCGCCGGATGTGAATTCCGCACGGCCCTCGCCATGGGCCACTGCCACCGGCAGGCGCGATCCGGCCATGCCCGCGAAAAACAGCGAATTCGACTCGAGGATTTCCAGCTGGCTCCAGCGCGCCTCGAACTGCTCGGAGCGGTTGCGGCGGAACGCCGGCCAGTGCCCCGCTCCCGGCACGATGTCGCGCAGGCCGGCAAACATCTGGCAGCCGTTGCACACGCCTAGCGCAAAGCGCTGCGGATCCGACAGGAATTGTGCGAATTGGTCACGGGCGCGGTCGTGGAACAGGATGGACTTGGCCCAGCCCTGGCCCGCGCCCAGGACGTCG
>JANNAK010000205.1:0-14455 GCA_031384195.1 Gammaproteobacteria bacterium
CCTTTTCGCAGACGCTGGGCACCGCGCTCGGCGACTGGACGGCGGACACGGCGGGTCTGGGCTACGTGGGGGGCGCGATCGTGTTCAGCGTTCTGTTGGCGCTGGTCGCTGCGGCGTACTACTGGACAGCGCTATCGCATGTCGCGCTCTTCTGGGCAGCTTTTATCCTCACACGGCCGTTGGGCGCTGTCGTCGGCGATTTTCTGGACAAGCCCATAGCTGCAGGCGGTCTGGCGCTGAGCCGCTACTCAGCGTCGGCAGCGCTGCTCGTGTTTATTGTGGCCTGCATTTTCATCTTTCCTCAAAGAGCCGCAAAACAAGCACACTGATGTTGTCTGCGCGCAAAGGCGTTCGGCTGGTCGCCTGCTACCGTAAGCTTCCCCGTCAAGGCAACAGTTCAAAAGTAGAGTTTCCGGTGAATTGGGTTTGGTACTCAATGGGCGTGAGATCGCCCAGGGAGTGGTGGTTACGTTCCTCGTTGTATTCGATCATCCACCCGTAGATCGCTTCGCGGACATCGTCGAGCGTGGCAAAGGGCTGAACCCCGATGCCCGCGGCGGTGACACCCCCATTTGCGGACTGGCGCTGCTGTTGAATAAACCGCTCTCCGAGCGTCGGGGGCGGTTTATTGTCGAACTCAAGCTCCGGGCTCATACCGGTTGGATCGATGTACCGATAGGGGTTGTTATTCGCATAGGCATAGCGGTTGAAGGTAAGCGGAATCCCCTCGGTGAAATTAACCGGATCCGTCGATGGAAATTTTCCGACCAATGGGTCGTCGTGTTCCGACCACACCACATTGCCTGAATCATCGGTGGCCTTTCGCGGCGAGCCGAGCAGGTCCGGGTGCAGCCAGGTGGTCGTGTCGGCCCCGGCATCGACCTTCTTGATCTGGGCGACGACCTGGCCGTTGAGGGACAGGTCGTCGGTCTCGGTCGCCACCGGCGACGCGGGAAAAACGGGATACTGCGCGCCGCAATGACTGTTCCGGCCCTCCCACCCGCACCGGCGGTGACCCGCTACTCCGACCTGGCTCCGGGGGCGCTGACGTCGCTGTTGGCTCCGCGCGGCCTGCGTATCCAGGCACTGCCGGCGGACGCGGAGATCCCGGGCAGCTACTGGGGCGCACCCGAGGCCGGCGTTATCGGCTCGACGATTTACCTGCGCCCGGACACCCCGGTGCATTCGGCGCTGCACACCGCGGGCCACTACCTGTGCATGGACACCGAACGCCGCGTGCGGCTGCACACCGATTGTGGCGGCACCGACCTTGAGGAGAGTGCCGTGTGTTACCTGCAGTGCCTGCTGGCCGATCGGGTGGCGGGATATGGCCGTGAACGCATGTGGGCCGACATGGATGCCTGGGGCTATTCCTTCCGGCTGGGTTCGTCGCGGGCCTGGTTTGAGCAGGACGCCGCTGACGCCCGCGAGTGGCTGGCGAAGTGCGAGCTGCTGCGGGAATATGAGACGCCCGCGTAGGGCGGCACCCGCTGCCTGCCGCTAGCTGCCTTCTTTCGGCACCACGCTGAGATCCGCGCGGCCCCAGAACTGCAAGGCGCCATTGCGGCCACGCCGCTTGACCTCGTACAGCGCCCGATCGGCCTGCTCGTAGAGCTCGTTGGCGCTGGGCCCGTCAGGATCCGCCAGCACGGCATAGCCGATGCTGAGCGTGAGCACTTTATCCGGCGCCCCCTCGTTCGGGATGGCCGCTGCCTTCAGCAGCTGGGCGATCCGCGCCGCGACTTCCTCGGCGCCGGTAGTGCTGGTTTCCGGCAGCACGATCCCGAATTCCTCGCCACCCAGGCGCGCCAGGATATCGGTGGCACGACTGGTGGCGCGACTCAGCAGGTGCGCCACTTCGACCAGGCACATGTCGCCGGCCGGGTGGCCGTAGCGGTCGTTGTAGGACTTGAAGTAGTCAAGGTCGAGCAGCAGCAGGGTCAGGGGCTGGCGACTGCGACGCGCCCGCTCCCACTCGCGCCGGAAATGCTCCTCGAAGTAGCGGCGGTTGTGCAGGTCGGTCAGGGTGTCGCGATAGGCCATGCGCGTCAGCTCGGCCTGCGTCATGTGCAGCGCCTGCTCGGCGGTACGCCGGTCGTGGATGTCCTCGATCGCACCGGCCAGCCGCACGACCTGGCCGTTGGAGTCGCGCTCGGCCTTGGCATGCGAATTGAACCAGCGGTAGCCCCGATTCCGGGTGCTGAAGCGGAATTCAATATCCAGGATGTCGCCCTGGGCCAGCTGCCGCGTCGAGTCTTCCCAGACCCGCTGCCGGTCGTCCGCATGCACGACGTTTAGGTAGGTGTCCGGTCCCGTGGCAGTGAAGTCTTCCGGCGTGTAGCCGGTCAGTTCGTACAGCCGCTTGGAACACCACAGGCGCGGCTTGGGGCCGATCCACAGTTCCCAGACACCGACCTGCAAGCCGTCCATCACCAAGTCAAACCGGCGCTCACTGTCGGTCAACTGGTCCACCAATCCGGAGCGCTTGCGCAGGTCTGCGAGCTCGAACTTGTTCTGGCTCAATTGTTCTTCGTAGTGCGGCAAGGCATGCAACAGCAACAGGACCAGCGGGTTGCCGATGGCCACCCAGGTCAGGACGCCCATCACGCCGTCGTGCGAGAAATCCATGCCCAGGCGAAAGTACAACCCGGCCACGGTGATCGCCAGCACCAAGCCCCAGAACACCCAGCACAGGAGCAGCGCAACGCGCATGCGCAGCAGTGCCACCACCCCAAGATAATAAAGTGGCAGGAAGGCGAAGGTCGCGCGGAATGCGCTGCGGCCGGTGTCCAGCAAGGGACTGAAAAAGGTCCACGCCACGGATTCGGCCATCGCCAGGCCCGCCAGTGCCACCAGCCCCATCGCGATGCGCTCAAGCAGCACACGATCGCGCCGCTGCTTCGCAAAGGCGGCCAGCGCCACGCTGCCGAAGCAGAGCACGGCGAGAAATCCCAGCAGCGCCTGGTGCGCGGCCACGTCGATGCCAATTCCGGAAACGGAGACCGCCCCGATCAGGCAAATCAGGCCAAAGCAGATAGCCCCGTATTGCAGGGTCCGGTAGCGTGTTTCGTCCAGTGCCTGGTCAGTCATGCGAAGTCGGCCCTCCCCGGGCCAGACCTAATAACCGGCAATCCCCGTGCCGGTCCCCCATCCCCTGTGGCGCTACCGTCTGTCCCCCCGGGGCAGCCCTAAGCTGACGCCACTGACAGGAATTGGCAGGCCCGCGCCAAAATCTGGCGCCGGCAGTTTGTCATTTATTTGTCGCTTGTGCCGCGACGGCGGCGGCAGCGCGGGCGGCCTGTTCGGGGTCTCCAAGGTAGCGATAGGAGCGCACCTGCAGGCCGGCATCGAGGTCAAACAGCAAGGGAATCCCGGTCGGGATGTTGACCTCGGTAATGGTTTCGTCGGCGACCTGGTTCAGGTACTTGTAGAGCGCGCGCAGCGAGTTGCCGTGCGCCGCAATCAGCACCGTCTGGCCGGCCTTGAGCTGCGGGACAATCGACTGGTGCCAGTACGGCAGGACCCGCTCGAGCGTGGTTTTGAGCGACTCGGTATTGGGCAGCAGCGCCGGGTCAATTCCGCGGTACCGGCGGTCATGCCGGGGATGGGCGGGGTCCGAATCCGGCATCGGCGGCGGCGGCACATCGTAGGAGCGGCGCCAGATCTTCACTTGGGGCTCGCCAAACCTGGCCGTCATCTCGGACTTGTCCAGGCCCTGCAGCGACCCGTAATGGCGCTCGTTGAGCCGCCAGTCGCGCAGGACCGGAATCCACATCTGGTCCATCACGTCGAGCGCGGTCCAGAGCGTGCGAATCGCGCGCTTGAGCACCGAGGTGTGGGCGACGTCGAATTCCAGCCGCTCATCGCGCATCAGGCGGCCGGCTTGGCGGGCCTCCTCCAGGCCCTGCGCGGTGACGTCCACGTCCACCCAGCCGGTGAAGCGGTTTTCAAGGTTCCACTGGCTCTGGCCGTGGCGCAGCAGGACGAGTCTTGGCATGGCGCTAGTTTATCGGGGCCCCGGTTTTTCGCCGCAGTTCCTCGCCACTGACGCCGGGAGCCAGCTCGACCAGCTGCAGGCCGTGCGCCGTGACGTCCAGCACGCCGAGATCGGAAATGATGCGACTGACCACGCCGACGCCGGTCAGCGGCAATGTGCACTGCTTGAGAATCTTGTGCTCGCCCTCTTTTGAGGTGTGTTCCATCAGCACGACCACGCGCTTGACCCCGGCCACCAGGTCCATCGCCCCACCCATGCCCTTGACCAGCTTGCCCGGAATCATCCAGTTGGCGATATCGCCCGAATCGGTGACCTGCATCGCGCCAAGGATCGACAGGTTGATGTGTCCGCCGCGGATCATCGCGAAGGAATCGGCGCTGTTGAAAAACGCCGCGCCGGGTCGCGCGGTGATGGTCTGCTTGCCGGCGTTGATCAGGTCGGCATCGACGTCCGCGTCCTTCGGGAACGGGCCGATCCCCAGCAGGCCGTTCTCGCTCTGCAGCCAGACGTCCATGCCCGGCGGGATGAAATTGGCCACCAGCGTCGGCAGGCCGATGCCGAGGTTTACGTAGAAGCCGTCCTGCAATTCCTGCGCCGCTCGCTGCGCCATTTCATCCCGGGTCCAGGCCATGTTATTTGCTCACCGTGCGCTGCTCGATGCGCTTCTCGGGATGGGGATGGTGGACGATGCGGTGCACGTAGATGCCCGGCGTATGGATCGCCTCGGGATCGAGTTCACCGGTTTCCACCACCTGCTCGACTTCGGCCACGCACACGCGCCCGGCCATCGCGCACAGCGGATTGAAGTTGCGCGCGGTCTTGCGAAACACCAGGTTGCCGACGCGGTCCGCCTTCCAGGCCTTGACCAGAGCGACGTCGGCGCGCAGCGAATGCTCCAGCACATGCGGAATGCCATCGAATTCCCGGCTCTCCTTGCCCTCCGCCACCAGCGTGCCGTACCCGGTGCGGGTGAAGAAGGCCGGGATTCCCGCGCCCCCGGCGCGCAGCTTCTCGGCCAGCGTGCCCTGCGGCGTGAATTCCAGCTCCAGCTCCCTGGCCAGGAACTGGCGCTCAAACTCCTTGTTCTCGCCAACATAGGAGGAAATCATCTTGCGGACCTGGCGCGTTGTCAGCAGCTGGCCCAGGCCAAACCCGTCGACGCCGGCGTTGTTGCTGATCACGGTGAAGCCCTTGCACCCGGTATCGCGCAAGGCTGCAATCAACGCCTCGGGAATGCCGCACAGGCCAAAGCCGCCGACCGCCAGCGTGATGTCATCGCGGATCAGGCCAGCCAGCGCCGCCGCCGCGTTCGGAAATAGCTTGTTCACCGGGTTCCCCCTGCAAATTCCAGTCCGATTCTACTTGGCCGCAGCCCGGGTCAGCGGCGCGGTTGCGTCTCGACTGCCGTCGGGCGCAACGGTTCCCGCGCCTTGCGCGAGATGAAATCGGCGACCTGCGCCAGCACGTCGGTACGTCCGCGCAGCGTGGACGACAGCGAGGCGATCATCCAGGCGTGCCCCATCTTCGGGTACAGGACTTTCTCGACGCTGCCGCCCCGATGGGCGACGCGCGCTGCCAGGCTGACGGTGTTGCTCACCGGCACCGTGTCGTCGTCCTCGCCATGCAGCAGCAGCAGCGGCGGGTTTTCGCCGTCAATGAACGAGATCGGCTGCGACAACTCGAACTGTTCGGGTGGCCCGAACATGTCCCGCAAGTCGGGCGCCAGCAAAGGCAGGAAATCGTAGGGGCCGGCCAGCCCGATCATGCCGCGCAGGCGCGCCCGGTCGCCGCCGGCTGCCTTCAGGTATTCCGGATTCAGCGCCAGCATTGCGGCCAGCTGGGCGCCCGAGGAATGCCCCATGACGAAGATGCGCGACGGATCGCCGCCGTAGCCAGCCACGCGCTTTTCGGCCCAGACCACCGCGTTGGCCGCGTCCTGCATGAAGCCGTTGAACCGCGCTTCCGGATAGTGCCGGGTGTCGGGGATCACGGCGACGAAGCCTTCGGAGGCCAGCGCCTCGCCGACGTAGCGGTACTCCGACTTGCTGCCGCGGGACCAGCGACCGCCGTAGAAGAACACCACCACCGGCGCGCCGCGCGCGTCACTGGGCTTGTAGACATCCAGTCCCAGCCGGGACTTGGCGTCGTAGGTGACATCGCCGGCGATGCCATACCCACCGGTCGGCGTCAGGGTGTTGAGCAGCGGCTGGCAAGCTGCCAGCAGCACCGCCAAAATGACCGCAGGCATTCGCGACATCGTGATCATCCGGGAATCCGGCCCGCATGTTAGCCGGGCTACCGGCGGCCCGCATGCGCCGTTACACTGCCCGTCGGTCCTGGCGGGACAATTCCATGGCGGGCTACATCTGGCTTGGTGAACCTCAAGCACGCCGTGTCGCAGGCGTGGATCAACATTGACGTCCTGCTCAAGCAGCGGCACGACGAGAAGAAGGATGTCGACGTGAAGGCGCTGTTCAAGGCCTGACGGCGGCCACGGCACTCGAGGAATTACTGGACAAATGGAAGCATGGCATGGCCATGATGGCCCTGCTCGACGTCAAACAGGACGGAAACGTGGATTTCAAGGGGTGGAAAGCAGCGCGACGCATGGCGGCCGCCAAATTCCGGGCCGAGCATGTGCAGCGCGCCGTGGACTCTCCCGACCTCAACATCCTGTCGAGGCCGCGCGACTCGCGGCTCTTCTTTTAGGGGAATCCTGTGATCCGAAAAATCGTTCCGTATGGCCTGCGCAATATTGGCCCGGTCTCGCTGGGCTGGCTGCGCGAAGCCGGCATCAACAGTCGCGCCGATCTGATCCGGATGGGCGCGGTGGAGGCCTACCTGAAGATCAAGGCCACCCAATCGCGGGCCTCGCTGAACCTGTTGTGGTCACTGGCCGGCGCCGAGCGTGGCCTGGCCTGGAACCGGCTGACGGAAGACACGCGCGAGCGGCTGTTGCGCGAACTGGATGCCGCGCAGGACGTGCCGGGCAGCAAGCCCAAGTCCACGCCCAAATCCAAGACGGTCGCCAAGCCGGTCGCCAAGCCGGTCGCCAAGACCGCACCCAAGACCGCCGTCAAGACCGCCGTCAAGACCGTCGCCAAGGCCAAGCCCAAGAAGCAGAAATGACCGCGGGCGGACCGGTCAATCCGCTGATTGAGCTGGCAGAACACGCCGGATTGCCGGCGTTCGACCGAATCCGTCCGGAGCACGTCGAGCCGGCCGTCGACCTGATCCTGGCCCGCAACCGGCGCGAGATCGCCGCCCTGCTTGCCGCGCCGACAGCGGCGGATTGGGCCGCGGTGCTGGGTCCGCTGGAGGACATTGGCGACCGCCTGCCGCGCTTGTGGCCGACCGTGACCCAGTTTTGGGCGGTGTGCAACGACGAGCCCTGGCGCGCCGCCTACAACGCCTGCCTGGCCAAGATCACCGACTACGGCCTGGAACTGTCGCAAAGTGAATTGCTGTTTCGCGCCTACGAGCGGGTGGCGCAGGGCGCGGGTTTCGCCGGTGAGTCCGGCGCGCGGCGCAAGGCGGTCAACGACGCGCTGCGCGACTTCCGGCTGGCCGGTGTCGCGCTTGCGGCGGCGCAAAAGGACCGCTACCGGACCCTCTGCCTGCGCCTGTCCGAGCTGCAAACCGGATTCGAGGAGGCGCTGCTCGACGCCAGCCAGGCCTGGACACTGCATCTCACCGACGAGCAACATCTCATCGGCATGACGGTCTCGGGCAAGGCGCAAGCCGCCGCGCGGGCCCAATCCCGATCGCTGAATGGCTGGTTGCTGAGCCTGGACTTCCCGGCCTATGACGCGGTGATCCGCTACGCCGACGACCGCGAACTTCGGGCGAAACTGTACGAGGCCTATGCCACCCGCGCCTCGGATGCCGGCCCGCGGGCCGGGCAGCACGACAACGGGCCGCGCATGGCGCAAATCCTGGCCCTGCGCCACGAGCAGGCGCAATTGCTGGGGTACGCAAATTTCGTCGAGCTGTCCCTGGCCACCAAGATGGCAGAGTCACCCGCCGCGGTTGAGCGCTTCCTGCTTGAGTTGGCAGCGAAAGCCCGCCCGCACGCGGAACGCGAGTTGCAGGAACTGCGGACTTTTGCCGGCCTCGACAAGCTGCAGCCGTGGGACGTGCCCTACTACGCCGAGAAGCTGCGCCAGAAAACGCTGGGCCTGTCGCAAGAGGCACTGCGCCCGTACTTTCCGCTGGGACAAGTGCTGCAGGGCTTGTTCGCCTTGCTCAAGCGACTGTACGGAATCGGTGCGCAGCGGCTGGCGATGCCGCTGTGGCATGCCGACGCCAGTGCCTGGACGCTGCAGGACGGCCAAGGGCATACCGTCGCCCATTTCTTCCTCGATCCTTTTGCACGCGAGCAAAAGCGCGGCGGTGCGTGGATGGATGAATGCCGGGTCCGGCGCCAGACCGCGAGCGGCCTGCAGACTCCGGTGGCCTTCCTGACCTGCAATTTCGCGCCACCCCTTGCCGGCGGCCCGGCGCTGTTGACGCACGAGGAAGTGGTCACGCTGTTTCACGAGTTCGGGCACGGCCTGCACCACATGCTGACGCGCGTGGACGTGGCCGCCGTGTCCGGCATCCGCGGCGTCGAGTGGGACGCAGTCGAGCTGCCCAGCCAGTTCATGGAGAACTGGTGCTATGCGCCGGAGTCGCTGGCGCTGATCGCCCGCCACCACGAAACCGGCGCACCGCTGCCACAGGACCTGCAGGAAAAGCTGCAGCGCGGTCGCCGCTTCCAGGCCGCGCTGGCGACGCTGCGGCAGGTCGAGTTCGCCCTGCTGGACTTGCGCGTTCACCGGGATTTCCGGCCGGGCGCCGGCGACGCGGCGACGGTACCGTGGATTTACCAGACGCTCAAAAGCGTGCGCCAGGAAGTCTCGGTGTTGCCGCCACCGGAGTGGAACCGCTTTCCGCACAGTTTTTCGCACGTATTCGCAGGCGGCTACGCAGCCGGCTATTACAGTTACAAGTGGGCGGAGGTGCTGTCCGCCGATGCGTTTTCGGCGTTTGAGGAGGAAGGGCTGTTCAACGCCGGGGTGGGCACGCGCTTCCGCGAGACGATTCTCGCGCAGGGCGGCTCGCGCCCGGCGATGGAGCTGTTCGAATCCTTCCGCGGCCGCCCGCCGCGAATCGAACCGCTGCTGCGCCAATCCGGCATCGAATAAACGGTTCCGTACACCCTTTATTCGCGGCAGAATGGCGGCTTATGAAGATCGCCACCTGGAACGTCAACAGCCTGCGCGTGCGACTGCCGCACCTGCTCGACTGGCTGAAGGCCGCGCAGCCCGACATCGTCGGTCTGCAAGAACTCAAATGCACCGATGAACAGTTCCCGTTTGCCGAGATTGAGGCCGCCGGCTACCACGCCGTCGCCAACGGCCAGAAAACTTACAACGGTGTGGCGATCCTCGCCCGAACGCCAATTTCAGAGGTCTCGCGTGACATTGCCGGCTTTGCCGACGAACAAAAGCGCGTCATCGCCGCCACCGTTGGCGGCTTGCGCCTGGTCTGCGCCTACGTCGTCAACGGCCAGGACCTTGGCACCGAAAAGTACGCCTACAAGTTGCGCTGGCTGGCGGCGCTGCGCGACTACCTGCGCGACGAACTGGCCGCGCATCCCGAACTCGCCGTTGTCGGCGACTTCAACGTCGCGCCGACCGAGGCCGACACCCACGATCCGACCGCATGGGAAGGCAACATCCTGTGCAGCCCACCGGAGCGGGCCGCCCTGCACGCCCTGCTCGACCTGGGCCTCACCGACGCCTTCGAGCGCGTCCCGCCACCTGAACAGCGATTCACCTGGTGGGACTACCGCCAGGCCGGTTTCCGGCGCAACCTGGGGCTGCGCATCGACCATTTGCTGCTATCGGCGCCGATCGCAGCGCGATGCAAGTCCTGGACGGTCGACGTGGCGCCCCGCAAGCTGGAACGACCCTCGGACCACGCCCCGGTGCTGGTCGAGATCTGAGGCGCCGACGGTGACCCGGTCGGCCAGCTAGGCAGGCTGCACCACAGCAGACTATGATGAAACTCCAGCCGCTGGCCGAAGGGGAGGTCAGGCATGCGGGAACGACGCAGTCACTACGACGTCACCAACACGATCCACATCGCGGATCCGCACGTTGTGCAGGACGTCGTTTGCGACCTCCTCAAGGACCTTTACCCGCGCGCCGACCTCGGGCCGGTGCGTCTGGCATTCGACACCTTTACCCGCCTGTACGCCGGCATCCTGCCCGGCTACCACGGCTGCGACACCTGGTACCACGACGCCCAGCACAGCCTGGACTGCACCCTGACGCTGGCGCGGCTGATTGACGGCCACGAACGCAGCCAATCCAAAACCCGTCGCCTTGGCGAGCGCCGCGCGCGACTGGGGATCATCTCGGCCTTGTTTCACGATGCCGGCTACATCCGGCGCCACGACGAAAAGGAATTCCACAACGGCGCCGAGTTCACGTTCTACCACGTGACCCGCAGCGCCAATTTCCTGATGGAGTTCCTGCCCAAGGTCGGCTTTGCCCGCGAGGCCAAGCTGGCTGGACAGCTGGTGCATTTCACCGGCTACGAAATCGCGCTGGACAAGATCAAGGTCAAGGACAAGAAAGACCGGCGGCTGGGCTTCCTGCTCGGGACCGCCGACCTGATCGCGCAGATGGCGGACCGCTGCTACCTGGAGAAGTGCCGCACCTACCTGTACCACGAGTTCCAGTCCTGCGGACTTGCCGCCCCGGGCATCCCGGGCGGTCCCAAGCCGGTCTACGCCTCGCCGGACGACCTGATGAAGAAGACGCCCGGCTTCATCGACAAGCTGTTCAAGGAGCGGCTCGACGGCTATTTCGAGGGCGCCTACAAGTACATGGAAGCGCACTTCAACGGCATCAACCCGTACATGATGGCCGTCGAGAAACATCTGGAGCACCTGCGCCGGGCGGTGACCGAACACACGCTCAAGGACTTGCGCCGCCGTCCGCGCTGCGTCAATGCACGGGCCTTGCGCGACATGCTGGAGGTGCGCCTGTCGGAAGTACGGCCGCGCAGCCAGAAAGTCACGCTGCCCCGTTTGCGCCGACACACCCGTACGATAAAGTCGCGCGCCAAGCTCGCGGCCTACCTGCCGACCTAGCGGGACGCGGCGGCGGCGCGCCGCCTACGGTTTGGTCTTGACCCGCGCGCTGCCAACACCGCGCGGATCGGACGCTGCCTCAAGCCGGTTGCTGCTGCGCTCCCACCACACGGCCTGCATATTGCCGTAGCTGTCTGCCAGCGCCTTGAGCGCGTGGCCGCGCCGGACCAGCGCCGCTTGCTCCGTGCCAGTCAGCGCGCCCGGCTCGAACTCAATCCGGTCCGGCAGGTATTGATGGTGATAGCGCGGCAAGGCCACCACGCCAGCCGCGTCCAGGCCCTGCGTGTGCCCCAGTACGCCCAGCAGCACCATGCTGATGATGCGGCTGCCACCCGGCGTGCCCAGCACCAGCACGCCGCGCGGACCTTCGACAAAAGTCGGCGTCATGGACGACAAGGGCCGCTTGCCCGGTGCGATTGCATTCGGAATCGAACCGATCAGGCCGTAGGCGTTGCTGGCCGCGGTCGCGGCGGAAAAATCGTCCATCTCGTTGTTCAGGACCACACCGGTGCCGGCCGCAATCAGCCCCGATCCAAAACTGGTGTTGATCGACAGCGTCGCGGCAACCCGGTTGCCCTGGGCGTCGATGATCGAGAAATGCGAAGTGTGGGTGCCGCTGGCGTCCTGCGGCAACGTTGCGCTAGGCGTGGCCGCCTCCGGCTGGATGCTGCGTGCCTCGGCCAACAGGTACTCCCGCGACAGCAAGCGGTATTCGGGAATCGGGACAAAATCCGGATCGCCCAGGTAGCGCGCGCGGTCGCGGAACACCCGCCGCAGCGACTCGGCCACCAAGTGCCTGGCCAACGCGCCGTCCGCCGGTGGCCAGGACAGCGCTTCCAGCATGGTCAGCGACTGCGCCAGCGCGATGCCGCCCGCCGACGGCGGTGGCGCCGACACCACGCGAAAATCCCGGAAGTAGGTAACCAGCGGCTTGCGCTCCAGGACCTTGTAGCCGGTGAGGTCGGCCAGTTCCCAGATCCCGCCGTTGGCGCGCACCGAATCCACCAGCTTCTTCGCCACCGCACCAGCGTAGAAACCCGCGCGTCCGTCGCGGGCCAGAGTCTCGAGGGTTGCGGCCAGCTCCGGCTGACGGATCAGCACGCCCTCGGTCGCCGGCTTGCCGCCCGGCATGAACGCCGAGTTCGCCGGCTGCAGCCGTGCGCCGAACATCGCCAGCATCTGGGCCAACCGTGCATCGGACTTGAAGCCGTCGCGAGCCAGGCGTATCGCCGGCGCCAGCAACTTGGCCAGCGGCTGGCTGCCGTACTT
The DNA here is from genome assembly GCA_031384195.1 of Gammaproteobacteria bacterium. GTDB lineage: Bacteria > Pseudomonadota > Gammaproteobacteria > Nevskiales > Nevskiaceae > JACPFV01. The sequence continues at coordinate 12,411 of JANNAK010000205.1, forward strand.
TCCGGCCAGCGCCACCCACGCCGCCGGAGCACCCGGTATCGCCGCGGCCAGCGCCCCGGTGCGCGAGCGGTCGGCATCCGCAACGCCCTTGGCGTCCAGATACATGTCGGCGCTCGCGGCCCGCGGCGCCACCTCGCGGCCATCGACCATGACCTGCAAGCCATCACGGGCCCGATGCAGCAGCCAGAAGCCGCCCCCGCCAATGCCCGAGCTGTAGGGCTCAACCACCGTCAGCGCGGCGCTGACCGCCACCGCCGCGTCAAACGCATTGCCGCCAGCGTCGAGGCTTTCGGCGCCCGCGGCGGTCGCCAGCGGATGCGCCGTGGCCAGCGCATACCCCGGCGGCTGGTCGGCCGCCGAAGCGGCGGCGCTGGCCAGCAGCAACAGCGCGGCCGAGAGCGCTGCCGCCAGCCCGCGATGGACTGTCGGTAAACGCAGCGACAGGTTTTGGCTCATTTAACGATGGCGACCAGACGGTGGTACTTGGTCAGCAGCTGTTCTCGCGACTCGACGTGTTGCAAGTCCAGCGGGATGCAATTTACCGGGCAGATACGCACGCACTCGGGCGCGTCAAAGTGCCCGACGCACTCGGTGCACAGCGCGTGATCGATTTCATATATTTCCACGCCCTGCGAGATGGCGTGGTTGGGACACACCGGCTCGCACACATCGCAATTGATGCACTCGGCGGTGATCTTCAGCGCCACGGCTACTTCTTCGGCTTGCGGCCGAATCGCTCGCGCAGTACCGCCACCACCGGCTTGGGGACGAACTTCTCGATCGGCGCGCCCAGGCCCGCGAGTTCGCGCACCAGGCTTGACGACAGGTGGCCAAACTCCGGCGAGGGCACCAGCATCACGGTGTCGAGCTTGGGATAGAGGTCGCGGTTCATCACCGCCATCTGTCGCTCGTAGTCAAAGTCGCCGACCGAACGCACGCCGCGCACCAGCACGGTCACGCCGTTGTCACGGGCAAAGTCCACGATCAGGCCGTCGAATGGCTTGATTGTCACGTTCTTGAGTTCCTTGACCGAGGCGCGGCACAGGTCCACCCGTTCGGCGATGGTGAAGCGCGGGTTCTTGCCCGGGCTCAGGCTGACGGCGACCAACAGCGTCGGAAACATCGCCGAGGCACGGCGGATGATGTCGGTGTGCCCGAAGGTGACCGGGTCGAAAGTACCGCTGTAGGCCGCGACCACGCTCATGCCGATACTCCGGTAAAACTTGCCAGTCCGTAGCTTACCTGACCGGCTTTTTTCTCCCGCAGCAGCGTGTAGCCCTCCGGCAGCACCAGCGGCTTGCCGTGCGGCCACTCCAGGTAGACCCGGTTGTCCGTACTCAACACCCGGGGCAGGCTTTCCAGCGTCGGCGCCAGCAGGCCGCCGTCATAGGGCGGGTCAACGAACACCACGTCAAATCCCGGGCCCCGGGCGGACGAAAGGAACGACAGGCCGTTGGCGTTGACCACGGTGACGCGATCGGTGAGGCCCAGCTTGGCCACGGCCACGCTGATCGCCGTCGTCTGCGACCGTCCGGTATCCACCAGGGTAGCGTGGGCGGCGCCGCGCGACAGCGCTTCCAGGCCCAGCACGCCACTGCCAGCAAACAGATCAAGGCAGCGCGCGCCGTCAATCACCGGAGTCAGCCAATCGAACAGAACCTGCCGCACGCGATCTGGCGTCGGACGCACGCCCGACGCCGCATCAAAGTCAACGATGCGGGTGCGATGCTCGCCGCCGATGATGCGCAGCTTTCCAGGAGGTCTTTTCACGCGCGTTGTCAGCCATCAATTTGGCGTTGCCGGGACCAACCCCTATTTGCTGCAGGTGCCTCGCTTGGCCATTTTCAGCTTCTTGACTTCGGCCTTGCCCTTCTCTTCGCCGACCAACTCAAGCCCCGCGCCGCCAACAAATACTCCGAATTTCATGAACTGGCGCACGAAGTAGTTGTTTCCGGTTTTGGTCGTAACCACCAAATCGTTCGGTGAGAACTCTGACTCGGTCGACAGCTTATGCTCCACGCCACCCGCTACCTCCTCGTAGAAAA
>JANNAK010000030.1:0-9279 GCA_031384195.1 Gammaproteobacteria bacterium
ACGCCCGCGATCATGGAACAGGCATTGGCACAGGCCCGCGACGGCCGCCTGCACATCCTCAGCCACATGAACAAGGTTTTGGACAAGCCGCGCGCCGAGATGTCCGAGTACGCGCCGCGCATCACCACCATCAAGATCAATCCGGAGCGCATCCGCGACGTCATCGGCAAGGGTGGCGCGACCATCCGGGCGATCACCGAGCAGACCAACACGCAGATTGACATCACCGACGACGGCACGATCAAGATTGCGGCGGTGGACAAGAAAGCCACCGAAGCGGCGATCCTGCGTATCGAAGCGCTCACGCGCGACGTGCAGGTCGGCGAGGTCTATGAAGGCAAAGTTGCGCGCCTGATGGACTTCGGTGCGTTTGTGACGATCATGCCGGGCAAGGACGGGTTGGTGCACATCTCGCAAATTTCGGACAAGCGGGTCGAGAACATCTCGGACGCCCTGTCCGAAGGCGACATCGTCCGGGTCAAGGTGCTGGAAGTGGACCGCCAGGGCCGCATCCGTCTGTCGATGAAGGCGCTGACCGAGACCGGCGCCGAGCCGGCCGCGCCGGCCGCGTAATTCCGTAATTTGGGGGTGGCGCGTCACCGGCAACGGTGACGCGGTCGCTCAAAAAAAAGCCCCCTGGGGGTCAGGGGGCAAGGTGCGAGAAAGGCACTTGGCCTTTCTGGAGGAGACGTAAAATTCGGTACCAGGATCCAGACAGTCAGGGATTCCAACCTACCCGGCGCATCAGCCGGGTTTTTTCTGCCCGATTAATGCTGCGGTGCAGTATAAGTTTTGCTTACATAAGTGTCAACTAGTAAGCGAAAATAAACTTATTCTTTTATATACAAATAGATACAACGAATAAAAAATGACCTATACGTCATTTAGTATCATCTGACTCGTCTACATGCGCGGCCTCACCGGACCGGCGCTTGGCGCGCAGGGTGGTCTTGGCCCGGCCCAGGTTCTTCAGGAACTCCTTGCGCACCGAGCGCCAGATCGGCACGTTCTGCTCGGCCAGCTCGCGCAGCATCTGCACCGGCTGCTGCGCCTGTCCCAGCATTTGCTTCAACTGGTCGGAGAACTGGTGCTGCTTCTGCACGAACATCTGGATTGACAGTTCCAGGTAGCGGCTGATGCTGGCCTGCATCGGGTCGCCATAGAGGCGGATGATGCGGAGCAGCAGGTCGGTGGTGAAAATCGGCACGCCGCCGCCTTCTTCTTCCTCGGAGATCACCTGAAGCAGGATGCTGCGGGTAATGTCGTCGTCGGTGTTCTTGTCCCGCACCTTGAACTTGATGCCCTGCATCACCAGTTCGCGGACTTCGGCGAGGGTGATGTAGCGGCTGATTTCAGTGTCGTACAGCCGACGGTTGGGATACTTCTTGATGATGCGGACGGCTTCGGTCATTGGGTGCCTGAATCACGCGATTTGTTGCAGTGCATTATAGGGCAAGCCTACCCGGCAGGGATGCCTGTTTGGCGCCGGATGCGCGCCCGGTGCCGGTCGCCGGCGGCGGGCCGGTTTTTCGCATGGGCAGCGGCAGGCATACCAGCGACCGGCGGACCGCAGCGGGTCACTGACCTGCTTAAACGACAATCAGATCAATGGTTTGACTAGTCCTGATGCTACACTACATTAACTTGTTTCCTGGTCCTCGAAGTTAAACCGGAGGCGTGGCCGCGCGGCATTCGAGCATGGCTCTGCAGGCACTGTTGTTCGACCTTGATGGCACCCTGGCCGATACCGAGCGGCTGGGCCATCGCCCTGCGTACAACCGTGCGTTCCGAAAACTGGGCCTGCCGTTCCGATGGGGACCCAAGCTGTACCGCCGCTTGCTGAAAAAGCCGGGCGGCCAGGAGCGGCTGCTGCACTACCTGGATCGCTACCAGCCGGAGCTTGGGGAGCAGGCGCCGGTGGCCGAGGTCGATCCGCGGGCGTGGGCGCGTTCTGTGCACCGGCTCAAGAGCCGTTATTTTCGCAGCATGCTGCGGCATGGAAAGATTCCGCTGCGCCCCGGCGTGGCGCGGCTGCTGCGGGAGGCGCGCAAGGCGGGCCTGCGCATCGCCATTGTCACCAGCGCCAGCCGCGCGACGCTCGACCCGGTGCTTGAGCACAGCCTGGGCACCGATCTGGTCCGGGAAATCGAGTTGGTGATTTGCGGCGACGAAGTCGAGCACAAGAAACCGGCGCCCGATCTGTACCTGCAGGCCCTGGCGCGGATGGATCTTGCCGCGAACAACTGCGTCGCCATTGAGGACTCCGAACTCGGCCTGGCCTCGGCGACTACCGCCGGCATTCGCACCGTCATCACCACCAACCACGATACGGCCCACCAGGAGTTCAGCCGCGCCAGCCTGGTGCTGGACAACCTTGGCGAGCCGGATCAGCCTTCGCGGGTGCTGCAGGGGCAGATGGACGAGCCGTACCTGGGCGTGAAGACCTTGCGGCGCATTGTTTCCGGCGGAACGAGTCCTGGGGCGTGACATGAAACGCTGGAATGGCTGGGGCGACGACGAGACCCATTACGAACTGAAGCCGGGCGCGCTCGGGTTCCTGCGCGAGCGCCTGGGCGCCGGTGCAACGCCGGCCGATGCCTCGCTAACCGCGGCGCTGCAGCGCGTGCCGCTATCCCGGCTCGCGGACCGGGCAGGATTCGAGACCGACCCGGAATTGCGCTTGCGGCATGCGCGCGGGCACAGCTTCCCGGATTGGCTTGCCATGCGCTTCGGGCAACTGGGTCCGTTCCCGGATGCGGTGGCGCGCCCGCACGACCACGAGCAGGCTGCCGCCATGCTGGCGCAGGCCAGGCAGGCGGGCGCCATCGTCATTCCCTACGGCGGCGGCACCAGCGTGGTCGGGCATCTTGCCGTGCCCGCCAATGACCGGCCGGTGCTGTCGATTTCGCTGGAGCACATGAATCGGTTGCTAGACCTGGACGAATCCACCTGGCTCGCGAGGTTTGGCGCCGGTACCGCCGGGCCCGGCGTCGAAAAGCAGTTGAGCGAACGCGGCTATGTGCTTGGCCACTATCCGCAATCCTGGGAATACTCGACGGTGGGCGGCTGGGTGGTGACGCGCTCGTCGGGGCAGCAGTCGCTGCGCTATGGCCGCATCGAGCAGATGTTTGACAGCGGGCGACTGCTGTCGCCGCGCGGCGAGATGAAGGTCGGCGGTGCTCCGGCCTCCAGCGCCGGGCCGGACTTGCGCGAATTCGTCATGGGTTCCGAGGGCCGGCTGGGCCTGCTCACCGAGGCGGTGCTGCGGGTGCGCCCGCTGCCGGAGCACGAAAGTTTCCACGCCGTGTTCTTCCCGGCCTGGGCAGACGCGTTCAGCGCAATTCGCGAACTGGGCCAGTCCGGCTTGCCGCTGTCGATGCTGCGCCTGTCGAATGCAGCGGAAACCGAAACCCAACTGGCGCTGGCGGGGGAGGGCGCCGGCATGCGCTGGCTGGATCGCTACCTGCGCCTGCGCGGGGCCGCGGCGGGTCGTTGCATGATGATGCTGGGCGTCACCGGTTCGGCTCGCGAGACGCGTTATGCGCTGCGTGGCGCTCGCGACATTGCCGGAACGCGCCGGGGTATCTGGATCGGCACGCCGATCGGCAGCAAGTGGGCGCACAACCGCTTCCACGGTGTCCACGTGCGCAATGCAGCCTGGGAGCAGGGCTACGCCATTGATACGGTGGAGACGGCGGTGAACTGGACCGGCGTGGCAGGGTTGATGTCCGCGGTCGAGCAGGCGGCGCGGGATGCGTTGGCAGCCGACGGCGAAAAGGTCCACGCGTTCACGCACCTGTCACACGTTTACCGGCAGGGCTGCAGCGTTTATTCGACCTTTGTGTTTCGGGCCGCAGCCTCGGCTGAACAAAACCTGGAGCGCTGGGCACGGATGAAAAAGGCGGTGTCGGGTGCGATCGTCGGGCACGGCGGCACCATCAGTCACCAGCATGGCGTCGGTGTGGACCATGCGCCCTACCTGCCCGCCGAGAAGGGCCCGCTGGGCATGGACCTGATTCGCGCCGTGGCACGCGAACTCGACCCGGACGAAATCATGAATCCCGGCAAGCTGTTCGCATGAGCGGTCGCGTCGCGCTGGCCGACCTCCCCGATCGCTTTGACCTGATCATTGTCGGCGGCGGCATCAACGGCGCCGGCATCCTGCGCGAGGCGGCCCGAACCTCCCTGCGGGTGCTGTTGCTGGAGCAAGGAGACTTTGCCTCGGCGACCTCGTCGGCCTCCAGCAAGCTGATCCACGGCGGACTTCGCTACCTGAAGACTGGCCAGTGGCGGCTGACGTTGGAATCCGTTCGGGAACGCCGCCGGTTGCTGCGCGAGGCGCCGGAGCTGGTCGAGCCGCTGGAATTCCTGATGCCGATCTATCGCGGCGTGCCGCCTGGAAAATGGACCATGCGCATCGGCCTGTGGCTGTACGACTGGATGGCCGGGCAGTCGAATTCGCGCTGGCTCGACCCGGCCGCGGCGCTGGGACTGGAGCCGACGATCCGAAGTGATGGCCTGCAGGGCGCCATGCATTACCTCGACGCCCAGACCGACGATGCGCGGCTGGTGATGCGCCTGATCACCGAGGCGCAGGCGGTGGGCGGCGCCGGATCGCGCCTCGTGGCGCGCAACTACACGCGCGTCTCGCGGCTGCTGGAGCGGGACGGTGTCGTGACCGGCGTCGCGATCGAGGACTTGCCCAGCGGGCTGGTCCGGGACCTGCGGGCGCGGCTGGTGATTCAGGCGACCGGTGCGGACGTCGGCCTGTCGCCGGATGCGCCGAAGATCCGACCCTTGCGCGGCAGTCACTTTGTATTCCCGCCATCGAAGCTGCCGGTCCGCCGGGCGGTGTCCTGGTTGCATCCGGCGGATCGCCGCCCGATTTTTGCCTATCCCTGGTTGGGCGCAATCGTCTACGGAACCACCGACCTGGACCACCATGGCGCGTCGGCCCGGACGCCGCGCATGAGTCGCTCCGAGTCGGATTACCTGATCGCGGGACTGGCACACCAGTTTCCACAACTGAAGCTGTCGGCGACCGACGCCCTCAGCAGCTACGCCGGCGTGCGGCCGGTGGTGGCCGGCGGCAAGGACAACCCCTCCGCCGAGTCGCGCGAGTCGGTGCTGTGGTCGCGCCCCGGGCTGGTCGGATTGGCCGGCGGCAAGCTCACCACCTTCCGGGTGACGGCGCGGCACATCTTGAAGGAAGCAGCGCGGCAGTTGCCCGAGTTGGCGCCGGCCAAGGAACAAGGCTTGTTTGCGCCGCGCGACTTGTCGGCGCGACGGGTTCTGGAAGATTTGCGAGGCACCTTGCAACAGGAGCAGGTGATACACCTCGATGACCTGATGCTGCGCCGCACCCGACTGGGCCTCACCGAGCCGGCCGGCGCGGTGGCGCTGTTGCCGGAGGCGCGCCAGCTGTGCCAGCAGGAACTCGGCTGGGACGATGCACGCTGGGGCCGTGAGCAGGCCCGATACCTCCAGCTCTGGCAGGAAAACCACGCGCCGGTGGTGCCGGCATGAGCGCCACCCGGCTGCTGGCCATTGATGTCGGCACCCAGAGCGCGCGCGCCATCGTGTTTGATGCGCAGGGGCGGCTACTGGCGAAGGCGCAGAAGGTTTTCGAGCCGACTTACCTTTCTCCGCAGCCGGGCTGGGCGGAGCAGGATCCGGAAATTTTCTGGCAGGCCGTCACCGAAACCTGCCAGAACCTGTGGCGTGACGGCGCGGTCACACCGGGCGAGATCAGCGGCGTTGCCCTGACCACCCAGCGTGCGACCATGATTTGCCTGGATGCAGCGGGCAAGATTTTGCGACCGGCCATCCTGTGGCTGGACCAGCGACGCTGCAGCGCACCTCCGCACATGGGTCGCTACGCGCTGTTGCCGAAATTGCCGGTGCTGGGCGGATTGATCAAGCACTTTCAGGCCGAGGCCGACGCGAACTGGCTGGCCCAGCACCAGCCGCAGCTGTGGAAGGCGACGCACAAGTATTTGTTCCTGTCGGGATTCCTCACGCACCGGCTGACCGGCGAGTACGTGGATTCGGTGGGCTGCCAGGTCGGATACGTGCCCTTCGATTACAAGGCTCTCGCCTGGGCCAAACCTGCCGACTTCAAATGGAAAGCGGTGGCGATCAAGCCCGAGCAACTGCCGCGTCTGGTCGCGCCGGGGCAGAAGCTGGGCGTGCTGCAAAAATCTGCCGCCGAGGCCATGGGGCTGCCGGCGGGATTGCCACTGATGGCGGCGGCCGCCGACAAGGCCTGCGAGGTGCTGGGCTGCGGTGCGCTGGAGCCGGACGTCGCCGCCCTGTCCTTCGGCACCACCGCCACCATCAACACCACCCAGCCACGTTACCTCGAGGTGCAATCGCTGTTGCCGGCCTATCCGGCCGCGCTGCCGGGCGCCTTCAATACCGAAATCCAGATCTACCGCGGCTTCTGGATGGTGAGCTGGTTCAAGCGTGAATTTGCGCATCGCGAACAGGCGCTGGCGAAACAGACTGGCGTCGACGTCGAATCCCTATTTGATGACTTGGTGAAAAGCGCCCCACCCGGATCCATGGGGCTGACGCTGCAGCCTTACTGGTCCCCCGGCGTTCGTGACCCGGGGCCGGAGGCCAAGGGCGCAATTATCGGCTTTGGCGACGTGCACACCCGTGCGCACCTGTACCGCGCCATCCTCGAAGGCCTGATTTACGGCTTGCGCGCCGGCAAGGAACGAATTGAGAAGAAGACCGGCAAGCCCATCCGCATCGTGCGGGTCGCCGGCGGCGGGTCGCAAAGCGATGCGGCGATGCAGATCACGGCCGACATCTTTGGCGTGCCGGCGGAAAGGCCGGCGGTGTTCGAGACCTCTGCATTGGGCGCGGCAATCAATCTGGCCGTCGGCCTTGGCGTACATCCCGGTTATCGCGAGGCGGTGGCGCAGATGACGCGGGTGGGAGTGCGGATGAGCCCGGATCCCGACGCGCAGCGCATTTACGATGCGCTTTACGCCGAGGTCTATCAGGCGATGTACCCGCGGCTGCGGCCGCTGTACCGGCGTATTCGCGCGATTACCGGCTATCCGCCGTAGCGAGCCGCCCGGACCCTCGCGATGCCCGTCCATGATCTGGACCTGACACGCCTGCCTGCCCATCAGGAACAAGATCGCCGGGCGCAGTTCCAGGCAGCTAATCGCGAAAAATCTCGAAAGCAACCGAGTTCCGGCCGGCGGTGGCGTCGGAAAACTCCCGGCCCAGGCATAGCAGCCCGGCGCTGGGCAGCATGGTCCTGGTGCCGTGCGGCAACAGGTTGTCCTCGCCGGTCCTGGTGTCGCGCAGCCAGGTGCCATTGCGGCTGATGTCCTGCACGAACCAGCGTCCGCCGCTGCGCTCGAGCTGCACGTGATTTGAGGAAATCCGCAATTGCGGGTCACTGAGTTTCAGGATGCAGTGCTCGGCGCGTCCGATAACCCCGGCGGGCCGGTCCGTCCCCAGCTTCACCTCGGCCTCGCCGTGACGCAGCCGCAAGGTGGAGGGCTGGATCGGGTTCATCGACTTCAGGGTAAAGACGGTGCTGGATATGCTGGATTCGTCGCGCCACTCCAGCGTCCAGATGCTGGCCGTGCCAATGCCTTTCAGCTCGCGGATCCCGAACGGTGCGGCGCGCGCGCGGAGTTCTGGCGACAGCGCGCTGACCGAGTCCTCGGTGATGAAGATCCGGCCCGGCGCACCCTCGGTAAGCTTGTGCAGGCGGGCAGCAATGTTGACGGTCAGGCCGAGCGCGTCCGGATGGCCCATGGTCTGCCGAAACTCGACCTCGCCGGAGTGAAAGCCGGCGTACAGCTGCAGCCCGGCTTTCGTCGCCAGCCGCTGCGCTTCGATCGCAAGCTCGGCGGCGGAGTTAACCGGGTCTTTCTCAAAAATGGCCAGCACATCGTCGCCGTAGGACTTGATGAACTCGCCATGGTGCCGGCGGGACGCGGCGATGATGGAGTCCAGCAACTCGCGGATGCGGACGCCGCCGGCAACGTCGCCGATGGATGCGCGCAGCCCGACAGTACCGGCAATGTCGACGATCAGTGCCGTGCACTGCCGGATTTCAGACGCGTGGGGCGTCGTCATCGGGCTGGTTTAGCGGCCGGCAACAGCGCCAGTGGCGGATGTGCTCATTGCGCAGACTCCCTGAACGGGCGCACCGATACCAGCGTTGGTCCGGGCACCGTCTCTCTCGCTGCCATCATAACGCCGCTGGCCACGGGATGAGTATCCGGGCAGGCCGACGTTGCGGGGGTGGGGGGCGACTACGGATGCCGTGGTCGCCGGAAATCCCGATCGGGCGTTGGGACCACCGGCGGCGGGTGTCATTATTCAATTCGGGCTAAATTGGTCCGACGGCTGCGGCCGCCTCGTTTGCATCCCACCCATCGCCGGAACCAGCCGGAGTCAAGGCATGCACATCACGTTCTGGGGCACGCGCGGCTCGATCGCCAAACCCGGCCCGACCACCCAGCGCTACGGTGGCAACACGTCCTGCGTCGAAGTCCGATCAAGATCGGGGGCGCTGCTGGTGATCGACGGCGGAACCGGTGCCCACGGCCTGGGCCAGGCGCTGGTCGCCAGCGAAACGCCAGTCAACGGCAGCATGTTGATCAGCCACACGCACTGGGATCACATCCAGGGTATTCCGTTCTTCGCCCCGTTCTTCGTTGCCGGCTCGAACTGGGACATCTATGGCCCGGGCGGCCTGTCGGAAAGCCTGCGCGCGACGCTGGCCGGGCAGATGGAATACGCCTACTTCCCGATTACGCCGGAGCAATTCAGCGCGACGATCCGGTATCACGACCTGGTTGAGGGCGAGTTCTCAATCGGGGAATTCCGGATCGTGGCGCGCTACCTGAACCATCCGGCGCTGACGCTCGGATATCGCATCGAGGTGGACGGCGCGACGGTGGCCTATTGCTGCGACCACGAGCCGCACTCGAGCACGATGGCCAGTGGCGAGGTCGCCCTCACCGGCATGGATCGGCGCTATGCGGAGTTTGTCGCCGGCGCGGACCTGGTGGTGCACGACAGCCAGTACACGGCCCGTGAATACCCCGACCGGATCGGCTGGGGCCACAGTCCGGTGGAGTACGCGGTACGGGTGTGCGAAGAGGCCGGCGTGCGGCGGCTGGCGCTGACCCATTACGACCCGCTGCGGGACGATGCGGGCATCGACCGGATCCTGGCGGAGGTGCGCGCCGGACTGCTGCGCCGAAACTCGTCGCTGGATGTGGTCGCGGCCGCCGAAGG
>JANNAK010000073.1:0-18552 GCA_031384195.1 Gammaproteobacteria bacterium
CCGGCTCGGCGATCTGCACCGTGGATGGCGTCTGCGGCTTCAACTGGGTGGTGCTGCCCAACAAGAGCCCCGACACTGGCGCATCAATCAGCTGCAATTCAACTCAGCTCGATAACGATGTATTGGTCTGTACCTCAAACGGCATTGTGATGACGGATTCCACCATCGCGCACAAGTAAACGCTGCTTTGCATTCAACCCCCGCCGGGGAAACCCGGCGGGGTTTTTTTCTGCCGCTTTGATCGAATACGGACCCAAGGACCCGGTTCCGCTTTGGTATCCTTGCGCCATGGCTCAGGACGTACTGGTCGTGCTCATCACCTGCCCGCCCAAGGCGGCCGACAAGCTGGCGAAAGGCCTGGTTGAGGATCGCGTGGCGGCCTGCGTCAATATCGTCAAAAGCCTGCGCTCGTACTATCGCTGGAAAGACGGGATACACAAGGACGACGAGGCCTTGCTGATTGTGAAAACCACGCGCGACCGCTTTGAGGATCTGAAAAAAGCCGTGCTGAATCGTCACACCAACGAACTTCCCGAAGTGATTGCGGTCACTGTGGAACGCGGCCATGCCCCCTATCTGGACTGGGTGGTCGAATCCACCCGCTATACTGAACCCCATGAAAATCCTGCACACGACCCTCCTGCTGGCCGCGCTGACCAGCGCCACCCTCGCGAGCGCGGCTGATCCCCTGTTCAAGAAGAAATCCGGCCTGTCCGATTTCCTGCCGGTGGATCAGGCTTTCGAGTTGCAACCTCTGGAGTCCCGCGACGGCAAGCTGACCGTAGGCTGGCGCATCGCCAAGGACTATTACCTCTATCGCCATCGCTTGAAATTCAGCCTGGTGAGCCCGGCCGGCGCCACCCTCGGCGAGCCTTCGCTTCCCGCCGGCGAAAAGCACATGGACGAGCATTTCGGCGAGACCGAGGTTTATCGCGACCTGCTCGAAGTCAGCTTTCCGGCACCGGCCGCCAATACGCCGGTACAGCTGAAAGTGGTGTACCAGGGCTGCGCCGACGCCGGCCTGTGCTACCCGCCGCAGACTCGCACCCTGGACAACCGTTGAAGCTGCGTTTCGCCAGCGCCCTTTTGGCGCTGGGCCTGCTGTCGCTGGCGGCGGGCTTTGGCGCCTACCGCTGGTTGCAATCCGGAGTTCCCGGTTCCGGTGATCGACGTCCCGATTTCACACTGCAAGGGCTGGACGGCCAGCCCCACCAACTTTCGGAATGGGACGGCAAGTTGCTGCTGGTGAATTTCTGGGCAACCTGGTGCGCTCCCTGCCTGAAGGAAATCCCGCTGCTGGTCCAGACCCAGCAACGGCTCGCACCGCAGGGGCTGCAAATCATTGGTATCGCAATGGACCAGGTCGAACCGGTGCGCGCCTTTTCCGGGCGGCTGGGCATCAATTACCCGCTGCTGGTCGGCGAGGCTGAAGTGGCAAGGGCGATGGACGCGCTGGGCGATGAACTGGGTGCGCTACCCTTCTCGGTGCTGATTTCACCAGACGGGAAGATCCTGCGCCGGATCTCCGGGGCGCTGGGCGAGGACGAGCTTGAGGATCTCCTCGGCCCACAGCTTCAAATTCAATAAATATCACCAACTTGCAGCTAACGCGCCACTATCGTCCCTGAATTCTGCATACCTGGCGGGTTCTCTGGCACAATCGCCCTCCCCTCTGCACTCATCTAATCCGGCGTGAGCGAGCTGCTACTGATCAACGGGCCCAACCTCAACCTGCTCGGTACGCGGGAACCGGAGGTTTACGGCAGGACGACCCTGGCCGAAATCGAGGCCGAGCTGAGCAGCCGCGCGACGGAGCTGGGCCATCGGCTGCACTGTTTCCAGAGCAACCACGAGGGCGAGCTGGTCGACCGGATCCAGCGGGCACGCACCGACGGCGTCGCCTTCATCATCATCAACGCCGGCGGATTTACCCATACCAGCGTGGCGCTGCGCGATGCGCTGGCTGGCGTCGGCATCCCGTTCATCGAGGTGCACCTGTCGAACGTGCACGCGCGCGAAGCATTCCGCCATCACTCGCACCTGTCGGCCATTGCCCGCGGCGTCATCGTCGGGCTGGGGCCGATCGGCTACCGGCTCGCCCTGCAGGCGGCCGACCAGCAGCTGTCCGAAAAGAACTGAACAGAGGATCCCCATGGACCTGCGCAAGATCAAGACCCTGATAGACCTGCTCAAGGAATCCGGCGTCGCCGAAATCGAAGTCAAGGAAGGCGAAGAATCCGTGCGCATTTCCCGCTATGGCAGCGCACCGCCGTCGCCCATCCACTACGCGCCTCCGCCGGCCGCGGCGCCCATCGCAGCGCCGATTGCCGAAGCGCCGCCGGCACCAGTGGTTCCCCGGGGCCACGTGGTCAAGTCGCCGATGGTCGGCAGCTTCTACCGCTCGCCCTCGCCCGGGGCCAAGGCCTTTGTCGAAATAGGCCAAACCGTCAAGCAGGGACAGACGCTGTGCATCATCGAAGCCATGAAAATGCTCAACCAGATTGAAGCGGACGTGTCCGGCGTGATCGCGGAGATTCTGGTGGAGAACGATCAGGCGGTGCAGTTTGATCAGCCGCTGTTTGTGATCGAACCGGCGTAGGCCCCATGTTCAAGAAGGTCCTGATCGCCAATCGCGGCGAAATCGCACTGCGCATCCAGCGCGCCTGCCGCGAACTGGGTATCAAGACCGTGGCGGTGCACTCCACCGCCGACCGCGAACTCAAGCACGTGCTGCTGGCCGATGAGGCCGTGTGCATCGGCCCGCCGCCCTCGCCCAAGAGCTACCTCAACATGGCGGCGATCATCAGCGCCGCCGAGGTGTCACAGGCCGACGCCATCCACCCGGGCTACGGCTTCCTGTCCGAGAACGCCGACTTTGCCGAGAGCGTCGAGAAAAGCGGCTTCACCTTCATCGGCCCGCGCCCCGAGACCATTCGCATGATGGGTGGCAAGACCACCGCCAAAGCCGAGATGATTGCCGCCGGCGTGCCCTGCGTGCCGGGCTCCGAAGGCATCCTCCCCGACGATGACGGCACCTGCGCCGAGATCGCCCGGCAAGTCGGCTATCCGGTGCTGATCAAGGCGGTCAACGGCGGCGGCGGGCGCGGCATGCACGTGGTGCGCGATCCTGCGGATCTCGCGCAGAAAATCCAGCTGGCGCGCACCGAGGCGCAGGCGGCCTTCCGCGATGGCTCGGTGTTCCTCGAGAAATACCTCGAAACGCCGCGCCACATCGAGATCCAGGTGCTCGCCGACGGCCAGGGCAACGCCGTGCACCTCGGCGAGCGGGACTGTTCGATGCAGCGTCGCAACCAGAAGGTCCTGGAAGAATCCCCGGCACCGGGCATCAGCCAGGCGCAGCGCGAGGACGTCGGTGCGCTGTGCGTTGCCGCCTGTCACCGCATCGGCTATCGCGGCGCCGGCACCATGGAATTCCTGTACGAGAACGGGAAGTTCTACTTCATCGAGATGAACACCCGCATCCAGGTCGAGCATCCGGTGACGGAGATGGTCACCAACGTTGACCTGATCAAGGCGCAGATCCGCATCGCCGCCGGCGAGCCGTTGCGCCTGAAGCAGGCCGACATACGCTGGCGCGGCCACGCCATCGAGTGCCGCATCAATGCCGAAGACCCGCGACGCTTCACGCCCTCGCCCGGCCTGATCCAGAAGTACCACGCGCCCGGCGGCCCCGGCATCCGCCTGGATTCGCATGTGTACATGGGCTACACAGTGCCGCCCAATTACGACTCGATGATTGGCAAGCTGATTGCCTACGGCAGCACCCGCGAATCGGCCATCGCCCGCATGCGCTGTGCGCTGTCGGAGATGATCATCGAAGGGATCCAGACCAACGTGCCGCTGCAGCGCCACATCCTCGAGGACGAAACCTTCATCCGCGGCGAGCACCACATCCACTACCTGGAAGAGATGCTGGAGCGTTGGGTCTAGCACCCGTTAACGCCCATGCGATCGTCGCGTTGCTGCACCCAAATGCGCCAGGCCAGGCGCGCAACCCTTCGGGACGGGGCCGGATTCGCGTGGGGCGTCGGCAGGTCCTGAGTGTCCTGGCTCGAACTGTCGGTCCTCAGCCGCCACCCCGAATTCGCCGAGGAAATCCTGCTGGCGCACGGCGCGCTTTCGGTGAGCTTGTTCGACGCCGCCGACGATCCGGTGCTGGAGCCAGCGCCCGGCGAGACGCCGCTGTGGTTGCGAACGCGCACCGTGGGCCTGTTTGCCGAGGGCACGGACCTTGCACCGGTCCTTGCCGCGTTGCGGGAAATACTTCCCGACGGATCGCAGGCCGTGGCCACCACCGCGGCGCTTGCCGACGCGGAGTGGACGCGCATCTGGCTGCGGGATTGGCAGCCACTGAAGTTTGGCTCGCGCCTGTGGGTCTGCCCGCGCGAAAAATCCGTCGAGGAGCCCGGCTGCGTGACGGTGCTGCTGGATCCGGGCCTGGCCTTTGGCACCGGCACCCATCCCACCACCGCCCTGTGCCTCGAATGGCTGTCCGGGGCAGAACTGACAGGAAAGTCGGTGCTCGATTACGGCTGCGGATCCGGGCTGCTCGGAATCGCGGCCCTGAAGCTTGGCGCCGCGCGCGTGGTCGGCGTGGACCTGGACCCGCAGGCGCTGACCGCCACGCACGAGAACGCCGAACAGAACGATGTGGGCAAACGAATTACCGTGCAGGCGCCCGAGGCCGCGCTCGAAGGTTCGTTTGACGTGGTGGTCGCCAACATCCTGGCACAGCCATTGATCCAGCTCGCACCGACGTTGACGGCCGTGCTGAAGCCCGGCGGCTTTCTGGTGCTGGCAGGATTGCTTGATCGACACGCGCAGGAGGTCTGTGACGCCTACCGCGGCGCGATCGCCTTCGATCCGCCGCTGGAACGTGAAGGCTGGACTAGGTTGAGTGGCTGCCGCCTCTGATCAACGGCAGCGCGCACGTCGTCCGTTCAGGAATATTTTTTTGCTTCAAGTCTTGACATGCCGCCTCATTCTGTTAAACACGCGGCCCAACGATTTTTTTCCTGGTTTTTTGGGAGTATGATTCCCGCCCCCTGATGATCCCAGCCTGTCGCAGCGCATCGTCGGGGACGGGGAACAGGGAAAAAAAGTACACGGGGCCATGGCAACACCAAGAACAAAGGAAACCAAGCCGCTCAACCACTATGTGGCGGGCAGCCTCGACAGCTTCTTCAAGGCGCTGAATGGCCATGCGCCCAAGGACCTGTACGGAATGATCCTCGACCAGGTCGAACCGCCCCTGCTGAAGGCCACGCTCAAGTACTGCGAAGGCAACCAGTCCCGCGCCGCCGCCATCCTCGGCCTCAATCGCGCAACCCTGCGCAAGAAAATTCGCCAGCACAAGATCCAGACCACGGCTTCGCGATGAGCGCAGCGGTCACGGTGCGTCGCGCGCTGCTCAGCGTCTCCGACAAGGCTGGCCTGGTCGATTTCGCCCGCAGGCTGTCGGCCGCCGGCGTCGAACTCCTGTCCACCGGCGGCAGCCATCGTCTGCTGAAGGACAACGGGATCCCGGTTCGCGAAGTCGCCGATCTCACCGGCTTCCCCGAAATCATGGACGGCCGGGTCAAGACCCTGCATCCCAAGATTCACGGCGGACTGCTCGGCCGCCGCGGCATCGACGATGCCGTCATGCTCGAACAGGGCATCGAGCCGATCGACCTGCTGTGCGTGAACCTCTACCCGTTTGAGCAGACGGTGGCGAAAGCCAGCTGCACGCTCGAGGACGCGATCGAGAACATCGACATCGGCGGCCCGGCGATGGTGCGTGCGGCAGCCAAGAACTGGCTGCACGTGGCCGTGCTGACCGAGCCCCGCCAGTACCTTGCGGTGGCCAAGGAATTGAAGGACACCGGCGGAATTTCGAAGGACACGCGCTTTTCGCTCGCTGTCGCGGCCTTCAACAACATCGCCAACTACGACGGCGCCATCAGCGACTACCTGTCGGCGCTAAAGCCGGACGGCAGCCGTGCGGAGTTCCCGGCCCAGAGCAACGGCCGCTTCGTGAAACTCCAGGACCTGCGCTACGGCGAGAACCCGCACCAGCAGGCCGCGTTCTACCGCGACCTGTATCCGGTCGCCGGCACGCTGGCCACGTTTCGCCAGCACCAGGGCAAGGAACTGTCCTACAACAACATTGCGGACGCCGACGCGGCCTGGGAGTGCGTACGCCATTTCGAGGCTACCGCCTGCGTCATCGTCAAGCACGCCAATCCCTGTGGCGTCGCCGTGGACAAAGATGCCGCTGCCGCCTACCGCCACGCCTACGAAACCGACCCGAACTCCGCGTACGGCGGGATCATTGCCTTCAACCGACCGTTGGACGGCGCAACGGCGCGCGAAATTGTCGGTCGGCAGTTCGCCGAAGTAGTGATCGCGCCGTCCGTCGACGACGAGGCGCTGAAGACCTTCGCCACCAAGGCCAACATCCGCGTGCTGGAAATTCCGCCAGGCGAAGGAGCCAACAGTCACGATGTCAAGCGCGTCGGCTCGGGTTTGCTGATCCAGACCGCCGACAATCACCGCGTGAGCCGCGCCGAATTGCGTCAGGTCAGCAAGCGCGCACCAACTTCCCGGGAAATCGACGACCTGCTATTTGCCTGGCAGGTGGCGAAGTACGTCAAGTCCAACGCAATCGTTTACGCCAGGGATGGCCGGACCATTGGCGTGGGCGCCGGCCAGATGAGCCGTGTCTACAGCGCCCGCATCGCTGGCATCAAGGCGGCCGATGGGAAACTCGAAGTGCCAGGCTCGGTGATGGCCAGTGACGCCTTTTTCCCGTTTCGCGACGGCATTGACGCCGCCGCTGCGGCCGGCATCCGCGCGGTGATCCAGCCGGGAGGCTCAATGCGCGACAGCGAAGTCATCGCGGCGGCCGACGAGCACGACATCGCCATGGTGTTTACCGGCGTGCGTCACTTCCGCCACTAAGTTCAAAGGGGACGTTCCCCATTGATAGTTCAAAGGGGAACGTCCCCTTTGAACTTCTGGCATTCTGCGCCCCCTCCCCCGCCGCTTGATACGTCCGTGAGCCTGAGCCACCAGATTGCGGTCGGAACCTCGGCGCTGACCAGCCAGTTGCGGCTGTGGGCCGGGACCGCCGCTTTTCGCCCGGCGCGCCGGCAGCCCGAGTTGCCGCTGGTTTTGTACGACATGGAGAACTGCCCCTACTGCCGCCTGGTTCGGGAGGCCCTGACCGAGCTCGACCTCGACGCCGAAATCCGGCCCTGCCCGAAGGGCGGCAAGCGCTTCCGTCCGGAATTGAAAAACCGTGGCGGCAAGCACCAGTACCCCTACCTCGTTGACCCGAACACGGGTACCGAGATGTACGAGTCGGCCGACATCATCGAATACCTCGCCCGCACCTACGAAGGTCGCGTCGCTTCTCAACGCGGCCTTCGCCGTTCCGCGGTCGTCGCGACCTCCAAGATGGCCAGCGCGATGCGGCCCGGCCGCGGTTACCGCGTACGCGCCTCAAAAGCCCCGGAAAAACTGCTGGAGCTGTACAGCTTTGAGTCCAGCCCATACTCACGGCTGGTGCGCGAGGTCCTGTGCGAAATGGAGTTGTCCTACCTGCTTCGAAATACCGGCAAAGGCGCCTGGTCCGACATGGGGCCGGCGAGCTTCCGCGACGAGCTGTTCAAGGGCAAGAAGGACACCGGACGCAACCGGGCGCGCTTGCTCAAGCGTACCGGCCGGGTGCAGGTCCCATACCTGATCGACCCGAACACCGGCACGGAGATGTACGAGTCGGCCGACATCATCCGCTACCTTGAGGAAACCTACGGCGCCTGAGGCGACCGGATTTCCTTCGCAAACGACTCAAGGCGAACATGGTAGTCAGGCGCATTTCGGTTACGACGTGGTACCTCGAGACCCGCAGCCGCGAGCACCTGCGCGCGTCCAAACTACCGGTCATTCCAGCGCAAATCGTGCGCGCCGAAATTCCACTGCCAGAACTCAATCGCTTCCTGTACACCTGTGTCGGCGGCCCATGGCACTGGCGCGACCGGCTGCCGTGGACCCATGCCCAATGGCTGAAGTGGCTGGACCGGCCACAACTGCAGACCTGGATCCTGTACGTCAGCGGAACCCCCGCCGGCTACGTCGAACTTGAGGCGCAGGAGGGCGGCGATGTCGAGATCGCCTATTTTGGCGTCGCGCCGCCCTTCCTTGGACAGCAGCTTGGCAGCCACTTGCTGAGCGTCGGGATCGATCGCGCTTGGGACATGGGCGCACGCAGGGTCTGGGTGCATACCTGCTCACTCGATCACCCGGCCGCACTGGCGAATTACCGCGCCCGCGGCATGACGGTCTATCGCGAAGAGACCGAGGAGAAGGAAGTTGCGCCTAACCCTCCGGGGCCCTGGCCCGGCGCGGGACTTGCGACCTTCCCGTGATCTCGGGAGAGTGGGCAGTGTTCGCAACGGTGGTGCTGGCTCATGCATTGGCGGTAGCCAGTCCCGGGCCCGACTTCGCCATGGTGGTTCGCCAGTCACTGGCCTTCGGCCGCGGGGCCGGTCTGTGGACCGCGGCCGGGATCGGCAGTGGAATAATCTTTCACGTGGCTTATGGACTGTTTGGGCTGGGTTGGCTCACCGCCCGTTATCCACAATCCTTGACCGTCATTGGCGTGGCCGGTGCCGCATTCCTGATCGCCATCGGACTGGGCGCGATACGGGCCCGACCGCAAGCCGACACCGGCGACGCACTGCCCCCGGCACAGGCCGGTGACTGGAAGAAGCACTTCGGCATCGGCGTACTGACCAATGTGCTGAATCCCAAGGCAATCCTGTTTTTCGTGGCGCTGTTCACCGCCGTGGTCGCGGGCCGCGCTTCGGCTGCCGTCCAATGGGCACTCGGATTGTGGATTCCCCTCGCCACTTTCGGCTGGTTCGCGTTCGTCGCCCTGATGCTGGGAAGCCCATCGGCGCGCCGGCGCCTGCGCCGGGCCGCCCACTGGATTGACCGGGGCATGGGCGTGTTGCTGCTGGCCCTGGGCGTGGGAATACTGGTACGGCTCGCCTAGGACCTCGGGCGGCTTGCGGCTTGCCGCCCGCTCAGTTGATGATTCATTACAACCGCCGGGATCAGCCGGAACGAAATTGAGGAGAAGGCATGAAGACGGGACTGTTTCTGGCGACTGGACTGGTTTCCATTGCGTTGACCGGCTGCGCCGGCGGCAGCGATCCGGCGGTACTGACGTGCGCCGCCGCACGCATCGCCTCCGGTCCGGCCGACCTGGTTTCCGGTCCCATTGCCCGTGGCACCGTCGGCGACTTCGTGCTGGAAAACGGCAAGCTGCGCGCGATTGTCCAGAAGGGCGGTCGCAACTGGTACAACATCAGCCAGTTCGGCGGCAACCTGATTGACGCCCTGCCCAAGGCCGCCAACGGCGCGTTGCTCGGAGCCGACCAGTTCGAGGAATTTGCGCTGGCCACCAACATCGAGTCGGTGCCCAATTACCAGGTGGTGAAGGTCCTCAATCCGGGCGGCGAGAACCCGGACGGCAGTTGCGCTCCGGCGATCATCCGGGCCGAGGGATTTGACGGCGCCGGCGCCCCTGACGACCTGATGGATTTCGTCAACGGCAGCTCTGCAATTCGGTCCCTTTCGATCGGCGGCGTGCCGCTACAGTTCCCGCCGGGCGCGGACGATGTCGACCTGCCGCTGACCTTCAAGACCGACTACACGCTGGAATCCGGCTCACCGTACATCCGCATCGACACGCAGATGATCAACGGCACCGGCAGCAACGTGAAGATTTACCTGACCGAGTTCATCAACGGCTCCGGCGAGATCGAAGTGTTCCAGCACGGCTACGGGTTTGGCGAGGCCTTCGCGACCGCGCCTTGTGACCGTTGCAACTACATTGCGTTCGCCGGACACGAAGGTGGCAGCGGCGTCAGCTACGGCGTGATTCACAAGGAGGCAGGTTCCAGCTCGGTCTCGGTCTCGGGCGTTTCCGTCATCCTGTACGGTCGGGACATTTTTACGGTCGCAACCACGCCCGAGGCCAGCCAGGCCGACAGCCCGACGGCCGGCCCGAACTACACCGTGCCGGCCAACAGCACGTTCACCTTCACCCGCTACTTCGCCGTCGGCGACGGCACCGTCGCTTCCATTGTCGACGTGCGCAACCAGATTCTTGCTTACCCCACGGGCGTGATCGAGGGCACTGTTGCCGACGCCGGCGGGGCCCCGGTGCCCGGCGCGGAGATCGCCATGACCTCGGCCCAGCGCGACGGCTTTGCTTCCAATCGCGGTTCAACCATTAATGTGGTTGATCATTTCCGCACCGACGCGCAGGGCCGTTTTCACGGAACCTATCCGCCCGGCACCTACACCCTGGAGGTCAATGTACCCGGGCGGCTGGCAGCGACGCCCGCCACCGCCAGTGTCACCTTGAGCGCCGGCCAGGTTACGACGCAGGACTTCGCGGTACCGCGCGCCAGTGCCTTGCGCGTGCTGGTTCGGGACAACAACGGTGCGGCCATTCCGGCCAAGGTGCACATGGTCGGAGCCCGCCTGGGCCCGGACGGCAACGAGCCACGCAACCAGGACCAACTCATCGCCGGCAATCAGTTGAGCATTTTCACCGGCGTGTTCGGCGACAACGGCGCCGATCCGCTGCCTCCCGGCATCGCGCTGGCTGAATTCGCAGTCCTGGACGATGGCGACGGCGCGGTCACGCTCGGCGACACCGGTGCAATGCCGATGGAGCCCGGCACCTACCAGCTGTCGGTTTCGCACGGCCCACGCTACAGCCATTACACACAAGCGGTAACGGTGACCGAAGGACAGACCACGACCATAAACGCGACGTTGGCGCAGGTCATGACCACGCCCAATCACATCTACGCCGACTTCCACGTCCACTCGATCAACAGCCCGGACTCGGAAGTCACCAACCGCGAGCGGGTGGCCACTTACCTTGCGGAGGACATGGATTTCTTCACGCCCTCCGATCACGACATCCGCGTGGACTTTGCGCCGGTGGTTGCGGACATGGGCGTAGCCGCCCGACTGGCCACGGCACCCAGCGCCGAGGTCACCACCTTCGACTACGGTCACTTCAACTTCTGGCCGGTGGCGATCGAAACCGACCGCCCTTGCGATGACTTCATCCAGATGTTTGGCGGAACCTGCGACACCAGCGGTCACAGCGGCGCGGCCAAGATTGGCCATGGCGCCACCGACTGGGGCGGTCAAGCGCCACTGGGGCAGGACTTCCCCTCCGCCGGGCATTACTCCGTCACGCCGGGCGAGATTTTTGATTCGGCCGCGCAGGATCCGAATGCCCAGGGGCGGACGGTGGTCCGGCAGATCAACCACGTGGACACGCACTTTGGCGTGCCCGGATTACAGATCAACACGGGAACCGTCGGCACCAGCGCGCCCCAATCCGGCGTTGCGCCCCGCTCCAAACGGCTGGACCCGGGACTGGCCAATCACTACAGCGACGCCTACGACTCCCTGGAACTGTTGATCGGCGACCAACTCAAGGCCCAGAACACCGTGTTCTATCAGGAGAACGCCGGCGACTGGTTCAACCTGCTGAACAAGGGCATGGTCCACACCGGCATTTCCAACTCCGACACGCACCAGCGCCGGGTGACCTCGCTGCACACGCGCAACGTGATCTCGGTGCCGCCGTCGCTGCTGAGCAATGGCAGCGCCAATCCGGTCGCCATCAGCGCCGACCCTCACACGGTGGGCGACAGCGTACGCGCCGGCCGGACCAGCATGAGCACGGCGCCGTTTCTGCGTGTGAAAGCGGTCAAGAACGGCAACAGCGCGGGGCTTGAGGTGAGTGACATTTTCGGCCGCCGCAGCAACCCCTTGCCGACCGCCGATGGTGCGATCACGCTTTCCATTGATGTGGACAGTCCGGGCTGGGCCCCATACGACCAGATTCTGGTGTTCGTCAATGGCGAAACCTTGCGCCACACCAACGCCAACACCGGCGTCGCCACCAGCCCGCCGCGCTACAAGATCTGCGGGCCCTCCCAGACCCTGAATCTGGCGGGCGCTGGATTCGTCCGCGACGAAGTCCAGGTCGTGGCCGGCAATTCGGCCGCCAAGAAGTTCACCACGCATCTTGAGGTCCCGGTCAGCCACCCCGCCAGCGATTACTGGGTCGTCGTCATGGTTCGCGGCACCCAGGGCAAGTCGACGACGCTGTTCCCGATTGTGCCCAACGATTTTGCCGGCGGCGTCGACAACACGGTCGGCACCGCAGACGATATCGGGGTGCGCGCGCTGGCGGTCAGCAACCCGATATTTATTGATGTCAATGGCGGCGGCTGGACGGCCCCGGGGACGCTGACACACGTCGGCAACCCCTCGCCCCCGGCACCGCCGGTGCCGGACAACTGCCCGGTAGCGATGCCCGCGCCCTGAGGCGCAACAGTTAGTTTTCGAGTTCGGCCAATCGGCGGCGCAGGACGCCAGCGGCCGGCTCAATTCGCCCGTCGGCGAATCGAATTTGGTACTCGGCACCGCTGATGGACGAGCGGGTCGCGCACCGCTCGATGAACTCCTGCGCGGTGCGGACCCGGATTCCGGCCTTGCGCCGTTTCAGGCGCAGGTGTTCTACCGCGTCCTGCGGGCTGTGTTCGCCACCATTGCGAATGAACACAGCGCCATTGAGCGCGCCGATGAAATCGATCAGCCGATCGATTTTCTGCTCCTCCGTCAGCGCCGGATGTGCCCCCGCTCCGGCGGAACCCTCCGGCGCTGCGAGGGCCGATTTTGCGGCAGCCGGGGCTGCGGCCCGGACCGAGGATTTGGATTCGGTGGACGGCTGCGCCTGGTACACATTCCAGGCCAGATTCACGCCAAGCAGCAACGAGGCGCCCAGCGCGTACGGGGCCAGCGCACGGCTCCAGTCCGGCTTGCGCTTCAGTTCGGCGCGGGAGCTGGCAAGCGCGGCCTGGTCCAGCGGCGGCGTAGTCTCGGCGCTGGCCTTGCGATCGGCGCGCGACAGGCGGCTGTCACCCTTGAGGTAGTCCTGCAATTCGCGGTCGTCCGGTTCAGTCATTGCCCACCACCTCGCGCATTCTCGCCAGCGCAACCCGCAGCCGGTTGTGCGCCAACTTGCACAGCCAAGCGCCAAACGGCGCCTCGGCCCGGTCGCTTGCGGTTATAGTTTGCGACAGACGGTACGACCATGTCAGACACTACGCACGCCATCATTCCCCGCAAAGGGCCGGAACTCGGGTTCGAGGCCGGACTGCCGCGCCATTGGCTCGGGGGTGATCCCTTCAAGTCGCGCTTTTTTGATGCGATGTCCTGCCTGTTCCCCGAGGGTGAAAAGTTTTTCATCGCCTGCGTCCGCGACTACCGCGATCAAGTCACCGACCCGGTACTGCAGGCCCAGGTTAAGGACTTCATCTACCAGGAAGGCCAGCATGGCATGGTCCACACTCGTTTCAACGACCATCTGAAGTCGCAGGGCGTCGCTGTCGACCGCATCCTGGCGTTCCAGATCCGCATCATGTTTGGCTTCTTTCGCAAGCGATTTTCCCCGGCATTCACGCTGGGCCAGACCGCAGCGGCCGAGCACCTGACCGCGCTGATGGCACACGGGTTTTTTCGCGTCGGGGTGATGGACCAGGCCGATCCGCGGGTACGGGCAATGTACGCCTGGCATGCCGTGGAGGAGATTGAGCACAAGGCGGTGGCCTTCGACGTGATGCAGAAAGTTGCCAAGGCCGGTTACTTCACCCGGATCAGCAGCTTTATCCTGACCACATTTACCTTCCCGTTCCATGTGTTCAGGATCATGAGCCACATGTTCCAGGTGGACGGCTTTACCTTCGGCCAGCGCACTGGCATGTGGCTGCGCGGCTTGTGGTGGCTGTACGGCTGGAACGGGCTGTACCCGCGCCTGATGCCCCACTACCTGGCCTATTTCCTGCCGGGATTCCACCCCTGGAAGTACGGCGACATGAAGCTGCACAAGGTCTGGGCTGACAGCTTCGACCAGACCGGGGATGCGATCGCCGCCGGCGATGCGGTGATGGCGGCCACCAGCGCCGCCTGAGCGGATGGCCGCCAGGCTCAACTCGAAGCCAGCGGCACGGGGACGGCGCGACGGCTATTTTTTTGGCGGGCGCGAGATGGCACGCCAGAGCATTTCAAACAGTACATTCGCCTGCTGTGTCAGTGGCTTTTTCTGGCCGCGGTGAATGTACATCTGCACCAGGCGGCCGAGCACGCCGAGGATGTAATCCAGCAGGATTTTCTCATCCACCTGGTCGTTGAGAATGCCGCGGGCGCGACCCTCGCCCAAAACCTTCATGAACGCGCCCATCAGCCGCGGGCTCTGCCAGGCCTCGGTCCGGCGCCAGGTGTTGAGGTACACCGAGCTCATGATCAGCTGCGCGACCTTGGGATTCGTCTCGAAGAAATCCAGCACCACCCAGAAGGTCTTGCGCAGCCGCTCCTTGTAGTCCTCGATCCCCTGCAAGTGGTCCACCATGCGGCTGGCCAGCCGGCCCAGCCAGGCATCCAGGCTCTCAAACAACAGCGATTCCTTGCTGCCGTAGTACTTGTAGAGCGTCTGCAACGAGACATTGGCCGAGCGCGCGATCTCGATCAGCCCAACCTTGTGGAACTCCCGGTCGGCGAACACGTCCAGCACCGCCTGCTCGATGCGCGCGCGGGTGGCCGGGTCAAGGCCTTCGGGGCGTCGAACCGGCTCGCGTGCGGGGGCACTTGCGTTCATTTTGGTAATCTAGATTACTGCGGCCGCCCATGCAATCGCCGCCCGTGTCCATACTGCAGCGTATTGACATGCGCTGTGGGATGCGGTTAGCTTTGACGCACTGCATCATCGACTGCGGCGCCTAGCGCCCGTTCCCTGGATGCGGGCTGGAACTCAACATCGGTAATTCTTATTACCGACTCTCGGAGACTCCCATGACCGATGCATTCATTTACGACGCTGTCCGTACCCCGCGCGGCAAAGGCAAGAAGGACGGCAGCCTGCACCAAGTCACCCCGGTGCACCTCCTGTCGAACCTGTTTGGCGAGCTCAAGGGCCGCCACCAGCTCGACACCTCCAAGGTAGATGACGTGGTGCTGGGCTGCGTGACGCCGGTCGGCGAACAGGGCGCGGACATTGCGCGCACGGCGGTGCTGTACTCCGGCTGGGACCAGAGCGTGGCCGGGGTCACCCAAAGCCGCTTCTGCGCCTCGGGCCTGGAGTCGGTGAACCTCGCCGCGATGAAGGTCATGTCCGGCATGGAAGACCTGGTGGTTGGCGGCGGCGTGGAATCCATGTCGCGCTGGCCGATGGGCTCCGACGGCGGCGCGATGGCGATGGATCCGCGCGTGAACGGCATGATGGGCTTTGCCCCGCAGGGCATCGGCGCCGACCTGATCGCCTCGCTGGAAGGCTTCTCGCGCCAGGACGTGGATGCCTTCGCCGTGCGCTCACAGCAGCGCGCCGCCAAGGCCCAGGCCGAGAACCGCTTCGACAAATCGGTGGTCCCGGTCAAGGACATCAACGGCATGACCGTGCTGGACCGCGACGAGACGATTCGCGGTGAGACCACCGTTGAGACGCTTTCAGCGCTCAAGCCCTCGTTCGAGCAGATGGGGATGATGGGCTTTGACGCCACCGCCCTGCGCAAGTACACCACCGTCGAGAAGATCACTCACGTCCACCACGCCGGCAACAGCTCCGGCATCGTCGACGGCGCCGCGCTGGTGCTGGTCGGCAACAAGAGAATCGGCAACAAGCTCAAGTTGAAGCCGCGCGCCCGCATTCTGTCGGTCGCCGTCATCGGCAGCGAACCCACCATCATGCTCACCGGCATCGCCCCCGCCGCGCAGAAGGCGCTGGCCAAGGCGCGCATGGACGTGAAGGACATCGACCTGTTTGAGATCAACGAGGCGTTTGCGGCAGTGGTGCTCAAGGCAGTGCGCGCGCTGGGAATCGACATGGACAAGGTCAACGTCAACGGCGGCGCCATTGCCATGGGCCATCCACTGGGGGCGACCGGCGCCATCATCCTCGGTACAGCCCTGGATGAACTGGAGCGGTCGAACAAGAACACCGCATTGATTTCGCTGTGCGTGGGCGGCGGCATGGGCATCGCCACCATCATTGAGCGGGTGCACTAAGGTCTGTAAATGGGTATTCCACACGTGCGCGGAATACCCATTTACAGACCCAGGAAGGCGGACAGAACATGAGCGCAGTTCGATTTGAAAAGGATGCCGACGGCATCGTTACCCTGACCCTGGATATGCCGGGACGCTCGATGAACGTCCTGAACGATGAACTGACGCGTCCGTTCGGGGAAGCCATCGAGAAAATCGAAGCCGACGCTTCGATCAAGGGCGTGATCATCACCTCGGGCAAGAAGGAATTCCTGGCCGGTGCCGACCTTGAGCGCGTTTCCAGGGTCACCGACCCGCAAGTCGCTTTCGACATGGCCGAATCCTTCAAGGCCTTCCTGCGCCGGCTGGAACAGTGCGGACGGCCGGTGGTGGCCGCGCTGAATGGCACCGCACTGGGCGGCGGGCTGGAACTGGCACTGGGCTGCCACGCCCGCATCGCGGTCAACGATCCCAAGATCAAGTTCGGCCAGCCGGAAGTGAAACTGGGCCTGCTGCCCGGAGGCGGCGCCACCCAGCGTCTGCCGCGCATGATCGGCATCCAGAACTCGCTGCCGATCCTGCTCGAGGGCAAGGAGCTGCGGCCGGAGCAGGCCAAACAGATGGGCATCGTCACCGAACTGGTGGCCACGCGCGAAGAGTTGCTACCGCGCGCGAAGGCCTGGTGCCTCGCCAATCCCAAGCCGATCCAGCCCTGGGACGACAAGAAGTTCAAGATTCCCGGCGGCGACTCCAAGCACCCGGCCGTGGTGCAGGTGTTTGCCATCGCCCCGT
Source organism: Gammaproteobacteria bacterium (assembly GCA_031384195.1). Classification (GTDB taxonomy): domain Bacteria; phylum Pseudomonadota; class Gammaproteobacteria; order Nevskiales; family Nevskiaceae; genus JACPFV01. The sequence continues at coordinate 16,939 of JANNAK010000073.1, forward strand.
CGATGGCGGCGGCCAAGACTTGGGGTAACTACCCGGCGGTCATGGATATCCAGTCCTGCGTGTTCGAGGGCTGCCTGGTCGATTTCGACACCGGCTCGCGCATCGAGTCGCGCTACTTCGCCCACTGCGTGACCTCGCAGGTGGCCAAGAACATGATTGGCAGCCTCTGGTTTCAGCTGAACGCCATCAACAAGGGCAAGAGCCGTCCCGAGGGCTTCGAAAAATCCACGGTGAAGAAACTGGGCGTGCTGGGCGCCGGCATGATGGGAGCGGGCATTGCCTACGTCTCGGCCAAAGTCGGCATCGAGGTGGTCCTGCTCGACACCAGCACCGAAGCGGCCGACAAGGGCAAGTCCTACTCCGCCACCTTGCTGGACAAGGAAGTGAAGCGCGGCCGCATGATGCCGGCCGACAAGCAGTTGTTCCTCGACCGCATCAAGGCAACCACCCGCTACGAGGACCTGGCCGGTTGCGACCTGGTGATCGAAGCCGTGTTCGAAGATCGCTTGATCAAGGCCGACGTAACCAGGAAGGCCGAAGCCATCCTGGGCAAGGACAAGCCATCCGCGTCGAAGACGCGGGATCAAGCAGTGTTTGCATCGAATACCTCGACCCTGCCGATTACCGGCCTGGCGCAGGCCAGCGAGCGGCCGAAGAACTTCATCGGCCTGCACTTCTTCTCGCCGGTCGACAAGATGCCACTGGTCGAGATCATCAAGGGCAACAAGACCTCGCCCGAGACCCTCGCCCGTGGCTTTGACTACGTGCAGCAGATCAAGAAGACGCCGATCGTCGTCAACGACCGTCGCGGCTTTTACACCTCGCGCGTGTTCGGCACCTATGTGCAGGAAGGCAGCGCCCTGCTGCTCGACGGCCAGCATCCTCGCAGCATTGAAGTGGCAGGGCTGCAGGCCGGCATGCCGGTGGGACCCCTCGCCGTTCATGACGAGGTCTCGCTGTCGCTGTCGCTGCACATCCTCGAGCAGACCCGCAAGGATTTCGCCGACGAGGGCAAGACGCTGCCGGAGCATCCGGCCACCGTCGTTACGGAAAAGATGGTCCGCGAGTTCAACCGCCCCGGCAAGAAGGCCGGCAAGGGCTTCTATGACTACCCGCAGGGCGCCCCGAAGCACCTGTGGCCGGAGCTGATGAAGCACTTCCCGCTGAAGGATCCGCTGCCGCAGCAAGAGTTGATGGACCGGATGATGTTCATCATGGCCAACGAGTCGGCCAAGTGCTTTGCCGAGGGCGTGGTCGAGACCGTGGCCGACACCAACATCGGCTCGATCTTCGGCTGGGGCTTTGCGCCGTTCCAGGGCGGCACGCTGCAGTTCATCAACGCTTACGGCGTGGACAACTTCGTCAAGCGCTCAAAGCAGTTGGCGAAGAAATACGGCGAGCGTTTCAAGCCGGCTCCGCTGCTGGTGAAGATGGCCAAGGAAGGCAGGACGTTTGCGGATGCCGCGCCAGCCGCGGTTACCGCCTGATCAACGATTTCTCTTCGATAGGAGATTGTCATGTTTGCAGCACTGATGAAGATCATGAAGGCCAACAAGATGTTGCCGAACATCTCGGATACCGAACGCCAGGCGCTGGACGCCGGCACGGTGTGGG
>JANNAK010000075.1:0-6549 GCA_031384195.1 Gammaproteobacteria bacterium
TCCTGCGGCTCGCGCTCGCGAATGATGTTTCCCAACAGCAAATTGGCGCCGCCCATGATGGCGAGCAGGCTCAGACATAGCGCGAAGAGCCGGAATCGGACGCTGAAAAATGGATTCACGTTAGTTGCTGACGCCCCTGCCCAACGTGGATGGATCTCTCGCGGTGAAGTACATGACCTTGCCCGAATTTCCCGCGCGCGAGTATGTCACACAACTTTCCGCCCGCCGCCCCAAAACTGCCTCGAATTCATCGAGTCCTGCCCGCGTAATTTTCTTCGGATATTCTAGGCACCGCCCGAAATCACAACGCCTCCGGCGTGCCGGCGGTTTACTGGGGACCTGTCCATGAAAATCATTGTCTTTGTGTCGGCCGCGCTTCTGCTTGGCTGCGGCCCGGCCCCCCAGGATTCCAAGACCGCCGCGGATGGGGACTACTCCGCGCGCATGGCCAAGGAGCACGAGCACGATCAGCCGACCGCCAACCCGATGGCCCAGTCGACGACGTCGGATCGGGTCCGCTCACAGACCGTGACTTACGGCCGTGTTGGCGGCCGCGACGTGGAGGGTTACCTCGCTTACCCCGCGGATGCCGAGGGCGGCCTGCCAGCCGTGCTGGTCCTGCACGAGTGGTGGGGCCTCAACGACAACATCCGCGCCATGACCAACCAGTTGGCGGCGGAAGGCTATGCCGCGCTGGCGCTGGACCTCTACGGTGGCCAGTTTGCAGACCAGCCGGAGAAGGCGCGCGCCCTGATGGAAGCATCGATGGCAAAGCCCAAGGAGCTGAGCCAGAACATCCTGCAGGCCTATACGTTTCTGAATCAGGAGATCAAGGCCGCGCGGATTGGCGCGATCGGCTGGTGCTTTGGCGGCGGCATGTCGCTGAAGGCCGGGCTGGAACTGGGCGACCGGCTGGACGCGGTCATCGTCTACTACGGACACGTCGGCGGGGATCCCGAGGAGCTGAAGCGGCTCAAGGCGCCGCTGCTGGGGCTGTTCGGTGCCGCCGATCAGGGCATCCCGCTGGAGTCGGTCAAGGCGTTTGAGTCCGCGCTGAAGTCGCTGGGCAAGCCGGCCGAGATCCATGTCTATGCCGGCGCCGCGCATGCGTTCGCCAACCCGTCCGGCGGCAACTACAAGGCGGATGCTGCGCAGGACGCCTGGAAGCGGTCGGTGGAGTTTCTCGCCACCCACCTCAAGGCCGAGTAGCCCGCCGGCTCGAGTTAGGCTGTCCTTCGTTCGATTTCCCGGAGTTGCCATGAAGAATGTTCTCGTCACCCTGACCCTGATCGGCCTTGTTGCCGCTTGCGCAACCTCGCCGCTGGGCCGTCGCCAGTTGATCCTGGTCTCCGCCGGCGAAATGGACACGATGGGCGCGGCCTCGTTCACCGAAATGCAAAAGAAGGTCCCCGCCACCAAGGATGCCAAGGCCAGCGCCTACGTCAGCTGCGTGGCCACCGCCGTGCTTAACGAGATGGGCGGCAGCAAGGGCTGGGAGGTGGTGACGTTTGATGACAAGCAGGTCAACGCCTTTGCGCTGCCCGGCCGCAAGATTGGCGTCTACGCCGGCATGCTGAAAGTCGCGCAGAACGCGGACCAGCTGGCGGCCGTGCTGGGCCACGAAGTGGCACACGTGCGCGCCGGCCACTCGGCCGAGCGGGTCTCCGAGCAGATGGCCACGCAGATGGCCGGCAATGTCGCGGTATCGGCGTCGGGGATCGACCCGCAAATCCTGGGGATGGCGGCCAATGTGTTCTTCCTGATGCCACACTCGCGCACGCAGGAAAGCGAGGCCGACCTGCTCGGATTGGACTACATGGCGCGGGCCGGTTTTGATCCGCGGCAGGCCCCGGAGCTCTGGCGCAACATGTCCAGGTCCGGCGGCGGCAAGCCGCCCGAAATGCTGTCGACGCATCCCTCTGACAGCACCCGCATCGACAACCTCACCAAGCGGCTGACCATCGCCCTGCCGCTGTACGAGGAGGCGCGCGCGTCCGGCAAGAAGCCGGCGTGCAAGGCCGGCTAGGCCGCCGCTACGTCCTGCAGATCCTCGATGTAATGGCAGGCCGCGTGGCTGCTGCCACCGGCCTTGCGCAGGTGCGGAATGTCCCGGGCGCATAGGGAATCGGCCATCGGGCAGCGGGTGCGGAACACGCAGCCGCTCGGCGGGTTGGCCGGGTTGGGAAGTTCGCCGGTGTCGTGCAGGCCGTCGTTGTCGGCGTCCAGCCGCCCGGCCGAGGCCATCAACAGCCGGGTGTAGGGATGGCGCGGCCGCGCGAACAGGTCCTCGCTGCGCGCCTGCTCCACGATCCGACCCAGGTACATCACCAGCACCCGCTGGCAGAGCCGCTGGACCGCGCCCAGGTCGTGCGCCACGAACAGCAATGCCATTCCCGTTTCGGCCTGCAGGCGCGCCAGCAATTCCAGGATCTGCTCCTGGGTCGCGGCGTCCAGCGCCGACACCGGCTCGTCGCAAATCAGGATGCGCGGCGATGGCGCCAGCGCCCGGGCAATGGCGACGCGCTGGCACTGGCCTCCGGACAGCTGGTGCGGAAACCGGTCGGCAAGGTCGGGCGCCAGGCCGACTTGCTCGAGCAGCGCCTGTACGCGGTCGCGGCGCGCGCCGGCCGCAAGCTCGGGCCGCAGAAATTCCAGCGGCTCCTCGATGGCGTGGCCAACGGTCTGGCCCGGGTCCAGGCTGGATTGGGGATCCTGAAAAACCATCTGGATATCGCGGCGGCAGGCGGACCATCCGGCCTCACCCAGGCGCACCAGGTCCTGCCCTTGGTAGACGATGCCGCCGCCATTGACCGGCTGCAGGCCAGCCAGCGCGCGCGCCAGCGTCGACTTTCCGCACCCGGACTCGCCCACCACGCCCAGCGACTCGCCGGCGCGCAGGTCGAAGTGCACGTCTTCCACCGCCTTGACCATCCCCCCCGACCGCCACGGCCAAGTGGCCGCCAGCGGGTAGTGGACCTTCAGGCGGCGAACACTGAGGACAACGGGAGAGGGCGCCATCCTGATCATGTGACGCGCCCCGGAAGGGGCGGTCAGGTTTACTTCTTTTTCGGCTCCGAACCGGCCTTTTCAACGCTCATCAGCTCGATTTCGAACACCAGCGTTTCGTTCGGACCAATCCGCGAACCGGCGCCACGCTCACCGTAGCCCAGGGCCGACGGGATGTAGAGCTTGGACTTGCCGCCGACCTTCATCAGCTGCAGGCCCTCGGTCCAGCCCGGGATCACGTTGCCGAGCGGGAAGGTGACCGGCTGGCCGCGCGAATACGAACTGTCGAATTCGCTGCCATCCATCAGCGTGCCCTTGTAGTGCACGGTGACCTTGTCGTCCTTCTTCGGCGTCGCGCCGGTGCCTTCGGTCAGGGTTTCGTACTGCAGGCCGGTGGCCGTGGTCTTCACGCCCGCACGCTTGGCATTTTCGACCAGGAACTTCTCGCCCGCTTCCTTGGCGGCCGCCGACTTGGCGGTGCGCTCTTCCTGCTGCTTTTCCTGCAGCTTGCGGGAAATGTCGGCCTTGATCTTCTCGCGTTCTTCGTCAGCGATGCGCGGCTCTTTGCCGGCGATCGTTTCCTCGAGGCCCTGGACCAGCGAGGCAACATCAACCTGGTCCTTGACCGGGGTCAGCGACCGGCCAATGTCGACACCGATGGCGTAGCCAAACTTCTGGGCATCCGTCTCCAAAGCACCGGAACCGCTTCCGGATTCGCCGCCCTTGGAGCAGGCGACGGCCAGTCCGGCGACCAGCGCCAGGACTCCAAATCGATAAGCGTTTTGCATGAATTCTCTCAGTGGACAAGAAAAAGGACTCCGCATGGAGCCCCGTCGATGGAAGGCGCTTCCCAAAGCTGCGGGAAGGGGGACGATTATAGCCTCAGCCTACGCCCCCCGCACGGCGGCTCAGGGGACCGGCGCCGCCGGCACCGGAATCCCCGGCTTGCGGGCCAGAATCTGAAGTACGGTCTGCTGGGCCTCGCCGCTCAACAGCTCCATCGACCGCTCGGTGATCCGGTCGATGCCCGGGTCGACTTCCAGAGTCTGGTCCTCGCGCTCGACCACCAGCCCCAGCTCGATCAGGGTGCTGACATAGCCCTTGAACAGGGCCGGATCGAAGAACTCGGGGGCATTGCGCCCGGTCAGCACCGCCATGCGCTCGGCGAACAGGCGGCAATCTTCCTCGAACTGTCCGCGGCGGAACCGGCCCAGCTTCCGCTCCTCGGACAGCAGCAGCGCCGACAGGCAGTAGCGTTCAAAAGTCTCGCCCATGATGCGGCCGAGGGTGACCAGCCGGGCAAATTCCGGGCTCGCCGAGTCGGGTCGCTGCAGGGTGCCCTGCCCGGTCCGGACCAGGAAGCCCAGCTTGACCATGACCTCGATCCAGCCGCGAACGGCGGCCTCCAGCTCGGTCGGCGACCAGCGCAGGAAAAATTGCGCCGACAGGAACGGGTACAGCACCTGGCAACCGGTGATGACCGACTCCTCCAGCTGGCCGTAGCGGCTGCGGAAGAAATTGGCGATCAGGGATGGCAGGGCGAACAGATGGATGATGTTGTTGCGGGCGTAGGTCATGCGCATCGCCGCCTTGGGCTCGGCCAGGATCAGGTCGCCCCAGGCATGGGTGATCCGGCTGAGGCCGGCGATCGGCTCTGACCAGCGCAGGATTTCCGCCGGGTCAGTCATCGGCAGGTGCTGGTCCGGACCGTACGGCCGACCCTGCAGCAGCTGCAGCAACAGGCCGGTTTGCTCGACCAGATCGGCCTCGGACGCCGCGCGCTGCGGCGAGGCCAGCAAGGAAACGCCGATCAGCCCGGTCGGCGTGACCACGGCAGCGCCGTTGATGCGCTGCATGGTCTCGGCAGCCAGCTCCGACACCAGCGCGTTGAAGCCGGCCGGCTTGTCGTCGCTGTCCGCCACCAGCGACTCGCGCCAGCCGGGCAGGTGCTGGTCCGCAAACTCGTCGACGCGGATGGGCTCGGCAAAATTCAGGTAAACCCGGCCGTAGGATTTCACCAGCATCGGCGCCGCCTTGAGCAGGCCCTGCACCGATTCCTTCTGCTTCTGGGCGCCGCGCAGTTCCTTCTGGTACGAGCCCACCTCCCAGACCTTGTCGTAGCCAATATGGACTGGAACCACCAGCACCTTGCGCACTCGCTGCCGCAGCGCCGACTCCACCATCATCGACATCAACCCGGTCTTGGGTGCCATCAGCCGCCCGGTGCGCGATCGCCCACCTTCCGGGAAGAACTCGATGGAGTAGCCGCGGCGGATCAGCGAATCGATGTAGGCGCGAAAGATGGCGGTGTAGAGGGCATCGCCGGCAAACTTCCGGCGCATGAAAAATGCCCCGCAGCGCCGCAGCAAGCTGCCGACACCGAACGGAATGTTGAGGTTGATACCGGCAGCAATGTGCGGCGGCATCAGTCCGGCGTGGTACAGCACATAGGACGCCAGCAGGTAGTCGGCGTGGCTGCGGTGCGCCGGCAGGAAAATCAGCACGTGTGACTGCGCCAGCTCCCGCACCCGATCCAGCCCGCGGGTGTCGATGCCCTTGAAGATGCGGTTCCAGACGTAGCCCAGGATGCGCTCGAGGAAGTTGATCGAGGCATTGGAGTAGTCGGCCGCGATTTCCTCGGCGATGCGCAGCGCGCGCTTCTCGGCCTGCGCCAGCGTCTGGTTCTTCTGCTTGGCCTCCCGTTCCATCGCCAGCCGCACCCCCTTGGTGCGCAACAGGGCGCGGACCACGACCGAACGCCGCACCAGGCTTGGACCCAAAGTCGCTGAGCGCTGGCGCAGGAAGTGCATGTGCAGCGCGCGAGTCAGCTTGCGCAGGGCGCGCTGCGGGTCCGGCTCCTCCCGCCCGCCCTCACCGCTCAGGTAAGCGCGGAAGGCCAGCGGCAGGCCAAAGCTGGCAAACAGGTTGCGACCGTTGAACAGGATGATAAACAGCTTGCGCACCGCCCCCGCGCCAGGTGCGTCGGCGAACAGCAGCTTGAACAGCGAGGTTTCCTTGACCGGCTCGCGGCCCCAGTACAGCGATACCGGCACCAGCTGCACGTCATAAACCGGGTTGGACAGGGCGCGGTGCACCAAAGTGGCGACACTGGCGTTCTGCGTGCGCTTTGCGTCGAGGCGGGCTTCGAGCAGGACGGACAGGTAAAGGTAACCCGGCCGCGCGACGCTGGGCAGTTCGGCGCCGGTCCGGTGCGGACGCGGCAGGCCCTGGTCACGGCAGATGCGGTCGAGGACGAACAGGTCCGCCCAAGACCGTTGCGGCAGAACCCAGCAGACCGGGCGTTTCGGGTCGAGGTTCAGGCGCGACTGGAGGTCTTCCGGCGCAGCGCGGTACCGCACCAGCCACAGCATCGGCTTGCGCAGCCACCAGGCCAGCGTGAACAGGACATCGGTAAGTATCCGCACGAGATTTTGTTCTGTACCCCCGTTTTGGCGAATTTTACCCGCTTATGCCCAGCGCCACTTTCGGCCGGGCGCCGCCGTCGGTGGTACAACAGGCGACCAAGGTCTAATTGGCGGGCGT
>JANNAK010000091.1:0-4665 GCA_031384195.1 Gammaproteobacteria bacterium
AGGGGAGCGTCCCCATTGAACAATTGAACATGGGTTCAAAGGGGAGCGTCCCCATTGAAGTGGGGAGCGTCCCCTTTGAACCTTTGAACCGCCTTGATTCGTAATATGGTGTGCGACACCAGCTATTCCTGAGGGGAACCCCGATGTCAAATTCTTGGCTGTCCGCTGCCGCACTTCTGTTGTCGGCCCTGTCCACGACGGCGCTGGCCGAATCGCCGTTCTCCTTCGACACCACGCCCGGCAAGTTGCCCAAGACCGTGGTGCCCGAGCACTACAGCCTGCGAGTCACGCCGGACCTTGAGAAGAATACCTTCCAGGGCGAAGTCTCGATCCGCATCCGGGTTCGCGAGGAAGTGCGCGAGATTGTGCTGAACGCCGCGAATCTCGATATCCGCACCGCCCGCCTGTCCGGCGCCGGCCTTGCACCGGTGGACCTGAAGCCGATGCTGGACCCGAAGTCCGAGTTGCTGCGCTTCAAGCTGCGCAAGCCACTGAAGCCGGAGACCTACGCGCTCAACATCACCTATTCCGGCCAGCTCAACGGGCAGACCAGCGGTTTCTACTACGGCCATTACGTCAACGAGTCCGGCGAGAAGCAGAAGATGCTCTCCAGCCAGCTGGAACCGGCCGATGCCCGTCGCCTGCTGCCGTGCTGGGACGAGCCGGTGTTCCGCGCCAGTTTCCAGGCCGCGATCGACTTGCCGCCGTCCATGATGGCGGTCTCGAACACGCCGGTGGAAGGCGTGGAGAAGCTGCCCAACGGCTTGCATCGCACGCGATTCCAGCCGACGCCGAAGATGTCGAGCTACCTGCTGGTGCTGGTGGCCGGGCCGCTGGAGCGGCTGTCAGACCAGCAGGACGGCGTGGACATCGGCATCGTCACCGCCGCCGGCAAGCGCGACACCGGCAAGTACGCGCTCAACGCCTCGAAGGAGCTGCTGCGTTACTTCAACGAGTACTTCGGCATCGCCTACCCGCTGCCCAAGCTGGACCAGATTGCGGTGCCCAGCACGGCCGGCTTCGGCGCGATGGAGAACTGGGGCGGGATCACCTATGACGAGGCGGTGCTGCTTTATGATCCGCGCACCAGCAGCGACAGCACGCGGCGCGGCATCTACAGCGTGATTGCGCACGAAATGGCGCACCAGTGGTTCGGCGATCTGGTGACCATGGCCTGGTGGGACAACCTGTGGCTGAACGAGGGCTTCGCCTCGTGGATGGGCACCAAGGCCACCGACCACGCCAACCGGGAGTGGGGCGTGTGGCGCGAGGCGCAGTTCGAGCGCGAGGCGGCGATGAGCCTCGACGCGCGCGAGAGCACCCACCCGATCCAGCAGGCGGTGACCGATGAAAGCCAGGCCACGGACGCGTTCGACAGCATCACCTACCTCAAGGGCCAGTCGTTCCTGCGCATGCTGGAAACCTGGCTGGGCGCCGACACTTTCCGCGACGGCATCCGTGCCTACGTCGCGAAGCACAAGTATTCGAACACCACCACGGCGGATCTTTGGGCCGCACTGGAGAAGGCGTCCGGCAAGCCGGTGACGCGCATGGCGCAGGGCTGGACCGAGCAGTCCGGGTTTCCGGTGGTGCAGGTCCGCGCGCGCTGCGAAGCCGGCAAGCGATTGATCAGTCTGCGCCAGGAGCAGTTTCGCTCCGACGCCGAGCCGGGCGAGCGCCTGTGGGTGATTCCGGTGGCGCTGTCCAGCGGCGGCACGCTGGCGTACGAATTGCTGGACCAGCGTGCTCGCGAGTTCAGTCGCCCCGGATGCGCCGGCGCACTGGTCCTGGATCCCGAGGCGGTCGGCTTTTATCGTGTGGAATACGCTCCCGAGCTGCTGGCCGAGTTGACCAAGAACTGGCGGCGGTTGTCGGTGGATACCCGGCTGAAGTTGCTGTCCGACGCCTGGGCACTGGCCGAAACTGGACGCAGTCCGCTGGCCGGCTACCTTTCGATGGTCGAGCAGGCGCGCCGCGACCCCGAGCCGGCCATTACCGCCCAGATTCTCGGCCGCCTGAATCACCTCGACGGCCTGGCACGCGACGATGCGGCGCGCCCGGCTTTGCGAGCCTTTGCCATCAAGGTGCTGCGGCCGCGGCTCGACAAGTTGGGTTGGGACGCCGGCCGCGGCGATTCGCAGGAGTCGCTCGAACTGCGGGCCAGGTTGATTGCCGTGCTGGGCGAGTTCGGAGATGCCGGCGTGCGAGCCGAGGCCGGCAAGCGATTTGCGAAGTTCCTCAAGGACCCGGCCAGCCTGGCGGCGGGCCTCGCCGATCCGGTGATCGAGACGGTCGGCCGCTCGGCAAGCGCGGCGACCTGGGAATTGCTCTACCAGCGGGCGCGAACCGCCAGCGGCAGCGAAGAGCAGCGGCGCTATATCTACGCGATGTGCGTAAACGAAGATCCGGTGCTCGCGCGCCGGACGCTGGAACTGTCACTGGGTGAGACGCTGCCGATTTCCCTGGCAACCGGCATCCCGCGCCTGGTTGCCCTGCAACACCAGGCACAGGCCTGGGAGTTTGCCAAGGTCAACCATCTCGCGCTGATCAAGCGACTGCCGACCTACCAGCTCAATTCCTATTTCGGCGAGGTGGTCGCCGACTCCGCGGACGCGGCGATGGCCGACGAACTGGAGAAATGGGCGAGCCAGAACCTGCCCGCCACGGCGATGCAGCGCACCCGGCGCGCCGCCGTTGGCATCCGCATCAATGCCGTCCAGAAGCAGCGCCTGCTGCCACAACTGAGTTCAATGGGGACGCTCCCCTTTGAACTTTCAATTGTGGCCAATGGGGCCAATGGGGACGCTCCCCTTTGAACTTTCAATTGGACCAATGGGGACGCTCCCCATTGAACTTTCAAAGGGGAGCGTCCCCATTGATCGTCAAAGGGGAGCGTCCCCATTGAACGTCATTGAACGTCATTGAGCGTCCAGGGAGGTGAGATGAACTGGTACACCGGCAACACGACCTTCGACACGGTGCTGGCGATCGGCTTTGGCTTCGCGGCCTTCACCGTGGTTGGCTCGCTGTTCGTGGCCAGCCCGTACGGGCGCTTCGCCTCGGACAAGATGGGCATCAATCTCAGCCCGAAGCTGGGCTGGTGGCTGATGGAAATCCCGGCCACCGCGGTGTTCGTCTGGTTCTACGCGCAAGGCCCGCGCGCACTGGAAATCACGCCGCTGATCCTGGGCGCGATCTGGATGATCCACTACGGCAACCGCGGCTGGTTCTTTCCGCTGTCGATCCGCGTGGCGCCGGGCAAGCGCGCCAGCTTCAGCGTGATGGTGATGTCGATGGGCATGTTCGTGACTGCCGTCCACGCCTATCTGAACGCGACTTTCTTCACCGAATACGCACCGCACCTGACCAATGCCTGGCTGACCGACCCGCGCTTCATCGCCGGCGTGGTGATTTATTACTGCGGCTTTTTCCTGATCGTGCAGTCCGAGGCGATCGTGCGCAATCTGCGCGATCCCAAAAAGGCGGGCGCGGGTCAGGGCGACTACAAGATTCCATTCGGCGGCGGTTACCGCTTTGTATCCAGCCCGCAATATCTCGGCGAGCTGATCGCCTGGGCGGGATTCTCGCTGATGACCTGGGGATTGCCCGGCGTGATGATCTTCCTGATCTCGGCCGGCAACCTGGTGCCGCGCGCCTTCGCCACCCACAAGTGGTACCGGGAGAAATTCCCCGAGTATCCGCAGGACCGCAAGGCGATCATTCCGTTCGTGGTGTGACGAATATGCCGACCGTTTATCTGTGGCTCACCGGCTTCGTGCTGTTGATGGCGCTGGCCACCTTCGCCACCACCCTGCGCAAGGCCACGCCCTATGGCCGGCACCTCGAAGGGCAATCGGTGCGCACGCTGCCCAGTCGCCTGGCCTGGCTGATATTTGCCTCGCCCGAGTGGTTCGCCTTCGTCGGGACTTTTGTCTGGTTCGCCAACGAGCCGTCGGTCACGCAGTGGCTGCTGCTCGGGCTCTGGCAACTGCACTACACGCACCGGGCAATCCTGTATCCCTTGCGCATGCGCGGACATGCGTCGGGATTTCCGCTCAGCGGCGTGATCTTCGGGTTCATCTTCAATTGCCTGAACGGCTACATCAACGCCTTTGCAGTGACCCACGCGGCGCACCTCACCGCGGCCTGGCTGGCCGATCCGCGCTTTGTCATCGGCGCGGCGCTGGCGGCGTTTGGCTGGGTGGTCAACTTCCAGTCCGACTCGATCCTGATCGGCCTGCGCGCCGACGGCTCCACCGGCTACAAGGTCCCGCACGGCGGAATGTTCCGCTACGTCTCGGCGGCCAACTACTTTGGCGAGATCGTGATGTGGTGCGGCTGGGCGCTGATGTGCTGGACCTACGCCGGCGCGGTGTTCGCCATCTTCACCATTGCCAACCTTGCGCCGCGCGCTCTCTCGCACCATCGCTGGTATCTGAGCCGTTTCCCCGACTACCCGAAAGACCGTAAGGCGCTTATTCCCCATGTCCTTTAAACCCGAGGCGCTGCTCGCCGCTGTCCAGCAATCGCCGATTCTGGTTGCGAAACACGACCGCGCGGCCTGGTGCAGCCTGTACGCGGCCGACGGGCAGATCAACGATCCGGTCGGCTCGCGCCCGCACACCGGGCGCGCGGCCATCGAACGCTTCTACGACACCTTCATCA
>JANNAK010000120.1:0-2672 GCA_031384195.1 Gammaproteobacteria bacterium
GCATGCCCGCGCCGCGGCCAATTGCGCAACTTGAAAGAGGCCAGCGCCGACTGAAGTTGGGCGTGTCGCAGTGGCCAGTGGGGTTCGAAGGCGGTCATCAGGACATCAATACTTCCAGCAGCCGCAAGTGGATGCGCGCCAGCGGTTCGAGGTCGGCGATCCGCACGCACTCGTTGACCTTGTGGATGCTGTCGTTGACCGGCCCTATCTCGATGACCTGCGCGCCCAGCGGCGCCAGGAAGCGGCCGTCGGAAGTGCCGCCGCCGGTGAAGAGAATGGGCTTGTGTCCGGTGGTATCGCGGATCGCCTGCTGCGCGGCTTCGATCAAGAGACCGGGCTCCGTGTAGTAAGGCTCGCCGCTGTGCCACCAGGTCGCTTCGTGCCGCGGCAGGTGGCGATTCAGCACGGCGCTGACTTTCGCCCGCAGTTCGTCGGCGGTGACTGCCGGGGAGTAGCGGAAATTGAACACCGCGCTGGCCTCGCCCGGAATCACGTTGTTGGCACCGGTGCCCGCGGTCAGGTTCGAGACCTGGAATGTGGTCGGCGGGAAATTCGAGTTGCCCTGGTCCCAGCGGACCGACATCAACTCAGCCAGGGCCGGTGCCAGCCGGTGGATCGGGTTGTCGGCCTTGTCGGGGTAGGCGACGTGTCCCTGCCTTCCGAGGACCTTGAGGTCGCAACCGAGCGAGCCGCGCCGACCGACGACGATCCGGTCGCCGAGTTCCTGCGACGCGGTGGCTTCACCGACGACGACGTAGTCCGGGCGGATGCCACGCTGCTTGAGGATTGCGGCGACGTGCCGGGTGCCGTCCCGGCACGGACCCTCTTCGTCACTGGTAATCAGGAAGGCAATAGTGCCGCGGTGCCCACCCGAGGCGACCGCGGCCTCGGCGGCGCAGACCATCGCGGCGAGACCGCTTTTCATGTCGGCGGCCCCGCGCCCAAACAGCAGGCCGTCGCGCTCGGCGGGCTCGAAGGGATCAGAGGTCCATTGATTGAGTGGACCGGTGGGAACCACGTCGGTGTGCCCGGCGAACACCAGCAAGGGGGCGCCACTGCCGTGAGTGGCCCAGAGGTTGGTCACGCCCTCGTGGTTCATCCACTCCCGCCGGAAGCCGAGTTTTTCAAGGCGCTGGCCGATCAGTGCGCAACAGCCGGCGTCATCCGGGGTCAGCGAGCGGCGCGAAATCAATTCGCGGGTCAGGTCCAGCACTTTCATCGACGGAATCCTGGGAGCGGCAAGCATGAGCTGGATTTATACTGCCATTGTGCCAAGGACCATCCCCGAATCACCAATGCCGGCCGGTAACGAAAGGAGTCCCGGCGGCCGGTCGGAACGAATTGACGCGCTGGCCAGCCGGCTTGCGCCGCACTACTCGCGATTCCGCGTCTCCGAACGCTTGCTGTTCACGGGTCACTCGCACCAGGCCTGGCCGGATGTCGCCGAGCAGGGGCTTCTCGAAGCCTTTGCCGCGGCCGCTGACAAGGTAGATGACAAGTGGCCGCCGGCGATGGATCGGGCCGAGCGCCTGCGCGCCTACCTTCGGCACTGGTACAACGACTCGGGCGGGCACTACGGCCTCGCCTCCAGCACGCATCAACTGCTGGTGAGCTGGCTGTCCGCGCTCGACCTGGCCGGCAAGCCCCACATTGTGACGACGGACGGTGAGTTTCATTCCATGCACCGCCAGCTGCAGCGGCTGGTCGAGGCCGGGGTCCGGGTCCGCTTTGTTCCGGTCGAGCCACTGGACAGCCTCGGCGAACGAATCCTCCTGGCGTGCGAGGCCAGCACTTCCGCGGTCATGCTGTCGCGAGTCTTTTTTGAGACGTCACTGATCAATCCTCACCTGGAGTCAGTCGGATTGGCGCTGCGGGATCGACGAATTCCAATGCTGGTTGACGACTACCACGGGACCAATGTGGTGCCGCTGTCGCTCTCCAGCCCCGGACTGGCAAACGCCTATCTGGTCACGGGCGGATACAAATACCTGCAATGGGGCGAGGGAAATTGTTTCCTTCGCTACCCCCGCGATTGCGCGCTACGGCCGGTGGTGACCGGCTGGTACTCCTCGTTCTCGAGCATGCAGGAGCCACGCCACGCAGGGCCGTCGCGATTCGACGAGGGCGAATGGCGGTTTGCCTCGGCCACCTACGATCCGGTCTCGCAATACCGCGCTGCCCGTGTGGTGGGTTTTTTTGAATCCCAGCAGATGGATGCGTCGGTCCTGCGCGACCAG
Organism: Gammaproteobacteria bacterium; assembly: GCA_031384195.1. Taxonomy (GTDB): domain Bacteria; phylum Pseudomonadota; class Gammaproteobacteria; order Nevskiales; family Nevskiaceae; genus JACPFV01. The sequence goes on from JANNAK010000120.1 coordinate 2,238, forward strand.
TCCCAGCGCCAGACCGCGATGCTGCGCGACGAGGTTCTCGCGGCCGACCTCGATCCGGCGTTGTTGTCACTGGCGCACCCGCGGGAGCCGGTGGCCAACGGCGGATTCCTCGCACTGAAATCGCCGCAGGCAGCGGCCCTGTGTGAAGCGCTGGCGGAGCGCGGCGTGCGAACCGACGTGCGCGGGAACATCCTGCGCCTTGGGCCGGCGCCCTACACGAGTTCGGCGCAGATCAAGGCGGCCATCTCGGAACTGCGACGCTGCGTGCTGGCGCTCTAGCGGTGAGGTGTCCGGGTCCGGGCGTCAGAGATCGCGCAGCAAGGCGTTGATTCCGACTTTCTTGCGGGTCTGCTCGTTGACCTGCTTCACGATCACGGCGCAGTTCAGGCTGTAGCGGCCGCCGTCCTTGGGCAATGATCCGGCCACCACCACCGA
>JANNAK010000121.1:0-6742 GCA_031384195.1 Gammaproteobacteria bacterium
CGTGCTGGTCTTCATGCCGATTTACCGCAACGGTTTCCAGCCCAATTCAGTCGAGGCGCGACGCCGCCACCTGCAGGGATGCGCCGTGGCCATCTTTGAGGTGGACGAGTTGCTGCGTCGGGCCGCGCGGCTGGCGGAATCGAGCGAGGAGCTGGCGCTGTTGCTGGTCGACGAATCGGAGGGTGGCTCTGCGGTGATGTTCGAGCAAGACCCGGCCAGGGGCGCGGCGCCCGGTGGCCTTGCGGAAAGTTCTCGATTCCGGTTTGCCGGTCGACAGTGGCGGCTGGACTTCCGCTTGCCGGAACGCGAACTGGTGGCGCGGCGCTCCTGGCAGAGCTGGATCGTGCTGGCAGGCGGCCTGATGTTGACCGCCCTGGCCGGCATGCTGATGTTGCTGGTGACGGCGCGCAGCGTGCGGGTGGAGTCGCAGGTGACCGAGCGGACCGCAGCCCTGCGCCAGTCGGAGGCGGCGCTGCAGCGCAAGGCCGAGCAATTGTCGGCCTCGAACGCCGAACTCGAGCAGTTCGCCTACATCGCTTCGCACGACCTCAAGGCACCGCTGCGCTCGATTGCCTCGTTCACCCAGTTGATCGAACGGCGAGCAGGGCCGGAATTGTCTGGCGAAGCGCAGGAGTTCCTGGGCTTTATCCGGGATGGTGTCAATCGGATGCAGGCCCTGGTGGACGACCTGCTGCGTCTGTCGCGGGTCGAGGCGAAACGCCTGGAGCCGGGGCCGGTCGAGCTCGACGACGTCCTGGCGCAGGCCAGCAAGGCCCTGGCGGCCGATATCTCGACCAGCGGCGCCCGGCTGCACATCGGCAAGTTGCCCGGACTGGTCGGCGATGAGCGAATGTTGTTGCAGCTGTTCCAGAACCTGATTGGCAACGCCATCAAGTTCCAGATTCCGGGATCGACGCCGGAGATCTGGATTTCGGCGGAATCCGGCCCGACATCCATCACGGTGACGGTGCGGGATAACGGAATTGGCGTGGAGCAACGCTTCCTGGACCACATCTTCCAGCTCTTCAAGCGGCTGCACCCCCCCGATCAGTATCCCGGGACCGGGCTGGGCCTGGCCATTTGCCGCAAGGTGGTCCGGTTGCACGGCGGGTAGATCCGGGCTGAGTCCAGACCGGGTCAGGGCCTGCTGATTCAGTTCACGCTAATGCGCCAGCTGCCGGTCTGACCGGCGGCGCCCGTGGCTCAGGTTGGCGCGGGCGTTTGCCCGGCCAGGAACAGCCAAGTTTCCACCACGGTATCCGGATTCAGCGACAGGCTGTCGATGCCCTGGTCCAGCAGCCAGCGGGCAAGGTCCGGGTGGTCCGAGGGACCTTGCCCGCAAATGCCGATGTACTTGCCCTGCTTGTGGCAGGCGGCGATCGCCAGGCCGAGCATGTGCTTGACGGCCGGGTCGCGTTCATCGAACAGGGCGGCGATCAATCCCGAGTCGCGGTCCAGGCCCAGCGTGAGCTGGGTCATGTCGTTGGAGCCGATCGAGAAGCCGTCAAAGAATTCGAGGAATTGTTCCGCCAGCACCGCGTTGGACGGCAGCTCGCACATCATGATCAGCTTAAGGCCGTGTTTCCCCCGAGCCAGCCCATTTTCGGCCAGGATTTCCGAGACCTTGCGCGCCTCGTTGAGAGTGCGGACGAAGGGCACCATGATTTGCACGTTTGACAGGCCCATCTCCTCGCGTACGTAGCGCAGGGCGCGGCACTCCATCTCGAAGCAGGGGCGGAAGGACTCGGAGATGTAGCGCGACGCCCCGCGGAACCCGATCATCGGGTTCTCTTCGTAGGGCTCGTAGTCCTTGCCGCCCAGCAGGTTGGCGTATTCGTTGGACTTGAAATCGGACAGGCGCACGATGACCGGTTCGGGTGCAAAGGCGGCCGCAATCGTGGAGATGCCCTCGGCCAGCCGCTGCACGAAGTATTCCACCGGCCCGGGATAGGCCGCGATGCGCCGCTGGATCTGGCGTTTCAACTCTGCCGGCTGGCGATCGAGTTCGAGCAGGGCCTTGGGATGGATGCCGATTTGCTTGTTGATGATGAATTCCAGCCGCGCCAAGCCGACCCCGCAGTGGGGCAGGGCCGCAAAGTCGAAGGCCTGGTCGGGGTTGCCCACGTTCATCATGATCTTGACCGGCAGCTCCGGCATCCGGTCCAGCGCAATCTCATCCACTGCAAAATCAACGTGCCCGGCATAGACGTGACCGGTGTCCCCTTCGGCGCAGGACACCGTGACCGCGTCGCCGTCCTTGAGCTTGCCGGTGGCATCACCGCAGCCCACCACGGCCGGGATGCCCAGCTCGCGGGCAATGATCGCGGCATGGCAGGTTCGCCCGCCGCGGTTGGTGACGATGGCGCTGGCGCGCTTCATCACCGGTTCCCAGTCGGGATCGGTCATGTCGGTGACCAGCACATCGCCGGGTTGCACCCGACTCATCTCGTCGATATCACGCAGGTTGCGCACCGGCCCGGCGCCAATTTTCTGGCCGATGGCGCGACCGGTTACCAGCGCAGCGCCGCGGCCCTTGCCCTGGTCCTTCAGCTTGTAGCGGCGCAGGGTGTTTGCCGAGGCCCTGGATTTCACGGTCTCGGGTCGGGCCTGCAGGATGTAGAGGCGACCGTCCTTGCCGTCCTTGCCCCATTCGATGTCCATCGGCCGGTCGTAGTGCTGCTCGATGGCCAGTGCGTGGGTGGCAAGTTCCTGGACCTCGGCATCGGTCAGGCAGAACCGCAGGCGTTCGGCCTCGGCGACCGGCACAAACTCAACCGTTTTGCCGTTGCCGGCGGCGGCATAAACCATCTTGCGTGCCTTCTCACCGACGTTGCGGCGCAGGATTGCCGGCCGGCCGGCGCGCAGGGCCGGCTTGTAGACATAGAACTCATCCGGGTTCACGGCGCCTTGCACCACCGCCTCGCCGAGGCCGTAGCTGGCGGTAATGAACACCGCTTCGCGGAATCCCGATTCGGTATCCATGGTGAACAGCACGCCGCTGGCGCCCAAATCCGAGCGCACCATGCGCTGGATGCCCGCCGACAGGGCGACCGGAATATTCTCGAATTTCTGGTGCACGCGGTAGGCGATCGCGCGGTCGTTGTAGAGGGAGGCAAATACTTCCCTAATCGCCTTAAGAACATTCTCTATGCCACTGATATTCAAGAATGTTTCCTGCTGCCCGGCAAACGAGGCCTGCGGCAGGTCCTCGGCCGTCGCCGAGGAGCGGACGGCAACGGTCGCATCGTCCGCGGCGCCCTTCATCAGCTCGGCAAAGGCCTCGCGGACCTGCGCTTCCAGCCGCGCCGGAAACGGGGCTCTGGCAATGGCCTCGCGGATGCGCCGGCCGGTTTCGGCCAGCGCCTTGACGTCATCGACCTGCAGGCCCTTGAGCCAGTCGGCGATGCGCAGGTCCAGGCGGTCTTGCGAAAGGAATCCGCGAAAGGCTTCGGCGGTGGTGGCAAATCCGCCCGGGACCTGCACGCCGGCCTTGGTCAGGTGCTGGATCATCTCGCCCAGCGAGGCGTTCTTGCCGCCCACGCGATCGACATCGCGCATGGACAGCTCCTGGAACCAGAGGACGTCCCGGACCGTGCTGGTCTTGTTCAAGCTGTTCCCCGTTGCTAGACCGTTAGTGTAGTGCCTTGGGTGGTGAAATTTCCCCTGCGTCTGCAGGAGCCCGGGGCGTCCGCGCGCGGGGACCGGTCCAGCCGGGCATACTTTGAATCATGCAAATGCAGCGGCAGGTCTTCTTCGTCTCGGACCGCACCGGCATCACTGCCGAGGCCCTGGGCAACACCTTGTTGACGCAGTTCGACGGCGTTGAGTTCGTCAAGCTGACTTTGCCGTTCATCAACACCCCGGAGCGCGCGCAGGAGACGGTGGCCCGCATCAACGGTGCCGCCGGCGAAGCGGCCGGTCGGCCGTTGGTGTTCAGCACGACGGTCAGTGACGAAATCCGCGCCATCTTGCGGACCTGCGAGGGATTCTTCCTCGACTTGTTCGACAGCCATGTTCCGGCACTTGAACGGGAGCTGGGGCAGGCCTCCGCCCACCGGGTAGGCCGGGTGCACGGCATGGTGGATGCCGAGCGCTATCACGCCCGAATTGACGCAATCAATTTCGCGATGTCCCACGACGATGGCCTGACCCAGAAGAACTACGAGCGAGCCGACGTGATCCTGCTGGCACCGTCGCGCTGTGGCAAGACCCCGACCTGCCTGTACATGGCCTTGCAGCACGGGCTCTACGCGGCGAATTACCCGCTCACCGAGGAGGACCTCGAGCACGCCCGCCTGTCGGAGGTGCTGGTGAAGTTCCAGTCCAGGCTGTTTGGGCTTACCAGCCTGCCGGAGCGCCTGGAGAGGGTTCGGGGCGAACGCCGGCCCGGCAGCAAGTACGCCTCGCTGGACCAATGTGCCTATGAACTCCGCCAGGCCGAGCAGTTGTATCGTCGCTACAACGTCCCCTTCGTAAATTCCTCCGACATGTCGGTGGAGGAAATGGCCGTGGTTATCATCCAGGAGAAGGGCCTTCGGCGGCAGACGTTCTAGGGCGATCTCGCCGAAATGGAGTAGGGCGCGGCCTGCCCAATCGCCTATGCTTTCGCGGCCCGGAAGATGGTGACCGTCACCATTGCAACGGCAACCAACCACTGAATTGGGGACCGTCAGCCCATGACCATCCAGACAGATTGCGTCATCGTCGGTGCCGGCCCCTGCGGGCTGTTCCAGGTATTTGAACTCGGCCTGCTCGACATCCGCGCCCACGTCGTTGACGCCCTGCCGCGGGCCGGTGGCCAGTGCACCGAGCTGTATCCGGAGAAACCGATCTACGACATCCCCGCGTACCCGATCATCGGCGCGCAGGAACTGGTCGACAAGCTGATGGAACAGATCAAGCCGTTCTCGCCGAGCTTTCATTTCGACGCCCCGGTCACTGAGGTGCAGGTGCTCGACGCCGATCGCTTCCGGCTGCGGACCGGCGATGGCACGGAATTCGAGACTCGCAGTGTGGTGGTGGCCGGTGGCGTCGGCGCGTTCGCGCCGGTGCTGCTGAAACTCGAGGGCCTGGACCGGTTCAACGACAGCCAGGTGTTCTACAAGGTGACCGACGCGTCCCGCCATCACGGCAAGCACCTGATCGTGCTGGGCGGTGGAGATTCGGCTCTGGACTGGGCCTTGGCGATGGCCGAAAAGGCAGCCTCGGTCACTTTGATCCACCGCTCCGACAAGTTTCGCGCGCACAACGCCTCGGTCAACAAAATGCGTGCGCTGGAGGGCGAGGGCAAGCTCAAGTTTCTCGCCGGGCATGTCCTGGGCTATACCGAAGAGGGCGGGGCGCTGACCGGCCTGCGGCTGAAGACCACCGCCGGGACCGAATTGAATGTGCCAGCCGAGCAGCTGCTGGTGTTCTTTGGCTTGTCACCCAAGCTGGGCCCGATTGCCGAGTGGGGCCTCAACCTCAACAAGAACCAGATCAACGTCGATACCGAGAAGTTCGAGACTTCGGTGCCGGGAATTTATGCCGTGGGCGACATCAATTTTTATCCGGGCAAGAAGAAGCTGATCCTGTCCGGCTTTCACGAAGCGGCGCTGGCGGCGTTTGCCATCAAGCACCGGCTCAGCCCGAACGAGAAGATCCACCTGCAATACACGACCACCAGTCCCGCGGTGCACAAGAAGCTGGGGGTCGAGACGCCGCGGGACTGAGACGGAAGTCGCCGGGGATCGTGGGCCAGCCGGGGCTGGCAGCGACCGCCGGGCATCCGTATAGTCGGCTTATGTCCGTTGCCGCTGCTGCAAACTGGAGGACACCGCGAGATCGCCCGGTGCGGATTGCTGCCCTCCTGGAATTATATGAACGCAATTTCCGCTTGCTGCAGCAGCTGATTCCCGAACTGGACCTTCCGTTTGACGAGGCTGTTTCCCGCAGCGAAAGCGACCCGCCGCTGCGGCTTTGTGTGACCGAGCGCGGACCGTATACCGCGGCATTCCGGCTCACCTACGAGTTCACTGCGCTCGCCGAAGGCGGCGGCTTGCAGCCCAACCTCCACGTACGGGTTTACCGGGACGCCCAGATGGCCGAGGCCCTGGTCCAGCCGCTGCGTCCAGTATGGTGCTCCCAGGTCCAGAACGGGATCGGCGCCGGCCAGTATCTGGATCAACAATGGGGTAGAAACCTGTTGCTGAACAAGTGGTTGTACTACCTTCTTGAGCATGGACACGGATTTGGACTGGCCGCCAGGCCGCGTCTTGAGCCCAGCTGATTAGCGGTTTCGCGGGCTATCGTCGGGCTGCTAGAATTCCGGCCTGATCCAACCGTCATAAAAGGCCTTTCCATGAAGATTTCAGCTGCCGCACCCTTGATCCTCCTGTTTTGTTCCAGCGGCGCAATCCAGGCAACAGAAATGCCGGCAACGGCGAACTCGACGGACGCAAAGAAGCTGGTCTGTTTCGAGCAGCCGCGGACCGGCTCCAACATCAAGCGCAAGACCTGCATGACCGAAGAGCAGGCCCAGCAGCGACGCAAAGACGACCAGGCTTCCGCCGAGGGACTGAAGCGCGGCTCAGCCGGGCGCAGCAACACCTCCAAGGATGGAAAGCTGGGAATCGGGGCGCGCTAAAATTATCTGAACGTCCACAGTTCCAAAAAAAACCCCGCCAGTGGCGGGGTTTTTTGTTGCTGCGGCGATCGTTAGAACGTCACGCCGACCTTGAGGTACGGCTGGCGGCTGCCCCAG
>JANNAK010000149.1:0-3032 GCA_031384195.1 Gammaproteobacteria bacterium
CTCGAAGCGGCGCTGGTAGCGGGCCGGCGGGCGGAAGAACTTGCGCGTGTCGGGCAGCCGGCCGGTGATGCGGCCGAGATAATCGGGCAGCGATTGACCGAAGCGCATCGCCAGTTCGTTGATTGGCAGGTCCAGCACCTCGCCGACGCTGCGCAGGCCGCTGCCGCGCAGGGCGGCGAGCGCTTCATCCGGAATCTCGAGTGCCTGCAGCGGCAGCTTGCGCAGCGCCGGGTACAGCGCGGCCGGTTCCAGCACCGGCGCGTGCTGCGCATCGGCCAACAGCGAGGCGGCCTCGAGGGTTGGCGCCACGCCGGTATTGAAGGAGTAATGCAGCGGCTCGAGCGCGGTGCGCAGTTGTTCGAGCAGCGGCGTCAGGCCCTTGAACAGGCGCAGGCTGCTGCCGATCTCGAGCCAGACGGTGTGTAGGCGCGGCGCCGGCGCAGCGGGCTTGAACGTGACGCTGCCGCTGAAGCGGTAGGCCGTCGTCGCCACGACGGCGAGGTCAGCCGACGGAGAGAAACCCTTCGGCGGCAGATGCGGCAGCCGCAATGCGATCCAGAGAGCGGACATATCTTGTGACGTTCATGCCCACCCGGTCCCGGTTTGTCGGAAGCGTGAGGAAAGAAAGAGGTCGCCGGGCTGGCCGCCGCGGCTCTTGAGGATGCTCAGCTTCAGGGAAGACAGGCCGGGGCTGACGGAAATGCGCAGCGCGGCGGGCGACGACAGCCCGGCGCTGCGCTGGGGGCGGTACAGCACCGCGGTGGATTCACCGGCTTCGGCTGCCAGCTGCAGTCGGCGAAGGTCGCGATCATTGACCCGCGTTGGCCAGGCGACGACCAGGTCCACGCTGCCAGAACGCAGGGTTTGCTCCGCCGCCCACAGCGCATCGCCGCCGCGTTCGGGATTCAACAACACCAGTTGCCTCAGGCGCACGCCTTCCTCGGCCAGGCCCTGCGCATACGGCAGGTAGGGCGGGGCAACCAGCGCCACCCGCTTGCCCTCGTGAGTCAGGCGCGCGATGCAAGGCATCAGCAGTCCGAACTCGCCCATGCCGTAACGCTCGCACAGCAGTTCGGTGACCGCGCCAACCGGCAAGCCGCCGCCGGGGCACAGGCGGTCGAGGTCTGCATAGCCGGTGGGCAGCGCGCGTTGTTCAGCAGGCTGGTGGCCGCGCCAGACGCCGGGGATCTGCAGCGGGTGCAGCGCGTGGCTTGAAGCGAGGGCGAGGCTCATGTGGATCCGTGGCGGCCGATGTGGATGTGGCCGGCGTAGATGCCTTCGATTGCGAAGGTATCGTCGCGTCCCAGCACGATCGGCTGGAACTCCGGGTTTTCCGGCAGCAGGTGCACTTGCGCGCTTTTGCGCAGCAGGCGCTTGAGGGTGAGTTCTTCGTCGCCGGTGACCGGGTCCTGGATGCGCGCGAGCACGATCTGGTGGTTGTCGGCGGTGGGCTGGGGATGGATGCCAACCAGGTCGCCATCAACAATGCCGGCGTCGCGCATCGACATGCCCTGCACCCGTCGCAAGTACGCCGCGCGCGGCCGGAACAGGCCGGGGTCCACCGGCACCATTTCTTCGACGTGGTCTTCAGACATGATCGGCTTGCCGGCGGCGACGCGGCCGATCAGCGGCAGTTGGAACGGGCTGCCATGCATGACGCCGCTCTCGAGCAACCGAATGCCGCGCGAGATGCCGGGCACGCGTTCGATGAACCCTTTCTGTTCGATTGCGCGCAGGTGCTGGGCGGCGGTGGCGCGCACCGAGAAGCCGAACTCGGTGCAGATTTCGGCGAGCGTCGGCGGCGATCCATCGCGCGCGCTGGCGCGGCGGAGGAAGTCGAGGATGCGTGACTGCTGGGGGGTTAGTTCGGACATGAATCAACCATACCATACATATGTATGGTTAATGCAAGTCGGCTCCCAACCCCTTGAAGTTACAAGTGAATCCTGCCGCGCTGCGCGTCGGATAGCCGTACCGCCTTGCGGCTCTCCTGATGCGCCGGGACCAAAGGGGACGCTCCCCATTGAACCAATGGGGGTTCAATGGGGAGCGTCCCCTTTGAACAATGCGGTCAATGGGGAGCGTCCCCTTTGATCAATGCGGTCAATGGGGAGCGTCCCCATTGGTCCTTTACAATCGGAGCATGTGTGGCCGCTACGCGATTGCTCCCTCCCGCAACGACGCTTGGGCGTCGGTCGCGTCAGAGTTGGGCGCGGCACTCGCCGAAGAACTGTCGACGTTGAAGCCGCGCTACAACATCCCGCCGTCGCTCGACATCCCCATCATCATCCAGGATCCCGACACCCGCGAATACCGCGCCATCAGCGCGCGCTGGGGATTCATCCCGCACTGGTGGCGCAACACCAAATTGCCGAGCATGACCAACAACGTCCGCGTCGAGGGCGCCGCCGACAAACCCATGTGGCGCGACGCCTGGCGCCGCAGCCGCTGCCTGATCCCGGTCACTCACTGGTACGAATGGCAGGAGCGGGCGCAGGCCGCCGCCGAAGGTCGCAAGCCGCTCAAGATCAAGCAGCCCTGGGCACTCAGCAGCACCAACGGCAGCGGCTTCATGTTCGCCGGATTGTGGGCGAGCTGGAAACCGCCCACCGGTGGCGATCCGGTGGCATCGGCGGCGGTGGTGACGCGTGACGCCGCACCCAGCGTGGCGCACGTGCACGACCGCATGCCGGTGATCCTGCATCCGCGTGCCTGGAGTCGCTGGCTGTCGCCGGACGTGAACGATCCGCAAAACGTCGCCGAGATCCTCGAAGTGAATGCGATCCTCGAAGCGCGCACCTGGCCGGTCACGCGCCTGATGAGCAAGCCGGTCTTCAACGGTCCTGAGTGCCTCGACCCGATCGACGATTCGGAAAATAAATAGGGCCGCGCCCCTACTTATTGCGGCGGATCCAGGCGTAAACCGGGATGCCGCTGAACAGCAGCGCCACACCCCAGAGAACGGTTTCGGTGCCGGAGCCGTAAATCGTCCACAGCGAATAGCCCGCGGCACCGGCCAGCAGCAGCTTGCG
>JANNAK010000199.1:0-7771 GCA_031384195.1 Gammaproteobacteria bacterium
AACGGGTCGATCGGGATGCAGTGTCCACCCAGGCCCGGCCCCGGGTAATAAGGGACAAATCCGAATGGTTTGGTCGCCGCGGCGTCAATCACTTCGAAAAGATCGATGCCCATGCGGTCGCAGACCATCTTCAGCTCGTTGACCAGGCCGATGTTGACCGCCCGATGGATGTTCTCCAGCAGCTTGGCCATTTCCGCCACGCGGGTGGAGGAGACTTGCACCACGGTATCCACCGCCTGGCCGTACAGCGCCTTGCCAGCGGCCAGGCAGGCCGGCGTCACGCCACCGACTACCTTGGGAATGTTGCGGGTGTCGAACGTCGCGTTGCCCGGATCCTGCCGCTCGGGCGAGAACACCAGGAAGATGTCTTTGCCCACCTTGAAGCCGCGCGCCTCCAGGATGGGCTGGATGACTTCCTCGGTGGTGCCCGGCCAGGTGGTGCTCTCCAGGGCGACCAGCTGGCCGCGCCTGAGGTACGGGGCGACAGAATTGGCCGTGTTCACGACATAGCTCAAGTCCGGCTCGCGCTGGCGGTTGAGCGGCGTCGGCACGCAAATGATCAGCGCGTCGGCCTCGGCCGCGCGGGAAAAATCATCGGTGACGGAGAAACCGTCCTTGATGCCCTTGCGAACCATGGCATCGGGTATGTAGTTGATGTAGCTACGCCCGGCGCGAAGCTTGCGGACCTTATCCGTATCGATGTCGAATCCGATCACCGGCAAGCCGGCCTCGGCAAAACGTAGCGCCAGCGGCAAGCCGACATAGCCCAGACCCAACACGCCGACCACTGCTTTCTGGCGTCGAACACGGCCCACCAGCGCCGCAGATAACTTGTTACTTTTCATGGGGTTTACGAACAGTGTTCGAGGTGCGTAGAGTAGCTGGTCTGGAGGAGTAATGCGGTACGACTATGTCATCGTTGGCGGAGGATCGGCAGGTTGCGTGCTTGCCAATCGCCTATCGTCCGGCGGACGCTACGACGTCTGCCTGCTCGAAGCCGGGCCTTCAGACGACAGTCCGTTCATCAGGATTCCCGGCGGTGTCATTCCGCTGCTTCGCAGCCCGAATTACAACTGGCAATACTGGACGGTCGAGCAAAAAAATCTCGGCAACCGCAAGTTGTACTGGCCACGTGGCCGCACGCTGGGCGGATCCAGCTCCATCAACGCGATGTGTTACATCCGTGGCCACGCCAGTGATTACGACCACTGGGCCAGCCTCGGAAATACCGGCTGGGGTTATCAGGATGTGCTGCCCTACTTCCGCAAGTCCGAAAACTACGAACCGGGCGCCGATCAATGGCACGGCCAGGGCGGCCCACTGAACGTTGCCGACCGCCGCCACAACAATCCGCTTTCGGCCGCCTTCCTCGACGCCGCCCAGCAGGCCGGCCACCGCCCGAATCCCGACTTCAACGGCGCTGGACAAGAAGGCGTGGGTTACTACCGCGTGTTCCAGAAGGACGGGCAACGCTGCAGCAATGCGCGCGCCTACCTGCGGCCGGCGGAGCAGCGCCCCAACCTCACGGTCATGACCGGGGCCCACGCCACGCGCATCCTGTTCGACGGCAAGCGCGCGGTTGGCGTGCGTTGCTACAAGGACGGTCGCTACGTGGACATGCTGGCGTCGGAAGAGGTCATCCTCGCCGCCGGGGCGATCGGTTCGCCGCAATTGCTGCTGCTGTCCGGGGTCGGCCCCAAGGACGAGTCGCAGCGGTTGGGTATCAACGTCGTCCACGACCTGCCGGGCGTGGGGGAAAACCTTCAGGATCACCTGGACGTGGTGGTATCGGTCCGCTCAAGGAATCGCCTGCCGATGTCCCTGCATCCCCTGTCGCTGTGGCGCGGCCTGGTCAACCTGTTCCTTTATCTGTTCAAGCGCCGCGGCGAATTCACCAGCAACGTGGCCGAGGCCGGCGCGTTCGTAAAATCCAGCGCTTCCGAACCCATTCCGGACTTGCAGTGGCATTTCATCCCGCTGGCCAACTCGCGCCACGCACTCGACCTCGACAAGCTGATCAAGCTGTATGCCTATACCTGCCTGACCTGTGACCTGCGTCCGCTGTCGCGCGGGCGCATCACGCTGAGCAGCGCCGATGCCATGGCGCGACCGGCCATCGACCCGAACTACGCGGCGCACGATCGCGACCTGGACCGCCTGGTCACGGGGATCAAGAAGGTCCGGGAGGTATTTGCGCAGCCGGCCTTCGAGCCGCACCGACTCGAGGAAATCGAACCGGGCCAGGCGGTCCAGACCGACGCACAGATCCGGGACTGGGTGCGACAGCACGCCGAGACCATTTACCACCCGGTCGGTACCTGCAAAATGGGCCAGGACGACATGGCGGTGGTCGATTCCCAACTGCGCGTGCGCGGGCTGCAGGCCCTGCGGGTGGTCGATGCCTCGATTATGCCGACGCTGGTGGGCGGCAACACCAACGCGCCGACCACCATGATTGCCGAGAAGGGTGCCGACCTGATCCTGCAGGCAGCGGCCGAGAAGGCGCAATGAGGCCCCTGCACGCCGCCCGGATTATTCTCCTCGCTGCGGCGGGGCTCTGGCCGGCACTGGCCGGTGCGCAGGTGCCCGCCATCGGCCCGGGCGAGACCGTGGACGCTGTCCACTTTGCGCTCAAGTCCGGCAACCGGCAGATGGCGCTGGAGCTGTTGACGGCCGACCTGCTGATGTTCGAACAGGGCAAAGTGGAGCGCTCGCGGACCGAGTACGCACGCAAGCACATGGGCGAGGACATCGCATTCGCCGGCATCACGACCCGCACCGTGCTGCGGCGCACGACCAAGCTGCTGGGAAACTCGGCCTGGGTGATGTCGATCAACCGCAATCGCGGCAAGGTCAACAACCGCCCGGTGGACTTCGTCACCACCGAGACCATGGTCATGAACAAGGTCAACAACAAGTGGCGCATCGTGCATTTCCACTGGTCGTTTGACGAGAAAACCCCGACCAATCCCTGATGCTCCAGTTCCTGCCCGCGCCGGTCCTGGGTGCCGTCATGATGGCGCTGTTCACCCTGAACACGCTGTTCTGGGCCAGCCTGGTGTACCTCGCCGTACTGGTGAAACTGCTGAGTCCGCGCCGGTCGGGACTGTACGACCGCGCTTCCCGGCTGGCGGCCTGGTTCGCCCAGATCTGGGCCGCGTTTAACGTCCGGCTGTGCGACACCGCCTTCCGCTGGGACTGGCAGATCCGGATCGACGCCGACCTGAATCCTCACGGCCAATACCTGGTGTGCAGCAATCACCAGAGCTGGAACGACATTTTCGTCGCCATGAAGACCTTCGGCCGCAAGGCGCCATTCTTCAAGTTCTTCCTGAAGCAAGAACTGATGTGGGTGCCGGTGCTCAACCTGTGCTGGTGGGGCCTGGATTTCCCGTTCATGAAGCGCTACAGCCGCGAGCAGATCGAGAAGGACCCGTCGCTCAAGGGCAAGGACCTGGAGACGACGAGGAAAGCCTGTGAGCGCTTCCGCCACCAACCGGTGCTGGTGATGAATTACCTGGAGGGCACCCGGTTCACGCCGCAGAAGCATGCGCGACAGGCCTCGCCCTTCCGCCACCTGCTCAAGCCGAAATCCGGCGGGTTTGCGTTTGCGCTCGGGGCCATGGGCGAGCAACTCAACTCATTGCTCGACGTCACCATTGTCTATCCGGACGGGCCGCAGGGCTTCTGGGCGTTCATGTGCGGTCGGGTGAGGAGCGTCATCGTCGAGGTCCGGCAACTGACCGTGCCGGCGGAACTGTTCCAGGGCAGCTACGAGAATGACCCGGCGTTTCGGGCGAAATTCCAGACGTGGATCGCGGAGCTGTGGCGTTTCAAGGACGGTCGGATTGGCGCGATCCGCGCCGAAGCCGGGCTGCCGCCGGCCTAGGTAAAGGCCTTCGCCGCGCATTCCAGTTCGCGCAACAGCGCCGGCAGTCCCGCAGATTCGTGTGGATTCCACGCTATGCTTTGCGGCCGGAGGATTCAAAATGTTTAGTCTGAATACACGCAAGGCCCTCGCGGTCTCCGTCCTGCTTGCACTGTGCGCCTGCGAAAGCTCGCAGCCCAGCGGCACCTTGGCCCTGAAAGCCGAGACGGTGCTGCCGCCGGGACAGTCGGGTTTTTACAGCAACGACGGCCAGGCGGCGGGCCAGGCCAGCGGCCAGCCGGGTGACTACGGGGCGCACGTCGACGACCAGCGCCTGCTGTACTGGAATTTCGATGCCAAGCCGGCGACCCTGGGCGGTCGCCCCGGAACACCGGAGATTCCAAAATCAGGGATCGAAATCTACCGTGACGACTACGGCGTGCCCATTGTTTACGCCAACACCACGCTGGACCTCTGGTTTGGCGTCGGTTACGCGATTGCGCAGGACCGCCTCTTTCTCATGGATGCGGTTCGGCGTACCGGTGCAGGCACCCTGTCCGAACTGACCGGCTGCGGCGATGTGGCCGCGGACATCCGGCAGCGTACGTCCCTGTATACCGATGCCGAGTTTGAGCAGATGTTTGCGGCCATGTCGCAGGAGTCGAAAGACTTCATCCAGGGCTATGTTGACGGCGCGAACGCCTGGCTGGCGGTGGTCCAGGCCAATCCCTCGCTTCTGCCCGCCGAGTACACCTTGCTTTCGACCACGCCGGCGGCGTTCACCGTCCGTGACGCGCTCGCCGCCGGCGTCTACATCACCCGGTTCGTGGCGGCCGAGGGCGGCAACGAGTTCCAGAACATCCGCATGATCCAGGAGCTTGAGACCGAGTACGGCTCCCGCGCCGCCGCGCTGGACGCGTTCCTGGACATGACCTGGCTCGACGACCCGAAGGCGGTCACCAGTGTCCCGGCGGGAGAGCGCACGTTCTCCAACCAGTTGATGCCGCAGGGTGGACGCGACGGAACGTTTCGCGAACTGGCGAACTGGGCCCTGGACCTTCCACTAACCCTCTGGAAGGGCGAAGGCACCGGGAATGCCGCCGCCGTCGGACCGTGTGCCGCCCCAGCCGTCGCCAAATCGATGCGTCGCACACCCGCGCCGGCGGCTGCCGGGGTGCACCGGCGGGGCCGCGCTGCCCGGCCGTTGCTGGCCAGCGCACGCAAAGCCGGGAAAGTCCGCGAGCTGCTGCGATCGCTGAGCCCCGTTGGAAAATCCGGCGGTGGCCACAGCTTTGGGCTGGCGATCGGTCCGCAGCTGACCCGGGATGGCGGCACCCTGCTGGTCAGCGCGCCCCAACTCGGCTACAGC
Source organism: Gammaproteobacteria bacterium (assembly GCA_031384195.1). Classification (GTDB taxonomy): domain Bacteria; phylum Pseudomonadota; class Gammaproteobacteria; order Nevskiales; family Nevskiaceae; genus JACPFV01. Next base: position 5,238 of record JANNAK010000199.1, read on the forward strand.
TACCCCTTGCTGCTGGTGGAGTACGAGATTCACGGCGCCGGCTACGACGCCCGCGGCGTCTCGGTTCCGATTCTTCCCACGGTCGGAATCGGATACACCGATTACGCCGCCTGGGCCCTGACCACCGGCTATAGCAAGACCATCGATTCGTTTGTCGAGACCACCTGCTCGACTGCCCAGCAAGCCGCCGGGACATGCCAGGCCAACCAGTACTTTCACAAGGGCAGCTGGAAGGACATGGACTGCCGGACCGAGACCATTTTTTACCGTTCGCGCGATCCGAATGGGGTGCCGTTCGGCCCGCCGGACCTGTCCCAGAATTACCAGGTGTGCCGGACGATCCACGGCCCGATTGTCGCCCGCGATGACGACGCCGGGCTTGCGCGCAGCCTGCAGTTCGCAATGTTCAATCGCGAACTCGAGACGATTGAGGGAATTCGGGAGTGGAATCGGGCCAAAACGTTTGGGGCGTTTCTCGCCGGGATTCGGAAGGTGACCTGGAATGAGAACGTGATGTTCGCGACTCGTGACGGTCACTTTGGTTATGTGCACCCCGGCCTTTTCCGGCGTCGCGCGGCTGCCACCGACATGCGCCTGCCCATCCCGGGCGAGGGGGCCCACGACTTCGGCGGCTACCTGGGATTCGACGAACTGCCGCAGGCCATAGACCCTGCGCAGGGCTTCGTCGCCAACTGGAACACCAAGCCTGCCGCTGGCTGGCTGGATGGCGAGGGGCTGGGCTCGACCTCACGGCCCGGCGGCGCCGGACAGCGCGTTACCAATATTCTCGACTTGTTGGGCAGCCGCAACCGCTGGACCTTTGCCGATCTGCGGGACATCGACATTCATGCAGGGACGAAAGACGTCCGCGCCCGCGAGTACCTGCCGGTGATCGCCGATTTCCGCGCCAACGCCCAGCTCTCGGCGATCGAGTACGCCGTGCTGGACCGGATGCTGGCCTGGGACCAAAAGCACTACGACGCCGGCATCGACATCGAGGACCCGGCGGCCACCGACGGCCCGGGAGCCACGCTTTTTGGCGAGTACGTCGACGCGCTGCGGGAGGAACTGTTTGGGACGCTCAAGGACAACATCCTTGACCCGGGCATCCCGGACGGCGACCCGAACAATCCGGATCCGTCGGCCGGGCTCACCGTCTTCGGTCGTGTCGCCGGCGTCGGCAGCCACAAATTTGACCAAAGCGTGATGGACAATCTGGTGCTGCGGGTGCTGAATCCGTCGTCGTCGGGTTTGCCGCTGCGCCGCGACTACACCGGCGGCCGCAGTCGCAACGCGGTGATGCAGGCAGCCCTGGCCACGACCCTGCAGCGACTGTCCGGGCAATACAACGGCGGCGACCCGCTGTCGGTCGCCGACCTGGACAAGTGCCGGCGCGTGCATCCACGGAGCACGATCTGCTCGCTGACCGGCGTTATCGGCCCCGGTTCCGCAACGACCGGAGAGTGTGTGACGATGCCGTATCAGGACAGAGGGTCCTGGGTACATCGGGTGGGATACGAAAATGAGTGACACCTTGCTGAAGGTTCGCGGGCTTGCGTTCAAGTTCGGCCCCCGCGAGGTGCTCGCGGGCGTGGACCTCGACATCCCCCGCGGCAAGGTCACGGCAATCCTGGGACCCACGGCCTGCGGCAAGACCACCCTGCTGAACCTGGTCGGCGGACAGCTGCAACCGGCCGCCGGGACCGTCGAGTTCGACGGCATCAACGTCCACTCGCTCAGTCGCAGCGAGCTGTTCAAGCTGCGCTTGCGCATGGGCCGGCTGTTCCAGGCCAATGCCCTGCTGACCGACTTGACGGTGTTCGAGAACGTCGCCTTTCCAATGCGCGAACACACCAACCTGCCCGAGCGGTTGATCCGGACCATCGTCCTCACCAAGCTGCAAACCGTGGGCCTGCGCGGCTCCCGCGACCTGTTTCCCCACCAGCTGTCCGGCGGCATGATGCGCCGCATCGGTTTGGCACGGGCCATCGCCATGGATCCGGACCTGGTGATGTATGACGAGCCCTATGCCGGGCAAGACCCGATCACCTTGGGCGCGTTGATGCGGCTGATTCGCCAATTCAATGACGCGCTCGGGCTGACCAGCATTGTCGTCTCGCATAGCGTCGAGGAAGCCCTCTCGGTCTGCGACTACGCCTGCGTCCTGCTCGACGGTCGAATCCGGGCCCAGGGCACGCCAGAGGAGCTTCGGGCGACCACCGAGCCCAGCGTGCAGCAGTTCTTGCAGGGCGCGGCGGACGGCCCGGTGCCATTCCACTACCCCGCGGCCTCGATGTCGGCAGATTTCATGCCCGCCACTCGGTAAAAGCCGCCCTACCGAATCGCCTCGCTTCGCTTATAATGCGCGCCCCTCGCGCCGGGTTATGGCGCAAAAACTGATTATCAGCGCGCCCGTAGCTCAGCTGGATAGAGTACTTGGCTACGAACCAAGGGGTCGGGAGTTCGAATCTCTCCGGGCGCACCATTTTTTCCGATAAGTCCCCAACGCGCACCCATCGCGGTCAATCGTCGCC
>JANNAK010000054.1:0-6622 GCA_031384195.1 Gammaproteobacteria bacterium
GGGGCCTTCAATGCGGTGGAGGTTGGGCTGGCCGCCTTGAACGGCGTCATCAAGACCAAGATTGCGAACAAGAACCATGATCTCGACATTTACGCGATCAACCCCCTGGGCAGCGGGGTGAACACTTCGTACACGGGCACGGTCACCGTCGAGTTGCTGGATGCCTCCAACAGCACCGGCGCCCTCGACATCTACGGCTGCCGCAGCAGCTGGACCGCAGTCCATACGCTGGGTTCGGTCACGTTTGGCGGCGGCGACAACGGCAAGAAGAGGCTGTCGGTAACGCCGTACCCGGACGCGCTGCAGCTTGCACGAGTGCGCGTGACCGATAGCAGCACCGGCGCGCGCGGCTGTTCGACCGACGCGCTGGCCGTCCGGCCCAAGGAGTTCCAGGCGGTCGCCAGCGATAACGATGCTTCGACGCCCGGCCTGACCCGCCCGCTGCCCACCGGCGGCTACAGCTCCAACAGCACGCCAATACACAAGGCGGACCGCCCCTTCACGCTGCTGGTGACACCGCTGGCGGAGGGCGGCGGCGCGGTGATTGGCTATTCCGGCCAGCCGACCGTGACCGCCATCGTCCTTGAGCTGGGCACCGTCCTGGGCAGTGTCGCGATGACGCCCCCATGGACGGTCAGCGGCGGCGTGTTGCGCAACGACAGCCTGCGCTACAGCGAGGTCGGCGCGGTGCGGCTGCGAGTGGAAGACACCTCGTTTGCGAATATCGATCTTGCCGATTCGACCGACACCGAGCGTTGGGTGCGGAAGGACGATGTCCGGGTGGGACGCTTCGTCCCGGACCAATTCACCGTGACCAAGAACACCCTGGACCCCGCCTGCGGCAGCTTTACCTACGTCGGCCAGACGTTTGGCTATGCCGCCGGTGCGGCCGTGACCTTGACCGCGGTCAGCGGCCTTGGGACGACCACGCTCGGCTACACCGGCAGCCTTGGATTCAACTCCAAGCTGAGTTCGATTGCGCAGGCGACCTTCGGCATCTACGACGATCCGGGAATCGCCGGCGGCCCGACGCTGAGCTTTCCGGCCGGTAGCCACAGCGTCAGCGACCTGGGCGGCGGGGTGGGCCGCATTTCCTTGCCGAATTTCAGCGTCAATCGCCCGGGATCGCCATTGGCATCCTTCAGCGCCGAAGTCGGCATTGAGTTCGACGTTTTTTTCGACAGCGACGGGGTGCTGCCGGCAGAGTCCCCCATCGTCATGGGCACGGCGACGAACCTTGGCGGCGCACCGTTTACCGGCGGCATCAACAACAAGCAGATGCGCTACGGCCGGCTGTACCTCGAATCCGGCTATGGCTCCGACCGAACGCCATTGAACCTGCCCGCGCGCACCGAATTCTGGGACGGAACGTCCTTTGTCCCCAGCACCGGCGACAGCTGCACCCTGCTGCAGACCGCGAATGTCGCCCTGCTGACGCCGGTTCCGGGCGCGGTGCCCGCGCAGACCCGAACCCTGGCGCCGGCCGGCCCCGGTCCGGGCCCGTGGACCGTGACCCTGTCGGCGCCAAATGTGGCGGGGGCCGCCGTGCTGCTAGTGGACCTGTCGGTGGTCGGCCCCTATCCCTTCCTGCTCGACGACAACAGCGACGGCGACGGACTGTTCAACAACAATCCGCGCGGCAGCGCCAACTTTGGCCTGTTCAACCGCAGCCAGGACAACCGCATTTACCAGCGCGAAGTGTTCCGCTGACTGTAAACTGGACACTTTCTGACCATCCCCGCTGCCATGACGGCTGTCGCCCTCTCCCCGGAACCGCGCGAGCACAACAAGCTCGCCAAGCGGCTGCGTCGCCAGGTTGGTCAGGCGATCCAGGACTACCGCATGATCGAGCACGGCGACAAGGTGATGGTCGCCCTGTCCGGCGGCAAGGACTCGTGGACCCTGCTCGACCTGCTGCTGCGCCTGCGCAAGTCGGCGCCGGTCGACTTCGAGATTGTTGGCGTAAACCTCGACCAGAAGCAGCCGGACTTTCCGGAGCAGGTGATCCCGGAGCAGTGCCGGGCGATGGGCGTGCCCTTCCACATCCTCGAGCAGGACACCTACTCGGTGGTCAAGCGCGTGGTCCCCGAGAACAAGACCATGTGTGGCCTGTGCTCGCGGCTCCGGCGCGGCGCCCTGTACCGCTATGCGCGCGAGAACGGCTTCACCAAGATTGCCCTTGGCCACCACCAGGACGACATCGTCGCCACGTTTTTCCTCAATCTGTTCCACGGCGGCAAGCTGAAGGCGATGCCGCCCAAGCTGCTGTCCGATGACGGCACCAATGTGGTGATCCGACCGCTGGCCTATTGCCGCGAGCACGATATTGCGCAGTGGGCCGAGGCGCAGGCCTACCCAATCATTCCCTGCAACCTGTGCGGCTCGCAGGATCACCTGCAGCGCAAACAGGTGCGCAAGATGATGGGCGAGTGGGAGCGCCAGCACCCGGCGCGCCTGGCGCAGATTTTTTCGGCGCTGCAGAACGTCGCGCCCTCGCAGCTGGCCGACACGGCGCTGTTCGATTTTGCCTCGCTGGGTTCGCGTGGCGGCTCGACCGGCGAGTGGCTGATGCCCGAGCGTTTGGCGGAGGTCGTCAATGCGGTTTGATGCGCCCGAGCGTTTGTATTTTTGCTTCGACTACATCTCGCACAATGCCTACCTCGCGTGGCACAGCCTGAAGCCGCTCTTGCGCGATCACGGGCTGACGCTGGAGCCGGTACCGGTCTTGTTTGCGGCCATGCTCTCGCACTACAAGCAGGTCGGTCCGGCCGAGTTGCCGGCGAAATCGCGGTGGATGCTGTGGAACGTGCTGCGCAAGGCGCATCACATGGGCGTGCCGATCGCCGCGCCGCACTCGCATCCCTTCAATCCCCTGCTGCCGCTGCGGCTGAGCTGCGCCGTTGAGGGCGCGGCGCGGGTGCAACTGGTGGACCGGCTGTTCCGCGCGACTTGGGCGGAAAGCCGCGCGGTGTCGGATCCGGTGACGATGCAGGCCTTGCTGGCGGAAACCGGCGACGAGGCTCTGCTTGCGCAGGCGCAAGCCGAGCCGGTCAAGCAGCGCTTGCGCCAGTACACCGATGCCGCGCTTGCGGCTGGCGCCTTTGGCGTGCCGACGATGCTGGTGCGGGGCGAACTGTTTTGGGGTTACGACGACCTTGCGCATTTGAAGCTGTTCCTCGAGGGGCGCGATCCGCTGCCCGCGGACCGCAGCGGCTATGCCGACTGGTTCAAGGTCCAGCCCAGTGCCGAGCGGGCCCGCTAGTGCGCGTCATGCCCCGATGGACCGGTGCGTGGGCAGCCGCGCTGCTGTTGCTGCCCCTGGTGGCGCAGGGCGGAAATTCGCCGGCGCCCTTTCTTTGGCAGGTGCAGGGGCCCAAGGCGGTGCACTACCTGCTGGGCTCAATTCACATGTTGCCGGCGGCCGCGCACCCGCTGCCCGGGGCGTTGGACTCGGCTTACGCCGCAACCCGCGGCCTGGTGCTGGAAGCGGACCTGGCAGCGCTTGGCGAGCCCGAATTCCAGGGCCGACTCCTGGGTGCCGCCCGCGACGACCGGCCCGGCGGCATCAAGTCCAGCATCGGCGACAAGCTCTACAAGAAATTGCAGTTGCGTGCCGCACGCCTTGGCGCGCCGGCGCCGATGTGCGACGCCTTCCGCGCCTGGTTCTGCGCGGTGACACTGGAGCTGCTGGCGCTGCAGGGTGACGGGTTCCTGCCGGAACTGGGCATCGACCAGCATTTCTACGGCCGCGCGCGCGAGGAAGGCCGGCCGGTCATCGGGCTGGAAACCGCGGACGCGCAGGCGCTGCTGTTCACCGGGCTCAGCGAATCGATGTCGGTGGCCATGCTCGCCGCCACGCTGGACGAGCTCACCTCCGAGAGCCAGGACCCGGCCGAGCTGCTGCGGATGTGGCAATCGAGCGACGTGGCGGCGCTGGAGAAGATGCTGGCGGACTTGCGCAAGCGCTATCCGCCGATTTATGCGCGCCTGCTCGCCGATCGCAACCGGTCCTGGATTCCGGAACTGGCGGCATTGCTCGAAGCGGAGACGCCGCAACTGGTCATCGTCGGCGCCGCCCACCTGCCCGGACCCGATGGCCTGCTCGCCCTGCTGAAGGCGCGCGGCCTGAAGGCCCAGCCAGTGCGCGAGATGCCCGCGGTGTCGGTCCCGGCCGAGCCGGTCGACTGAAACGCTCAGCTGGTCGCCGCGTGGTGGCGATGGTGCTCCAGGATGCGCCGGTACTCTGCCGGATCCTTGACGTGAACCACGTCGCCCTGGCGGCGGAACGTCCAGTCGTGCAGGCGTGACAGGTAGAAGCGGAACGCGGCGGCGCGCAGCGTCAGCGGCCAGGCCTTCCATTCAGCAGCCGTGAGCTTCCGGCGCCGCTGATAGGCGTCGAGCAGAGCCTTGACGTGCCTCGGCCGGAATCGGCCGGTCGGCGTAAAGCACCAGTCGTTGACGGTCACCGCAAGGTCGTACAACAAGGCATCGTTGCAGGCGTAATAAAAATCAATCACGCCCGACAGCCGAGGGCCGACAAACAACACGTTGTCGCGGAACAGGTCGGCGTGGATCACGCCTTGCGGCAGCCGCGCCAGGTCGAGTCCTTCCTGCGACTGCAACTCGCTGCGGATGAGCGCCGCATCGCTACGGCTGGCCAGTGGCAGCAATTTTTTCCCGGTGCGGCGACGCCACTCGGCGTCACGGGAATTCTTGCAGCGTGGGGCGTACTGACGACCGGCCAGGTGCAGGTTTCCCAGCAAGCGGCCGACCGCCGCGCACTGCCGGACATCGGGAATCAGGACGCTTTGTCCGGTCAGGCGCTGCACCAGCGCTGCCGGGCGACGATTGAGCCGCGCCAGCACCTTCCCGGACCGGTCGGCCACCGGCCGCGGGCAGGGCAGCCGGTGCCGCCCCAAGTGGTCCATCAGGCCCAGAAAGAACGGCAGGTCGCGGGGGTTGAGCCGCTCGAACAAGGTCAGCACCCAGCGGCCGGACAGCGTGTCGACAAAGAAATTCGAGTTTTCGACGCCCTCGCCAATGCCCTGGAAGCCCAGCAGCGGACCAAGCTCGTACCGAAGCAGGAAGCGCCGCAGCTGTTGGTGGCTGACCGGGGTGAATACGGACATGAGGGTTGCAAGCGGCCGGGAAGGGGCTCCGGAGCTTAGCGTCCCGGCCCGGCCCGGCACAAAGGGCCCACCCGAACCGTTATACCGATATATCCCCACAGGCCGACAGGCAGTGATTAAAATGCGCGCCAGTTATTTAGCCGGGAAGCGGTCATGGTCGCGTTTGCCACCGAGCGGGTTCTGGACGTCCATCACTGGAACGACTCGCTGTTCAGCTTCCGCACTACGCGGGACAGCGCGCTGCGCTTCCGCAACGGCCACTTCGTGATGATTGGCTTGCCGGCCGAGGGCGCGCAGGAACGCCCCTTGCTGCGGGCCTACAGCATCGCCAGCGCCAACCACGAAGAGCACCTGGAGTTCTTCAGCATCAAGGTGCCCGACGGTCCGCTGACTTCGCGCCTGCAGAAACTGCAGCCCGGCGACGACATCGTCATCAGCCGCAAGCCGACCGGCAGCCTGTTGCTGGACGACTTGCGTCCCGGCAAGCACCTGTACCTGCTGTCAACCGGAACCGGTCTCGCGCCATTCCTGTCCATCGTCCGCGACCCCGACGCCTATGAGCGCTTCGACAAGATCGTGCTGGTGCACGGCGTGCGCCAGGTCACCGACCTTGCGTACCACGACTACCTCACGCACCAACTGCCGCAGCACGAGATCCTCGGCGAGCAGGTGCGCGAGAAGCTGGTGTATTACCCGACCGCCACCCGCGAGCCGTTCCGCAACAACGGCCGGCTGACCGAGTTGATCGAGAGCGGTGAATTGTTCCGCAACATCGGGCTTCCGTCCTTTGACCCGGCCGTGGATCGCGCCATGATTTGCGGCAGCCCGACCATGCTGGCCGACACCCGCAGGCTGCTGGATGCCCGCGGCTTTGAGGTCTCGGCGCACATCGGCGCGCCTGGCGACTACGTGTTCGAGCGCGCCTTCAGCCCGCCGCCAGGGGTTCCGGCAATTTGATGGGCACGATGATCACCTTGTGCCCCGCGAGTTGGAGCCGGCGCTGAATGGCCGTCGGCAACTGGTTGTGCAGGATCCGTGTGAACAGGGATTCGCGCCGGAATATTAGCGTCGACGTAAAGCACACACTGTTCGGGTACTGCTGGAGGACGCTCTGGGAGAGTGCGGTTAATTCTTCCAGGGGATCGGCCCCGTAGGCGCTGAACGCCTTGGCGGCGTAGCCCAGGCTGACGCAGTAACTGGTGAAGTGGTTGAGCGAGTTTTCGATCTGCGCCTTCAGGCTGTTCAGGGCGCGCTCGCTGGCAAAGCTGTCCTTGTCGACTTCGCCCACGGACAGGAAGACGTAGTTCTGGAAGCGATCCCCGAACATCTGCAACACCCATTGCAAGGTGTGCATGCCGGCGCCACGACTCTGGCCGACCAGAAGGACTGCCGTCGGTTTGGTCGGATCCAGCGGTCGGGAGTCGACGTCGTAGTCCCAGCTCTTGCGCACCTCGAACCGCCGATCCACCTGCCGCAGGGCCTGGCGCACGTCC
>JANNAK010000062.1:0-4581 GCA_031384195.1 Gammaproteobacteria bacterium
CTTCCTTGCCGGCGACGCGCACCTGGTCGAGTTCGCGGTAGGACCAGTCCGGCGGGCCAGCGTTGCGCGTGAACTCGGTGCAGATCACCGCCACGCCGTACTCCTTGGTCAGGCCCTCGACGCGCGAGCCCAGGTTCACCGGGTCGCCCATCACCGTGTAGGCCTTGCGGAACTCCGAGCCCATGTCGCCGACTCGCATGTTGCCGCTCGACAGGCCCACGCCGATCCTGAGCGGGGGCCAGCCGCGCTTGACGAAGGACTCGTTCAGCTCCTCGATGGCCTTGGGCAGTTCGATTGCCGCTTCCAGCGCATGGCGCGCGTGGTCCGGATCGTCCAGCGGCGCGCCCCAGAACGCCATGATCGCGTCGCCCATGTACTTGTCGATGGTGCCGCGGTGTTTCTGGATGATCTGCGTTTCCGGCGTGAGGAACTGGTTCATCATGTCCGAGAGGGCCTTGGCGTCCAGCTGCTCGGAGATGGTCGTGAAGCCGCGCACGTCCGAGAACATCACCGTCATTTCGCGAATCTCGCCCTCCATCGACACGCCGCCGGCCTGCTCGGCCATCTCGGCCACGATTTCCGGTGGCACGTATTCGCCAAACTGCCGCGAGATTCCCTGTGCCCGCCGGGTCTCGACAAAGTAGCCGTACAGGACGTGCGCCAGGAACAGCACCAGCGTAAAGACCACCGGCACGCCCAGCGGCATCACCAGGTTTCCCGAATTCCAGGCCCAGAATGCCAAGCCGGTAAGCGAGCCCACGATCGCCAACGCCATCCCGAAAGCCCAGAGCGGCGAGACTTTCGGGAACAGCCAGGCCATCAGCAAACCAATGACCAGCAATAGCGACGTTTCCATGCCCGCGTAGTACGGCGCGCGGTGCTTCATCCGGCCGTCGAGGATGCCGGAAATGATGTTGGCGTGGACCTCGACCCCGGCGTACGCATTGCCGACCGGCGTGGTGCGGATGTCCTTGAGTCCTGCGGCGGTCGTGCCGAACAGGACAATCGCATTCTCAAGCACCTTGGGATCTGCGGTACCGTGCAGCACATCGGTCATCGGCACATAGGGAAAGCTGCCCTGCCGACCGCGGTACGGCACCATCACCGACACCACTTCGTCGACCGGTACCGTGCGCTCGCCCAGGCGCACGCGCTCAAGGTTCAGCGAACCGCGCGCCTCGGCCGGCTCGAACTCGAGCTGGGCCCGGGGATATCCCAGCGCAACACGCGCGACTTCCAGCGCAAGCGAGGGATACAAGGCCCCTTCATAGCGCTGCATCAGCGGCACGCGGCGGATGATGCCGTCCTCGTCCAGCGTCGCGTCGTTGTCGAAGAAGCCGCCGTAGGCGGTGGCCTCCTGCAGCATCGGCAGATTGCCGGTGTAGGCGGCTCGATCAATGAAGGTCACGCTGTAGACCGAGGCATCGGCCTTGGGCATCAGCACCGGCCCGAGCGCGCCCTTGCTGTCGCCGCGGAACGCGAACACGTAACCCATCACCGCCGGCCGGGCGCGCAAGGAACCGGCAAATTCGCGGTCGTGGTCGAGGCTCTCGCGCAGGCCCCCGATACGCTCGGCAAATCCCGGCAAGTCTGCAAACTTGCCCGCGGCAAGTTCGTCCAGCCGCTCCAGACCCGACGTCCGGTCGGGCTCTGCGAACACCATGTCGAAGCCCAGCACCCGGATTCGGTACTTGTCGAACAACTGGGTCATCAGCCTTGCAAGCTTGTCGCGCGGCATCGGCCAGCCTTCGGCAGCGAGGCTCTTTTCGTCCATGTCGAGGATGACGACGCGGGGGTCGACGGTTTCCGGCATGGTCAGCAGGACACGGCTGTCGTAGGTGACGTTTTCCAGCGTCGTCAGCAGGCGCGAGGTCAGAAAGCCCGAGGTGTGCACCAGGAACAGCACCATCGCGCCCAGGCTGATACCCATGCGAATCAGGGTCCGTGCGAATTTGCCGCCCATAACCGCTCCCGGCGTGGATGAATGCACACTAACTGATACCCCGACTTCGCGGCAACGCTTCGGGGGTGGGTTGCGCGGGACGCCGCACGCTATCATGCGCCATGTCGCAATCCATGACCTTGCCGGACAGCGCCCTGCGCATCGCGACGGCCACTTATGCGCGCCTCGGCCACCGCCTGCCCGGGATCGCCGCCGCGCTGCTAGCGCTGCTGCTCGGCAGCACCCTGGCCGACCTTGGATGGAGCCTGATGCCGGTTCCCGAATCGGCGCGTTGGCTGCCGCCGCCAGTGGCCACCACCCTCCGCGGCGGCCAGTCCAGCACCGTGGATGTCAGCACCGTGACCAACGCGCACCTGTTCGGTGCCTACGAGATACCGGCGGTCTCCCAGCAGAACCTCTCGCAGGCTCCGGAAACCGCACTCAACCTGACCCTGGTTGGCTTGCTGGCCGACCGAAACGACCGCTACTCGCGGGCGCTGATCGCGATCCAGAACGGTGAGGAGAAGGCGTACGCGGTTGGCGACGACGTCAGCCGTGGAGTCACGCTTCAGGCGATATTTCCCGACCGGGTGATCCTGTCCCGAAACGGGCGGCTGGAAACCCTGAGCCTTGAGCGTGACAAGGCCGGCGGCGGCGGCCCGGTCCCTGCCGCCGAGTCCGCACCCGCCTCGAGCGCGACACCGCCGCTGGCGCAGATCCGGCAGGAAGTGCTGCAGGATCCGTCCAAGGCCTCGGAGTACGTCCGCGTACAGCCGGCGACGATTGCCGGACAGATGAAGGGCTACCGCATCTACCCGGGACGCGACCGGGCCGCCTTCAGCGCGGCAGGGTTGCGGCCGGGCGACTTGGTCACCTCGGTAAACGGCGTACAATTGGACGACCCGGCCAAGGCGTTGCAATTGTTGAGCGACCTCAGTCAGGCCGGCCAGGTCAACCTCGTGGTTGAGCGTGGCGGGCAGCCCGAAAACATCAGCATCAATTTCAACTGAACCGATGAAAAAGACCCTGTCCGGCCTGCTGTTCCTGTGCGCTGCGCTTCCTGCCAGCGCCGACACCACGCTGAACCTGAAGGACGCTGACATCAACACGCTGATCACCACGGTCAGCGAGGTCACCGGCAAGAATTTCATCGTCGACGACAAGGTCAAGGGCAAGGTCACGGTGATCTCGTCCAAGCCGATGAGCTCGGCCGGCGTCTACCAGACCTTCCTCGCGGTGCTGGCGGTCAAGGGATTCGCCGTGGTGCAGGCCGGTGAGGTCTACAAAATCGTGATGGACAACAACGCCAAGACCGAGGGCGGCGCGCGCATCGGCGAAGGCGGCAAGCCCGAAGACGACATCATCACGCACGTGTATGCCATCGAGAACGTCTCGGCCGCGCAATTGGTCCCGATCCTGCGGCCGCTGGTCCCGCAGTGGGGGCACCTCGCCGCCTACACGCCGTCGAACATGCTGATCATTGCGGACCGGGCCTCAAACGTGGCGCGTTTGCAGAAGTTGATTGAGCAGATCGACCGCACCGGCGACCGTGAAATCGAGCTGGTGCACCTGCAGCACGCCGGTGCCGCCGACATCGTCCGCGTCCTCACCACGCTCACCACGCAGGACAAGCAGGCCGACCCGACCGTGAAGCCCGCGGTGGTAATTGCCGACGAGCGCAGCAACTCGGTGTTGATTGGCGGCGACAAGTCCGAGCGCCAGAAGGCGCTGGACATTATTTCCCGCCTCGACCTGCCGCTGTCCGAGGACGGCGCAACGCAAGTCGTGTACCTGCGCTACGCCAGTGCCGAAAATCTCGCGCCGATCCTGGAGGGCTACGCACAGCAAGCCGACGCCGCTTCCGGCGCCAGCAAGACCGCACCCACCGCTGGCGCAACCGGCACCCGCATCCTGGCTGAAAAGGACATCAACGCGCTGGTCATCACGGCGAACCCAAAGTCCATGCGCGCCATCCGCAACGTGATCGCGCAGCTCGACATCCGGCGTTCCCAGGTCCTGGTCGAAGCCATCATTGCCGAGGTCTCTGCCAGCAAGGCCCACCAATTGGGCGTGGACTGGGTGGTGTTCAACCAGGAACGCGTTGCCGCCGCCGGCATCCTCGACGGCAGCGTGTTGGGGCTGGCGGCTGCGGCCGCGTCCGGTTCGCCGACGGCAACGGCCGGTGCGATCAGCGGACTGGCCGCAAAGCCGCCCGGACTGATCGCCGCCGCCGGCACCAACAACCCCGACGGCACCAGCTTCGCTGTGCTGCTGCGGGCACTGCAGACCGACGGCGACACCAACATCCTGTCGACGCCTTCCATCGTCGCCACCGACAACGAAGAGTCGGAGCTGTTTGTGGGCGGGCAGGTATCCATTCCTTCCGGCAGCTACTCGTCCACCGGCAATGGCAGCGGCGTCAGCAACCCCTTCACCACCTTCAACCGCACCGACGTCGGCCTGAACCTCACCCTGACGCCGCAAGTCAGTGGCGAGGGCAATAGCGTCAAGATGTCCTTCAAGCTCAAGGTCTCCAGCGTCGCCGCCGGAAATGCTGGCGCCGCCGACCTGCAAACCACCGAGCGTCGTCTGAACACCACGGTCTCCGTCGACAGCGGGCAGATCCTGGTGCTGGGCGG
>JANNAK010000064.1:0-4125 GCA_031384195.1 Gammaproteobacteria bacterium
GGCCGCTCTTGGAGTGGAACGTCACCGACTCGCGCACCGGCTCGAGGCGATTCAGCACCACCCAGCCCGAGGCCAGCGTGGCGTGACCGCACAGCGGGACTTCCATGCCGGGCGTGAACCAGCGGATGCCAAACTCCGGACCCTCGCGAACGATAAACGCCGTCTCGGGCAGGTTGTTCTCCGCCGCAATGGCCTGCATCACGTCGGCGGGCAGCCAGCGCTCCAACGGCACCACCGCTGCGGGGTTGCCGCCAAAGCGCCGCGGTGCAAAAGCATCCACCTGCCAAATCGAAAAATTCACGAACGCCTGCTCCCAATGGAAACCTGAATCACGTCGGGCATGGTATCCGGTTCCACATCGTTAACGGCCGTTCCGCGTCCCGGACTGAACTGGAGGGATCGAGCAGCAGCGCTTGAACGCGTGATCCAGTGGCAGGTGACGACGGCGCCGGCGGTGCGTCGCCAGCACCATCCCCGGTGCGCTCATCGCGAGTAGGTTCGCTTGACCGCCGCCGGCAGGAATTCCTGGTCGCGGATATCGGTCAGGTTGAACTTCAGCGGCGGATCCTCGGCCAGCAGGCGCTGGGCGAAATAGCGCTTTTCCTTCAGGTCGTAGGTGATGATCGGAAAAGTGTTGCTGCTTTGCACCTCGTAAGACGTAATCAGGTGGCCTTCCTGGAACCGCCAGGGATTTCCCTTGCGGTCGTAGTTCTCCACCAGCACCACGTTCCAGGAATCCTCGTCGACGTAAAACACCCGCTTGCCGAAGGCGTGCGTCTTGCCGCCACGCTCGGTGGCCTCGACCACCCACACCCGGTGCAGTTCGTAGCGCGCGGTGTCCGGATTCAGGAAGGGATACTTCAGCTGCTCCTTGTACTTCGAGCTGCCATCAACCAAGCGGTAGCCGTTGTAGGGGATATACAGCTCGCGCTTGCCGGTCAGCTTCCAGACGTAGCGGTCGAAGGCACCGTTGTACATGTCGATCATGTCAATGAAGTACAGCCCTTCCGACCCGTACAGCGGCTGGTCGTAGCCCACCGGCGGTATTCGCAGCATCTTCCCGACGCGGGAGATCAGCGCCCAGATGCCGCGCGCCTTCTTGATCGAGTTGGCGGTTTCATGGAACAGCACGACAAAGTCGGCCAGCATCGGGCTCTTGCCAAACCAGGTGATGCCGTAGACCAGGATGTTCTCGTCGTCGATGTCGCCGGGATTCTTGATGTTGCCGTAGCGGAACAGCACCCGGAACACGCCCTTGTTCTCACTGCTGATTCCGGTCTGGCTCACCACGGCCTGCGAGGTCACGCCCTCAAATGAATCGCCGCGGTAGCGCGTGCGGTGGTTCCACATCACCTCGACGCCGTTCTGGGGCCGCGGAAACGGAAAGCCCAGACGCGCGCCGCTGAGCGCATCCGAGCCGATCAGCCTGGCCTTGCCAATATTGGCTTGCGTGGCCTCATAGATTGATTGCGGGTAGGCCGCGCTGCGCCGGGTGGTGTAGACCGGCATGCGGTAGTCGGGGTACAGCGACATCAGCATCTTGTGGCCGGTGGACAAACGCGTGGCGTACTTCGCGGCGTTGGCGGCACTGATGGTGAACAGGGGCTTGTCGTCAGGGAACGGGTCTACCAGCGGGCCTCCCGGCTTGTAGCCGGCCGGTGGTTTCTGGATGCCGCCGGTCCATTCCGGGATGCTGCCATCGGCATTTCCATCGGCCTCGGCCCCCACCTCCGTCTGGCGTCCACCGACACGCCGTTGCTCCGGCGTATCCCCGGCCGCGGCCAGCGCGGCGCTGATGCGCACCGGCTCGCCCTGCAGGCGGCGACTCAGGGAGACGGTCTGGTGGTCGGGGGCGTATTTCTGCAAGGCCAGACGCGCCGACTCCTGCTGCGCGGCTTCGGTGTCGAGGAAGGTCAGCCACTCCTGCGCCGATTTGGCGCTACCCGGGAATCGCAGGGCACCGCTAAAGGCCTCGCGTGCGCCCTCGACATTGCCGGAATAAAACGACGCCGTGCCCAGGGTCAGCAACACCGGCGGCAGCTTGCTGACATTGGTCGGGACTCCCTGCGCCAGTGCCACGGCCGCTTCCAAAAATTCCTGCCGCTCCATGTGCAACTGGCCAAGTTGCAGGTACAGCTCCGGCCGCGGCGCCTCCCTGATCACGGCACGCAGCGCCTCGATGGCCGGCGTGTATTCCCTGGCCTCGATCCAGAACCCCGCCAGCGCTTCCCAGTTCTGCGCGGTTTTCGGCAGTTGTCCCTGCTCCATCCACAGCTGCATCAGCGAGGCCGCTTCGTAGGGCGCGCCCTGCTCGGCGGTCAGCGATACCAGTTGCAGGCGCTCGTCGCCGGTCTCCAGGAATCCCTGGCGCGAGGCCAGTTCCAGCAGGTTGAGCGCCTTCTCCTTGTCGTTCGCCTTGTAATACAGGCCGGCCAACTGCATCCAGTACTCGCGTCGCGAGGGATTGATGTGCAGCAGCCGTTCCAGCACTGGCAGCGCGGCTTTTTCCTGTCCGACGCCAATCAAGACGGCGTACAGGGCCTGCAACCAGCTTTCGTCAGGCTTGGGGTTTGCCGCCACGGCGCGTTGCAGCAGCGGCAACGCTTCCTTGTAGCGCTTGAATTCCAGGTAAGCCGCCGCCAGCGCCACCTGCAGTCCGGGATCGGCCCTGGGGTCGTTCTTGACCTTGGGTTCCAGCGCCTTGATCACCGATTCGGGTTTGCCGCTGGCCACATACAACTCGGCCAGGTCCTTGCGCATCTGCTCCTGTGCAATGCCCGACAGGCCGTTCTGGGCAATGGCCTGTTCAAGATATTTCGCCGCTTCGTCGTAGTTCCTGCCGGTGACGGCGCGCGAGGCCAGGTCGCGCAGCAACATTGATCGGGCGTAAGGGTCGGTGGTCGATTCCAGCAGCTTGGCCGTGTCCACTTCCTTGGCCTTGGGCGGGGTCGCCTCCAGTTCACGGGTTTCGCTCCGGTACTGGTCGGCGGTGGCGATTCCTGCGACGAACAAGGCGGCACACGCCAGCAGCAGGCGCGCGGGGACCGGCGGTCGAGCACGACGGGAGCTGTCGGACATGTCGCTCATTGCCAGTTGAACGCGCAGTCGGCAGGGTCCATCGGCACGCGCTGCTTCACCTCTCGCGCCTTGTCGGTCTCGGCATAAATCCAGTTCGAGATGCTCTCGATTGCCGCCAGCTCGTAAACCCCGCGCGGCTCGGCGTCGACGATCTTCACGTCCTGCACCCGGCCGTTGGGCAGCACCGTGAACACCGCCTCCACCCAGCCCTTGATGTACTGCTTGCAGGCCCACTCGGGCATCTGTGGCCGGGCGGTCGACAAGGGGATAAGTTCCTTGCCCTTGAAGCCGGCGCCGCGTCCGATGCCCGCCGCACCTGCGCCCTGGCCGCTGCCGCGCGCGAATCCGCCAAAGCCCAGGCCCTTGAGCGAGCCGCCGCCGGAAATCTTGACCGGGATCTGGATATTCGACAGCAGCGGCGCCGAGGTCGGCGCGGCCAGCGCCGGCAATCCGGCCAGCGCCGTGGTGGCCGAACTGACCGGCACGTCGGGCGGCGGCGGTGGCGGCTCGATCTCGGGCGGCGGCGGCTCATCGGGCTGCAGCAGGTCTTCCTCGGTGAGCAGGTCGACGACCGCCACCTGATCCTCGTCGCTGGTCGGGGCACGCGGCGTCCATAACCACCACTGCACCAGCGCAAAAGCCAGCAGGATGGCGACGGTGAGCGCGATGCTCTGCTCATCCAGGATCAGTCGCGTCCGCAACCAGGCCGATTGCAGGATCAGCAACAGGACGGCAAGCGCGAGGATGCCAGCGATGAAATAGCCGCCGACACCGCTGCTCCACAAGCGGTCAAAAAGTCCCGGCCGGCTGGCGTCCGCCAGCAGCAGCGCGCCCAGCGACGGGTCGAGGACCATCGGCACTTGCACGCCCGATCCCGTCACGAATTCGCGGGCCAGCGAACGAAAGCGCCGGGCCGGCGCCCGCTCAAACGCCAGGACACCCCGGCCGTCGGCGGTCATGCGGTAAAAGTTTTCGGCGTCAAACAGCGCAAACACCCCGGCCCGCCACAGTTCCCGCGACTCGGGTCCCTGCGGGGTGTGCACGTTG
>JANNAK010000098.1:0-28797 GCA_031384195.1 Gammaproteobacteria bacterium
TCGCCCACCGTCTGCGCCAGGTTCCAGAGCATCCCGGCGGTGGCACCCCAGATTCGGTGGCGGCCATGGTTGAGTTCGAAAAAAGGTACGTTAAGTCCGCCTTTTCTCAGGATCTTGCGCTCGAAGTTCGAGTTCCTGAGCGCAAACGCCAGCGGCATTTCGAATACTTCAGCCACTTCGCGGGCGCAGGGCCGGATGCTCGGCAGGTTGGAAACCAGTCCGATGACGGGCGTCACCAGGAATCCAGTCAAAGTCGGATAGTCATCCAGGTAGCCAATGACCTCGACTTCCCGGGGCGGGATGCCGACCTCTTCCTCCGCTTCTCGAAGCGCCGCCGCCGCTGCCGACGGGTCCGTCTCCTCGCGACGGCCGCCGGGAAAGCTGATCTGCCCCTTGTGGGCGCGCAGGTGCTCGGAGCGCCGGGTCAGCAGCAATTGCAGTCCGACCGGCCGGCGCAGCACCGGAATCAGGACCGACGCCGGTTTCATTGCGCGCAGCATCGCCGCACGGATGAGTTTCTCCGCCCGCAAGGGCAATTCCAGCGTGGCCAGCGGCCGCGGTGCCGCCTCGCTGGTACCGGCGAGACGCTGCCGGAGTCGTTGTTCAAGTTCCCGGGACATGTCCAAGTGTATGGGAGCGGGCCGCTTCCAATACAATCTCGTACTGGGAGAACAGGACGCCGATGTCGCTTGAAGACGGCCATTTCATTGCGCCGCCCGCCCCGCACAGTTAGCATCTCCCCTCCAAACCTGTAGCCGGAGTCACAATGTCTGCTGCCGCCGCGATCCTGAAACAGCTGCCCGATGCATTCCAGCCTGAGGCTGCCGGCGACACCGACTGCACGGTGCAATTCAATATCACCACGCCTATGCACATCGTGATAAAAAATGGCGCCTGTACCACCCACGATGGCCCCGCGCCGAATTCAGACGTCACCATCACCATGGAAGACGACGACCTGGTATCGCTGATGAAGGGCGAGCTGAACGGCATGACCGCGTTCATGACTGGAAAACTGCAGCTGGAGGGCGACTTGATGCTGGCCCAGCGCATGTTCAGCTTCTTCGACTCTTCCAAGCTCTCCTGAACCAAGTCATTCCGCGGCCTGAGCGATCGACAGTCGTGGATGGCGGCGTGATTCCCAGCACCCCCCAAACCCCGGTCGACAGTGGCCGGGGTTTTTCATTTGCCCTGGAGGAACAGGGTGGCCGGCTGGCCCTGCGCGCCCTGCACCACCCCGGTTACGGGGCGATCAGCGCGGATTGGTCCGGACCGGACCTGCAGCGGCGAATCGCCGCGGGTCGCCGACAATTACTGGCCCGCGCCGTGGGACTCGACCGGCACCGCGACGTGCACCTGTTGGACGGTACCGGCGGACTCGGACGGGACGCCTTCGTGCTTGCGGCCCTTGGTGCCCGCGTGACCTTGTCCGAGCGCCATGTCACGGTCTTCCGGCTGCTGGACGACGCCCACCGGCGTGCTCTGGTCGATCCGGCAAGCGCCGAGGCAGCCAGCCGCATGGAAATCGTTCACGGTGACGCCAGGACGCTGCTGGCGCGCGGTTGGGACGTGATTTACCTGGATCCCATGTATCCGGACCAAAACAAAACGGCGCTGGGAAAAAAAGAGATGCAGCTGCTGCGGGAACTCACCGGCGGCGATGAGGACGCCGATGGGTTGCTGCCGTACTCCCGCGCCCATGCGCGCCGGCGTGTTGCGATCAAGCGGCCGCTCAAGGCCCCGCACCTCGCCGACACACCGCCCCAGCACTGCCTGAGGGGCTCACAGGCCCGATTTGATATTTACCTGCCGTCGGCGCCCTGCGGCGCCGGGCCTGAATCGCGCTGATCCAGGGCATCCGTGCCGATCCTCACGCTGGTCCGCCACGCAAAGTCCTCCTGGGACTACCCGGAACTGTCGGATTTTGAGCGCCCGCTGAACAACCGCGGCCGCAAGGACGCCCCGAGCATGGGCGCGCGCCTGCGCAAGAGCGGGATCAAGCCCGACCAGTTAATCTCCAGCCCGGCCACCCGGGCCATCACCACCGCACGGCTGTTCGCCGAGGCGCTGAACCTGTCCTTCGACGATATCGCGCTGAATCCGCACATTTACGAAGCGTCACCGTGGACACTGCTGCATATTGTTCGTGGCTTTCCCGACCTGGACGAAGACGTCATGCTGTTCGGGCACAACCCCGGCATCAGCGAGTTCGCGCGACAACTGGCCGACTGCCCGTTTGACGAGATGCCGACCGGCGCGGTGGTGCGGATTGCGCTGGAGACCAAGACCTGGTCTGGTGTGCGGGCCGGATGCGGAAAAATCCTGCGCTACGACTATCCGCGCCAGAAAACCACCAACTAGGCGGCCGGGACCGCCTTCAGGTTGTTGAGGAAATTCCGGGCATTCTCGACGTAGTGCGCCGCCTGCAGGGTGATCACCTGGATCTCCTGTGGCGTCAGCGCGCGAACGACCTTCCCCGGCGAGCCCATGACCAGCGAGCCCTCCGGGATTTCCTTGCCTTCTGTAATCAGCGTGCTCGCGCCGACGATGCAGTTCTTGCCAATTCGCGCACGGTTCAGGATTACCGACTTGATTCCGATCAGGGTGTTGTCGCCAATCTCGCAGCCATGCAGCATGGCCAGGTGGCCGATGGTCACGTCCTTGCCTATGCGAAGCTTGATGCCCGGATCCGTATGCAGCACCGATCCGTCCTGGACATTGGTGTTTTCGCCAACAATCAGGTCGTCGTTGTCGCCCCGAAGTACGCAACCGAACCAGACGTTGGCGCGGGGGTGGAGCGTCACCGAGCCGATCACCCGGGCATTGTCGGCGACAAAGTTGTCGCCCATCAGTTTCGGAATGCGTGCGCCGAGGCTGTAAAGCATGATGGGTTCCTTGCCGAAGATGGAAATGAAACAGGGACGGCAGTTTAACAACTGGGTGGTACTGGTTCTGGCTAACCGCCTGCTTGCGGCCCGGCTGAAGGCGGCCGGCGCGGTCTAGGCCTTCCGCGCCTGCTGCTCCAGCAGCGTCAGCGCCACCCGATCGCGCAGGTAGGCCGGGACCAGCCCATCGGCGCTGTTGCCCCGCCCGGCCTGCAGCACGGGGATGCCGAGGGTGAGCGCATCCGCAGCGTCTGGCAGGGCGCAGGCGTCGATACCGGCCAAATCCGCAGCGATGGCCACTCGCAATGCGGCCTCATACGGTCCCCAGCCGGTGCCGGCGGCCGCCCAGGGACCGCCGGCCAGTCGCGGCGCATCCGTCGCAGGACAAACCCGATCGGGGATCAGGGCCTGCATTCGTTTATCGGCCCCCAGTTCATAGGTTCCGACGTAAACCTCCTTCATGCGGGCGTCGATCACCGCCACGACGCGCGGCGCATCAAAACGGCGGTGTGCCCCCTGCGCCAGCATTGCCAGCGACGACACCCCAACAACGGGCAAATCGGCAGCCAGCGCCAGGCCCTTCACCACGCCGACACCGATGCGCACGCCGGCAAAGCTGCCAGGTCCGATTCCGCAGGCAATGCCATCAAGCCGGGAAATCGGCCGGCCGATTTCGGCCAGCAACTCCTTCACCATCGGCAGCAGGCGCTGGGTGTGGCTGCGATCGACAATCTCAAATCGCGCATGGATGCGGCCGTCCAGCGACAACGCCACCGAGCAGGCTTCGGTCGCGGTGTCCAGCGCCAGGTAGTAACTCATTCGACCCTCGCCGGCCGCGGCGCAGCCGGACGTATCGATTGCAGCCAGGCCATGGCCTCCGCGCGATTTTCTACTTGCGGGGCCGGCGGCAGGCTGCCCAGAAATTTCCGCCCGTAGGGTCGGCTGCGCAGACGCGGGTCGCACAGCACCAGCAGGCCACGGTCCTCCGGGTCCCGGATCAGGCGGCCGACACCCTGCCGAAGCGTGGTGATGGCCTGCGGCAATTGAAAGTCGTTGAACGGATCGCCGCCGGACTCACGAATGGCGGCGAGCCGCGCGTCGAACACCGGGTCGCCGGGCGCGGCGAACGGCAGTCGGTCGATAATCACCAGCCGCAGGGCCAGCCCGCGCACGTCTACGCCCTCCCAGAAACTGGCCGTTCCCACCAGCACCGCGTGGCCATCGGCGGAGAACCGTTGCAGCAACTCGGTGCGAGAGCCCTCGCCCTGCACCAGGACCGTGTACTCCACGGCGCCACGCAGGCTGGCCGCGATCTCGCGCAGCGCCCGGTGGCTGGTACAGAGGACGAATGCGCCGCCGCCGCTGGCCTCAATCAGCGGCAGGATTTCGGCGGTGACCCTCGCCGTGAACGTCGGTTCATTCGGATTCGGCAAGCCGGCGGGCAGCCACAACCGTGCCTGGTGCTCGAAATCGAACGGGCTCGGCAAGCGCAAGCAGCGGGCGCCTTCAAGCCCGAGTTGCCGGGTGAAGTGCCCGAAATCAGTTCCCGCCGCCAGGGTCGCCGAGGTAAACACCCAGGCCGAGGGCTGCGACTCGCGGAGCCGTCCAAAATCCGCGTCGACCCGAACCGGCGTCGAATTCAGGGCGCCGCCCCGCCCGAAGGACTCGACCCAGGCAACCTTTTCCTCGCTACCGCGTCCGCTGAGCGACGCCAGCCGCTCGCGCAGCTCCAGGGCCTGCCCGTTCAGCGTGGACAAGCCCGGCGTACGGTCGGCGATCGCCTTCAACTGGCCCTGCAGGCCGTGCAGCGCCTCATCCACGGCGTCGAGCGCGGCGCGGGCCCCGCTGCGCTGTGCGAATTGCTCGAAGCGCTCGCGGGCACCCGGCGGGCCGAAGCATCGCTCCAGCGTTGCCACGGCCTCGGCCAGTTGCACGGCAGCGTCGCGAACATCGGGAACATCACGCAGCGCGGTGGCCTCGGTCACCGTGTCCTCGGCCAGGTCGTTGAGCTGCCGTGTCGCCAGCCGCGTGCCAAAAAAACGCGACGCGATCTCCGGCACTTGGTGCGCCTCGTCCACGACCACCACGTCGGCGCCGGGCAAGACCTGGCCAAACCCCTCCTCCCGCAACATGAAGTCTGCAAACAGGAGATGGTGGTTGATGACCAGCAAGTCGGCGCCCTGCGCTGCGCGCCGCGCCTTGACCACGAAGCACTGCTCAAACTCGGTGCAGCGCGAGCCGAGGCAGTTGTCGGCTGTCGAAGTCACCCTGGGCAGCAAGGGATCGTCTTCGCGCAGGACACTTTGCTCCTGCATCTCACCGCTGCCGGTCGATCGCGCCCACTGCTGCAGTTCCGCCAATCGGACGACCTCGTGCCGACCGGCCGACTGCACCGCGCGCGTCAGCCGGTGGCGACACAGGTAGTTGGCCCGGCCCTTGAGCAGTGCCACCCGGCCCGGAGCCTTGAGCGCGGAGCGTATGCGCGGCAAGTCGCGGTAAAACAACTGGTCCTGCAGGTTCAGGGTGCCGGTGGAAATCACCACCCGCCTGCCGGACAGCAAGGCGGGCACCAGGTAAGCGAAGGTCTTGCCGGTGCCGGTGCCGGCCTCGACCACCAGGGTTTCCTGCTGTTGAATCGCCGTCGCGACCGCTTGCGCCATCTCGAACTGGCCGGTGCGCGGAGCATAGCCCTCGATTTCCCGAGCCAGCGCGCCATCAGCACCAAACAGTGATTTCATCAGGGGTTGCCAGGTCTCACCGCAGGATCTTGCCGTTCACGGAACCGCGCCGTGCGCCCGACCCAGTCTATCGGTCGAGCTGCTCCTCCAGCGCGGTCACTTTTTCCTCGGCGGCCTCGGCGCCGGTGGTGTCACCCCGGCTACGCCGCGATGCTGCAATGACCCGCCAGCTCACCGATCCCAGCCACGGATTTCCGCGCGCCAGGCTAATGGACCGCAGCGCCAGGGACTCCGCCTGCTCCGACCGGCCTTCCAGGAGATTGGCACTCGCAAGCCGCTGCCACACAAACGGATTGCGCGACTCAATGCGCAATGCATTCTCGAGTTTCGCGATGGCGCGCGTATGGGCGCCGGCCCGCATTTCAATTTCAGCCTGCTCCAGCAGAGCCAAAACCGCCGGACCGCTGTGCTCACTCGCACTGCGCGGCCAACTGTCGGGGGATCGCGACGGCTCGGAGACCGGCGGGGGCACCGTTGGACGCGTGGGCGTGGCGCAGCCTGCCAACGCCAACGCCAGCAAGGCGACCGGAATCTGAATTGAATTCTTCATTACCACCAGTTGAACAGTGACTTGCCGTCGTTGCACGGCGCAGGACGATAACCCTGAATATAGGGTATCTCAAGCCCGTCTCCGACCTTGCAAGGCTCGGAGTCGTCGATGCCCGGTGGCGGCAGTGGATCGAGGCCCTGGGCGCGCAAGTCTCGCATCAGTGGCGCCCAGATTTGCAGTGCGCCCGACGCCCCCGTCAGTCCGGCCGGCTCATTGTCATCGCGCCCAACCCAGATCAGCGACAGGACGTCGGAGCCGTACCCGGCAAACCAGCTGTCGCGCAGGTCATCGGTAGTGCCGGTCTTCCCGGCCCAACGAGTGTCCGGCGGCATGGAGGCTGCAATGGATGCACCGGTCCCGCGCAACATCACTTCCTGCAGGGCCCAATTCAGGAGATACACCGGCGCCTCGGGCAGGACGCGCTGGACCTCCAGCGGATACCGGCTAAGCGGCTCGCCTTCCTTGGTCAACACTTCCCGGATCGCCGTCAGTGGCGTCTGGAATCCCGAAGCGGCCAGGGTGCCGTACATCCCTGCCACCTCCACCGGCGCCAGGTCCAGGGCTCCCAGCAACATTGACGGCAGCGGCGACAGATCACCGGGTGCGCCTGCGGCGTGCAGGATTTGCCGCACATCGTTCAATCCAATATCGAGCCCCAGGTGCACGGTCGCCAGGTTGTAGCTGTTTGCGAGCGCCTCGTGCAGCGGGACCGCGCCATGCTCGACATGGTCGTAGTTCTGGGGCGCCCAGACGCTGCCGTTTTCCATGCGCAACTCGATTGCCTCGTCCATCAGCGGGGTTAACAGGTTGTAGCGCTGCGGTTGCATCAGCGCCGAGAGATAAACGAACGGCTTGACCAGCGAGCCAATCGGCCGACGCGCGTCAAGGGCGCGGTTGAAGCCCGGGTAGCGCACCTCCCGGCCCCCGACCAGCGCCAGGACCTCGTTGCCCTCGACCCGCGTCACCACCCCGGCACCCTGCAAGGTATCGGGTTTCATTCGGCGCCCTTTCTCCAGCCGGGCCAACCCGTCGTGCAGCCGGGTTTCCAGCGCTTCCTGCGCGCGCGGGGCAAGCGTGGTGAAGATGCGCAGGCCTTCGTCGGTCAGGTCGGATTCCGGGTACTGCCCGCGGAGCTGCCGCTTGACCAGGTCGACAAATGCGGGGTAACGCTCGATCCCCCCGCCGGTGCCGCCGGCAATGCCCAGCGGCTTCTTCAGTGCCGCCTGATACGCCTCTGGCCCAAGGATGCCGGAACTCGCCAGCTGCCCCAGCACCAGGTCTCGCCGCTCTTTAGCCCGCTCCGGATTGCGTCGCGGGTTGTAATAGGAAGGTCCTTTGACCAGCCCAACCAGCAGCGCGATCTCCTGCGGCTGCAACTCTTCCAGCGGCTTGTTGAAGTAGAACTGGCTGGCCAGGCCAAAGCCGTGGATCGCGCGACCCCCGTCCTGTCCGAGGTGCACTTCGTTCAGGTAAGCCTCCAGGATCTCGTCCTTGGCGTAGTGCGCTTCCAGCAGCAGCGCCATCAGCGCCTCATTCAGCTTGCGACGCCAGGTGCGCTCGTTGCTGAGGAAGAAGTTCTTCACCAGCTGCTGGGTGATGGTGCTGCCGCCCTGCACGGTTCGACGCGCGCGCAGGTTGGCCCAGCTGGCGCGTGCGATGGCCAACAGGTCCAGGCCATGGTGATCGGCGAAGCGATGGTCTTCGATGTCGATCAGCGCAGACGGCAGCATTGGCGGCACCCCCTGCAGGCTGACCAGCACCCGGTCCTCGCCCGCGGTGGGATAGATGCTGCCAATCAGCATCGGATCCAGACGCAGCAGTGGCAGCCCGCGTCGACGGTCCAGATCGATCATCTGGATCACCGATCGGCCGGAGAATTCCAGCCGGACCTTCAAACCGGGTTGAAGGCCGTCCCAGAAGCGAAACGCACGGGTCTGGACATCGATTCGGGTCCGCCCCATCTCGAAGCTTCCGGGGCCCTCGAGCTTGCGAATCATGCGATAGCCGAGCCGTTCAAGTTCCTTGCGAACATCGTCCCGCGAGAGCGCGATGCCGGTGTAGAGATCCAGCGGTGCGGCGTAGACCTGTGCCGGCAGCGCCCAGCGCGCCCCGGCAAACTTCGTGCGCACTTCCCGGTCCAGGTTCAGCAGGTAGAGTCCGAACAGAATGCACCCCAGGCTTGCCAGCAGAACGGCACTGCCGATACCGAAGCGGCGGAATGATGAGGAAGAGGCCATGGATTGCGGAAGTTTAGCGGTATTGATGGCTGTTCCGGGCGTGAATTGACTTTGCAAGTCAACATGACACCGGCAAGCCCGCCGAC
This sequence comes from Gammaproteobacteria bacterium, assembly GCA_031384195.1. Lineage (GTDB taxonomy): Bacteria > Pseudomonadota > Gammaproteobacteria > Nevskiales > Nevskiaceae > JACPFV01. Next base: position 8,497 of record JANNAK010000098.1, read on the forward strand.
TATCCTGTCCGCCAAATCCACGCCGCGAACACCAGCGCGGGTCGGTCGCTCCCGCCCTGGAACAAGGATCCAGCATGTTCAGCAAACTGATGCCTCGCGAGGGCAAATTCTTCGAGAACTTTTCCGCGCACGCCGAGTGCCTGGTCCAGGGCGCGACGGAGCTCAAGGCCCTGATGGCGAATGTTGGCGAGCTTGCGACCCGGAAGACGGCCATCGAACGTATTGAGCATCAAGCCGACACCATTACGCAGCAGACCATGAAGTTGCTGCACAGGACCTTCATCACGCCCATCGACCGGGACGAGATTCACCAGTTGATCACGAGGATGGACGATATTCTCGACCTGATGGAGGACGTGTCGCAGTGCATGTTCCTGTACGACATTCGCGCGGTCACCGAGGAGGCCGGGCACCTGGCCAACATCTGCCTGATCAGCACCGAGAAGGTCCGGCTGGCGGTGTCCAAGCTCCCGAACATGAAGGAATCCGACGCGATCCTGAAACTGTGCACGGAGATCGATCACCTTGAAAGTGATGCGGACGGCGTCATGCGCAGTGCCATGGCCAAGCTGTTCCGCGAGGAGCCGGACGTCAAGCACCTGTTCAAGATGAAGGAGATTTACCAGCTGCTCGAATCGGTTACGGACCGCTGCCAGGACGTGGCCAACATCATCGAGGCCATCGTCCTCGAAAACGCCTAGGACGCCGTCGTGACGTTCGAGATCCTGGTGTGCTTGATCATCCTGGCGCTGGCGTTCGATTTCATGAACGGCTTTCACGACGCCGCAAATTCCATTGCGACGGTAGTTTCAACCGGTGTCCTGAAGCCACAGTGGGCGGTCGCCTTCGCCGCCTTCTTCAACTTCATGGCCTTCTTTGTCTTTCCGCTCAAGGTCGCCACCACCATCGGCAAGGGCACAATTGACCCGGCGATCGTCGACCACTACGTGGTGTTCGGCGCGCTGATCGGCGCGATCGCCTGGGATTTCATCACCTGGTGGTACGGAATTCCGTCGTCCTCCTCCCACGCGCTGATTGGCGGGCTGGTCGGGGCGGCCGTGGCCAAGGCCGGTGCCGGTTCGCTGCTGTCGTCTGGCTTGATCAAGATCATCGCTTTCATCGTCATCTCGCCCTTGATCGGCTTTCTGCTCGGGTCGCTGCTAATGGTGGCGGTGTCCTGGATCTGCTTTCGGACCGCGCCACAACGAGTGGACAAGTGGTTCCGTCGGCTGCAGTTGGTCTCGGCTGGGATGTACAGCTTGAGCCACGGCGGCAATGACGCCCAGAAAACGGCGGGGATCATCTGGATGCTGCTGATCGCCGCAGGATATTCGACAACCGACGATCACATTCCCGCCTGGGTCGTGATCAGCTGCTACATCACCATTGCGCTGGGCACCCTGTTTGGCGGCTGGCGCATCATCAAGACCATGGGCCAGAAGATCACCAAGCTGAAGCCGGTGGGCGGGTTTTGCGCCGAAACCGGCGGGTCGATCTCACTGCTTTTTGCGACGTCACTTGGGGTTCCCGTTTCGACCACCCATACCATCACCGGGGCCATCATTGGCGTCGGCGCGGCCCAAAAGCTCAGCGCCGTGCGCTGGGGCGTTGCCGGCGACATCGTCTGGGCCTGGGTGTTTACGATTCCCGCCTCGGCCTTTATTTCGGCCATCGCTTGGTGGCTTGGAACGCACCTGTTCTAGCCGCGCCCTGCCCCGACCCGCTCAGGGGTCGGTATTGTCCAGGACTTCGCGCTCCATCTGTTCCAGGGTAATGTGCCGAACGTCCTTGCCCTTGACCAGGTAAATCACGTACTCGGCAATATTGCGGGCATGGTCGCCGATACGCTCCAGCGAGCGGATCGACCAGATGACATCCATGACCCGGCGTATGGTGCGCGGATCCTCCATCATGAAGGTGATGCACTGGCGCAACAGCGCCTCGTACTCGCGATCCACCACCACATCCTCGCGGGCCACCCGCAGCGCCGCCTCGGCATCCATGCGCGCAAAACAGTCCAGCGCGTCGTGGACCATCTGTTGCACGTGCCGGGACAGATGCTGAATCTCGATGTAGTTGGTCTTGCTGCGCTCTTGCGTGGCCAAGTGGGTAGCCATGCGTGCAATCTTGTCGGCTTCATCGCCGATGCGCTCGAGGTCGGTGATCGTCTTGATCACGGCGACCACCAGCCGCAGGTCGCTGGCCGTGGGCTGGCGCCGCGCGAGCACCCGGCTGCATTCCTCGTCTATATCGACCTCGAAGCCATTGACCTTGTAGTCGGCCTTCGACACGGCCTGGCCAAGGGCACCATCACCCTCGACCAGCGCGCGGGTGGCGTCGACAATCTGTTGCTCGACCAGCCCCCCCATGGCCAGCACTCGCTGGCGAATGTCTTCGAGCTCGGCATTGAACTGCCGCGAGATGTGCCTGCTGATCAGTGATTTGTCCATGGTCTAGCCGTATCGTCCGGTGATGTAGTCCTCGGTTTGTCGTTTTGCCGGCCGGGTAAACACCTGGTCGGTGTTCCCGTACTCGATCAGGTCGCCGAGATACATGAACGCGGTGTAGTCCGACACGCGCGCGGCCTGTTGCATGTTGTGGGTGACGATGACGATGGTGTATTCCTCCTTCAACTCGTTGATCAGCTCCTCGATCTTGAGGGTCGCGATGGGATCCAGCGCCGAGCAGGGCTCGTCCAGCAGAATGACCTTTGGCTGGATCGCGATCGCACGCGCAATGACCAGGCGCTGCTGCTGGCCGCCCGACAGCCCCAGCGCACTGTCCTCGAGCCGGTCCTTCACCTCGTCCCAGAGCGCCGCACCCTTCAGCGCCCACTCCACCGTGTCGTCCAGCAGCCGCTTGCGGTTGACGCCGGCAAGACGCAATCCGTAGGCGACGTTCTCATAAATGCTCTTCGGGAACGGATTGGCTTTCTGGAACACCATGCCGACCCGCCGGCGCAGCTGCGCCGGATCGACGTCGGCATCGAAAATGTTTCGCCCGTCCATCCGCAGCGCTCCCTCTATTCGGCACCCCTCAATCAGGTCATTCATCCGGTTGAAGCAGCGCAGCAGCGTGGACTTGCCGCAGCCGGAGGGTCCGATGAAAGCGGTGACCTTTTTGGCCGGAATGTCCAGGCTGATTTCGTGCAGGGCCTGCTTTTGGCCGTAATAGAGGCTGAGTTTTTCGACCTGGATGGCCCGCTCCGCCGCCGGCGCGACCGGGCGCCCACGTGCGCGTGAATCGACATCGATGCCTTGGATCAATGGAGTTGCCTTCGAAACAACGGTCATGACTTTATCGTCCATGTCAGGGTTTGGCCAACGGGCCGTCAGCTGTCCAGCGCCTTGTAGCGCTCGCGCAAGCGGTTCCGGATCCGGATCGCGGCAAGGTTCAACAGTACGATGACGCTGACCAGCAGCAAGGTGGTAGCGTAGACCAGCGGCCTGGCAGCCTCGACATTGGGGCTCTGGAATCCAACGTCGTAGATGTGAAAGCCCAGATGCATGAACTTGCGTTCCAGGTGCAGGAACGGCACGTTCATGTCCAGCGGAAGCGAAGGCGCGAGCTTAACCACTCCCACCAGCATCAGGGGCGCCACCTCGCCAGCGGCGCGTGCCACCGCCAGGATCAGCCCGGTCATCATCGCCGGGCTGGCCATGGGCAACACGACGCGCCACAGGGTTTCGGCCTTGGTCGCACCCAGCGCCAGGCTGGCTTCCCGCAAGGACCGCGGAATGCGCGCCAGGCCCTCCTCGGTGGCGACAATCACCACCGGCAGCGTGAGCAAGGCCAAGGTCAGGGACGCCCACAGGATTCCTGGAGTGCCAAACGTTGGCGCTGGCAGTGCCTCGGAGAACAGCAGCCGGTCGAGGCTGCCACCAACCAGGTAGACAAAAAAGCCGAGGCCGAACATGCCAAACACAATCGACGGAACACCGGCCAGGTTGTTCACGGCAATCCGGATGATGCGGGTGACAAGGCCCTGATGCGCATACTCCCGCAAGTAAACCGCCGCGATCACCCCAAACGGGGTCACGATGGCCGACATCAGCATCACCATCAACACGGTGCCGAATATGGCCGGAAAAATTCCACCCTCGGTATTGGCCTCGCGCGGGTCGTCAGCGACAAATTCGTAGACCTTTTCCGCGTAATGTCCAAGTTTCTGGAACACGTTCATGGCGTTGGGCTGGAAGCCGCGAACGATTGCCGCCAGCGGAATCTCGATTGTCTGCCCATCCACGGCTCGCATTCGGACGCTGTCGCGCCGGAGCTCTTCGTAAAGCTTGCCCAAGCGTCCCTGGAGTTCGGCGTAGCGGGCATCCAGTTCCCTCTGGCGCGCGGTCAGTTCCTCGAAAGCCTCAGGATCCGTCGCCGTTGTTTTTTCCGACAGCTCCAGGCCGCGACGTTTAAGACGCAAGCGCTCGAGTCCGTAGTTGATTGCCCCGGTTTCGCCTTTTTCGATGTCGCGTATCTCGCTGTGCAGCCGACCGGCGACCGCCTGTCGCTGCTGCCACGCGTCATACGCACCCGGGCCGGCATTCACGACCATCCCATCCCGGAGCAAGGCTTCCAGATCGCCGTAGAAGTTGCCCCACTCCATACGCTCCAGGACCACGACCGTTTCGGGATAACGCCGCTCTACCAGCCAGTCGGCCAGCAGCACGCGGAAATCGGCACCGTAGAGGTCGCGATTGCCGACTTTGAGCAGGTGCCGGTCGTAATAGAGCCTGCCCTCGTCCACCTTGAGCCCGGCTGATTTCAGTCGTGCGGTGGTCGCCGATTCGGTCTCGACAACCTCGGCCATGACCGGCACCGGCTCCCGCCCGGGCTCGCGATACTCGGCAACCAGGACATCGGCCGGCCAGAAATACGGCATGCCGCGGGCTGCAATCAGGAACAGCAGGGACAGCACGATGATTACGCTGGCGGCGATGGCCGCTGCGGTAACCCAAACCCACGGGGTTCCGGACCGAACGAACGTCCGCACATCGCGCAAGTCGCGCGCCGACAGATCGTCGCGCGTGGGGGCGACCGGTGGCTCGCTCATCAGAGGTTCCCGTACTTCTCGCGCAGGCGCTGGCGCACAACCTCACCGACGGTATTGATCAGGAAGGTAAAGAGGAACAGCACCAGCCCGGCCAGGAACAGCAGGCGGAAATGGGTGCTGCCGACCTCGGACTCCGGCATCTCGACCGCAACGTTGGCAGATAGCGTGCGCATGCCTGAGAACATGCTGAAGTCCATCACCGGCGTATTGCCGGTCGCCATCAACACGATCATGGTCTCGCCCACGGCGCGGCCCATACCGATCATCACCGCCGAAAAGATTCCAGGGCTGGCGGTAGGCAATACCACGCCCATCAGCGTTTGCCAGGGCGTCGCGCCCAGGGCGAGCGAGCCCAGCGTCAGGTGTCTTGGCACCGAGAATATGGCGTCCTCAGCGATTGAAAAGATGATCGGAATTACCGCCACTCCCATGGCAATACCGACCACCAGGCAGTTGCGTTGGTCATAACCAATGCCCAATTCATGGTCCATCCAGGCCTGCATATTCCCACCGAACAGGTGCGCTTCGACCGGCTGCGCGAGCAGGAAGCAGAACCAGACCACGACCACCAGCACCGGCACCAACAGTACGGCTTCCCAGCCCTCCGGGACCCGGTAACGCCACGCCGCCGGTGCCCGCACCCAGAGATAGGCGGCAAGGGGAATGCTCAGCGGCAACAGGATCAGCGTCAGGAACACTCCGGGCAGGTAGGTTTCCACGAACGGCGCCAGCCACAGGCCGGCCAGGAATCCCAGCACCACCGTCGGCAGCGCTTGCATGATCTCGACCGTCGGCTTGACCGTCTGCCGCAGCTTGGGCGACATGAAGTAGGCCGTAAAGATTGCGCCGAGGACTGCCAGCGGAATGGCAAAAATCATTGCGTAAAAGGCCCCCTTGAGGGTGCCCAGAGTCAGCGGCGAGAGCGAGAACTTGGGCTCGAAGTCGCTGCTCGAAGCCGAGGACTGCCACAAGGTCTCGGGCTGGTCATAGCTTTCGTACCAGACCGGCGACCACAGGGAACTCCACGAAACCTCCGGGTGTTCGTTCTTGATGCGGAAAACGTTCAGTGTTCCGTCACGGCCGAGCGCCAGCAGCGCCTGCGCCCGCGGCTCAAACGCCAGCAGTGCGATCGGCCCGTCCAGCGCCTGCCATTCATGCAATTTGCGCTGCGACGTTGAATAGTAGAGCGCCACCCGCCCCTGCTCAGTGCCGGCGGCGAAGCCACGACGGCGCAATTCGGAACCCAAAGCGGTGGTGGCGGATGTGCCCGGCGCCTGGAACTCGCGCACCCGTGCCAGGTACCAGGCCGTGTCCGCCTCTGCGCTGGACTGCGGCCTGCGCGCCGGGAACCACTGGATGATCTTGCCGTCTTGACCGCTGGTGAGAAGCGAGATACCCCCTGCCATGAATCGGGCCTGCAACACGGGAGAACCCGCGTCCTGGGTACCGACCAGCTCGGGTGGCTCCGCGCCACGCAGCCGATGCAGGGCAATGCGACCTTGCGCATCGATGACGTACAGCCACTCTTTCCCCGGATTGAGCAGCAGACGCGCCGGCTTCACCGATGGCGTAAAGACGCTGTCATGACCAACTTCAAGAGTGGAATCGCCCAGCAGGCTGGTCTGGACTTCGTAGCTCCGGACATGAACCCGGCCTTGCAGATCGGCCCCTGCGAACAGTATCTGGTCGCCGCTTTCGCGCACGGCCAGCGCCCGCGGTGCCTCGTTCATGAACGGCAGGGCTGCTTCTCCTTGCGGATAAACGACCGAGGGTTCGATGTGACGTTTATTGTCGGGATAGCTGACGTCATAGCGATGCTGGAACAACAGCACCGAACCGTCACTCAAGCCTGCCGCCAGCAAATCGCGGTCTTCGGCCACTGGAACCACGGTGCTCACTGCCGCCCCGCCGGCGGACAGCTGGCCCTGTCGCCGAATCCCGCCATTGCCCAACTCGAAGAACGTGAATTCGCCGCTGGACGAAACACGGAAACCAACCTCGGCCTGCTCTTCGGCCGCGATAAACAGGCTCGGCTGATCGTCCCCCGGAATCCGGTAGCTGGCACGCGCCTCAACGCTGGCGCCCTGGAACAACGGAAAAACCTCCACCAGCAGGTAGACAAAAATCAGCAACAGGGCGGCCAGCACGGCGACCCCGCCCACCCGAACCATCAGGCGGGCAGCGCGATCCTTCAGGTGCCGCCAGCGCCGGTGCGCAGGGGCCTCTGTGTAGGCGCCAGTGGCACCGGGTGCTGCGGGATCCGTCACCAGGGTCATTGCTGTGAAGCTCGGATTAAGAAGGCACTAATGGATGATCCACCCTTTTCACAATGCCCGGCAAGAACACTGTGAAAAAGGTGCAGCGCCCGCGAGGGCGCTGCACCATCACACCACGTTCAGAAGCTAAACTGCGACCGCAGCGTCAGTGCGGACGGCTCGACAAATGCGCCGCCCACCTGCTGGGTCTTGTCATTCGCCATCGAATACTCAAGCATGAAGCGGACCGCCGGATTCACGTACCAGTTGGCCCCGACGGTCAGCACGTTGATCTCGCGCTGGTTCGCTGCCGTGGTCGGCTGGTCCATATTTCCGGCGTAGTCGTAGCGTGCCTTCACCTCAATCGCACCGAGGTCGCTGTCCGGCTTCGGCGACTTGAACACACCGGCCTCGTACGGCTTGTGCTCGCCGGTTACCAGCCAGCTGGCCATCAGGTAATACGTCAGCACGTCGGCGTCTTCCGGCCCTGAACTGCCGTCATAGGCATCGGTGTAGCTGGCGTCGACAATCTCCCCCTGGGCATAAAAGGGACCGGCTGATCCCGCCAGTTCAAATCCGACATGCCGGGCATCCTTTTCGGATGCCCCGGTGGCGAAGCCGGCTTCCGCCAGGGTACGACTGGAACCCAGGTTGGTTGCCGGAAGCTTGCCGCGACCGCGCAGGCGGGCACCGTTGGTCATGTCGCCGTTCTCGGCGCTCAACGACAGCCCCAGATGTACCGTGTTGTTCTCCGTATTCACGACGGCATAGGTGAATCGCGTGCTCACGACGGGCTCTTCCGTAATGCGGCTGTCCTTCCCCTTCAAGACGCTGTTGTTCTGCAAGGCCAGGCCCCACGTCCAGTTGTCGCCGCTGGTTTCATACTTCGCACCGGTCGCAAATTGTCGTCCACTGAAAATTCCGCTGGCCGAGGCGAACGGCCTTTCGATCATGGTCACCGAGTTGGAGGAGGTCATTTCCTCCATGCCCCGTAGCGGCTTGAATTGCCCAATCACCACCTTGCCACCCAGCGCTTTCGTCCCCATGTACATGTCGCGGAACGAGTTGGTCCCTGCCGTCTCGCAGACGGTCGGGTCCGTGGCTTTACAAGCCGTGGCGGCCTCGGCATCGGCGAAATCGTTCTCGAACTTGTAGTCCCAGCCGTAGGCCTTCCCGCTCAGAGTCAGTCGAGCACGGCGAAAGTAGGCGCCCCCGTCTTCGGCGTAGGCTGTAGAGCCATCACTGTCGAGGGACGCAAAATCCAGGTGTATGCGGCCACCGATTCTGGCTTCGAAATTGCCATCGTCTGACTTGATTGCGATGCCACCCTTGGTCGCTGCCGTATCGGCCAGCGCGGTATGGCTGACGCCGGCGGCCAGCAGTACCGCCAGCGTGACGTTGGTTTTGAAGTTCATTTTTCGACGCACTCCTTGAGCTAAGGGATAAAATATCGGGTTTGGGGAAATCACTGAAGCTTGGCCAGTTCCTTCGCAGCAAGGCCCGCTGGCAGCGGGATGTAACCGTCCTTGATCACCACTTCCTGACCCTGTCTGGACAGCACCATCCGCAGGAACTCCAGCTCCATCGGGCTTATTGGCTTGTTTGGCGCCTTGTTGACGTAGACATAGAGGACCCGTGCAAGGGGATACTTGCCGGAAATCGCGTTCTGCTCGGTGGCTTCCTCAAAGGCCCCGCCTTCCTTCATTGCCAGCGGCACGGCCCGCACGCCCGACGTCGTGTAACCAATGCCCGAGTAGCCGACGGCATTCAGGCCGGTGGCGACCGACTGCACGACAGACGCCGAGCCCGGCTGTTCATTCACGTCACTGCGGAAGTCACCCTTGCACAGGGCGTGTTCCTTGAAATACCCGTAGGTGCCGGAAACCGAGTTGCGCCCGTAGAGCTGGATAGGCTTGTTGACCCAGTCGCCCGTCAGGCCCAGCGTGCCCCAGCGCTCAAGGCTGGCCCCGCCGCACTTGCGGGTGGAGGAGAAGATTCCATCAACCTGGGCAACGGTCAGTCCCTTGATCGGATTGTCCCTGTTGACGAATACCGCCAGTGCGTCGATTGCAACGCCGACTGGCGTGGGCTTGTAGCCGTACTTCTTCTCGAAGGACTGGATTTCCTGGTCCTTCATCAGGCGGCTCATGGGCCCGAAGTTTGCAGTTCCCTCGGTCAGCGCCGGCGGCGCCGTAGACGAACCCGCACCCTGTATCTGGATGTTGACGTTCGGGTAATACCGCTTGAACGACTCGGCCCAAAGAGTCATGAGGTTGTTGAGCGTGTCTGATCCGACGCTGGAAAAGTTGCCGGAGACACCACTGGCCTTCTGGTAGGACGGCAGGCTGGAATCCACCGCCGCGTAGACACTGCTGCTTGCGACCGCGGCCAACACCAGACTTGCGGCAACTGACTTGATCTTCATTCGCATTCTCCTTTTGGGTCCATGAAAGTGCGCGCAGTGTCCTCGACCGGCGTGACGACAGTATTAAATTTCCGTTACAGCATTGTGACAACCGGGACGGCGACGTCAGGCCGTGGCGGTGTTGGAGGGGCGGCTGGCCACCCGTCGAGCGGGAAACTCGCAGCGAAAGGAACTGCCCTGCCCCGGCGTGCTCTGGATTTTCAGTTGACCCTCCAGGCGTTCAAGGGCGTGCCTGACGATGGACAGGCCAAGCCCGGTGCCGCCGCTGGCCCGTGACCGCCCCTCGTCCACCCGGTAGAACCGCTCAGTCAGCCGCGGGATCTCGTCGGCCGGGATGCCAATACCGGTATCTTGAACCTCGAAACTGGCCCCGCCTTCGGCCGTCCGGCTCCATCGCACGCGGATGCTCCCGCCGGTCGGGGTGTACTGCACCGCATTGCCAACCAGGTTGCTGAAGATGCTTTCAACCTCGGTCTGGCGGCCCGAGAGCAGCAGATCGGGATCGGCCTGCAGATCAAAGTCGTGGCGCGCTGCCGACAGGCCACGCGCGTCGGCCACGACCTGCTGCAACAGTTTTGCGACGTCCAGCACTTCCGGCGCCGGTCCCTCACCTGGACTTTCCAGCCGCGCAAGCTTCAGCAGGTCACGCAGCAATGCCTCCATGCGGGAGGCTTGTGACTGCATTTCGGCGATGGGAGTTTTCCATTCCGACAGCACCCCGCCGTCTGTCGCGTCGGGGGCCATCATTTCGAGGTAGCCGCGCAAGACCGTCAGTGGCGTTCGAAGTTCGTGTGAGGCATTTGCGACAAAATCCCGGCGGACGCGCTCCAGGCGATGCAATTCGCTGATGTCGCGGACCAGCAGCAAGCGCTGGTTGTCGCCGTAGGGAATGATGCGAAGGGACAGCATGCCTCGTCGGTCCGACGGCGACGGTATCTCGACACTGCCGTCAAATTCATGCCGGTCCCAGTACGCGGCAAAGTCCGGGTGTCTTAACAGGTTGCCGACACGCTGGCCGAGGTCTTGGCGACCGCGCAGGCCTAGAAGGCTCTGCGCAACTGTGTTGAACCAGGCGATCTCCCCCAATTCCCCCAGGATGAGCACGCCGTCAGGCATGGCCTGCGCCGAGGACTGGAATTGAGCCAGGGTCGCCGCCAGCCGTTTTTTCCGCTTCCGGTTACGGCGCTGCAAGTCGAGCAGGGCCGAGAAGACCTCTCCCCACACGCCGCCAGGCTCCGGCAACTCCACTTGCTTGGGCTGCTCGGCCCAGGCCCGCAAGGCCGCAAGATAGCGGAGCTGGCGTGCAAGGAACAGCGCCAGGGCAAGGCCGACGCCCCACCAGGGCGCCCCAAACAAGGCCCCCAGGATCGCGCCCACCGCCGCTGAAGCAGCCAAGAGCATGACCAGCCGACCCAGCGTACGCCGGCCCAGACTGTTACCGCGTCGCTCGGTGATCAGGCTTTCTCCGAGAAACGGTAGCCACTGCCACGAACCGTCTGGATCATTCGGTCAAACCCATGTGGTTCCAGCGCCTTGCGCAGGCGCCGGATGTGGACATCCACCGTACGCTCCTCAACATAGACATTCTGGCCCCAGACCCGGTCGAGCACCTGTGCCCGCGAGTAAACCCGCTCTGGATGGCTGGCGAAGAAATGCAGCAGCTTGTACTCGGTTGGACCGAGCTTCACCGACTCGCCCTTGACAGTCACCCGCTGGCTGGCCGCGTCCACCTGCAGCCCACCGACGTCGATTCTCTCCTCGAGGCCGCCAGGAGCGGTCCGACGCAGCACCGCCTTGATGCGCGCAATTAATTCAGGAAAGGAAAAGGGCTTGGTCACGTAGTCATCGGCTCCGGAGTTCAGCCCCCGGACCTTGTCCTCCTCCTCCGCCCGCGCCGTGATCATGATGACCGGGATATCCCGAGTGGTCGGGTTGTCCTTGAGTTCGCGGCACAGTTCTACCCCGGAGGCCCCGGGCAACATCCAGTCCATCAGGATCACATCCGGGCGAGACTGGGCGATTGCCAGCCGCGCCGCCGCGGCATCGCCCGCCTCCGCCGAACGGAAATGTCCACGCTCCAATGCAAACCGGAGCATTTCCCGAATCCCCGGCTCGTCTTCAACAATCAAGACCTGTTTATCATCCATTGTTCATGCCTTCGTTTTCCGCCTCGGTTTCAGCGTAGTGGCAATGAATGAAGGAATTGTGACAGCCGCGCTCGACTGGCACGCGGCCTTCCCCGACTAGCAGCGGCGCAAGACGACCGAGCCGGCGGAGTAGCCGGCACCAAAAGCGCAAAGCACACCAAGATCGCCGGTTTTCAGGTCGGCGTGATGCTTGTGGAAGGCAATCACCGACCCCGCCGAACTGGTGTTGGCATACCGGTCGAGGATCGTTGGTGATTCGGCGGCGGACGGCTCGTGACCCAGTACCCGTTTGCCGATCAGCTGATTCATGGAAAGATTGGCCTGGTGCAGCCACAGGCGCCGCAGGTTCGTCACTGAAATGCCCAAGTCCGCGAGGTGCGAAAGGATCAGCTCCGAAACCATCGGCACGACTTCCTTGAACACCTTGCGCCCTTCCTGCCTGAACAAGAGGTCGTCCCATGGCCGCGCCGGCTCTTCGGCGGGATTCAGGAAGCCGAAGTTATTGCGGATGTTGTTGGAGTATTTCGTCTTCAGGCGCGTGCCCAGAACCTCGAACAGCCCGCCATTGCCGGCACCTTCCATCCGCTCCAGCAGCAGCGCCGTGCAGGCATCGCCGAAGATGAAGTGGCAATCGCGATTGCGGAAATTCAGGTGCCCCGAGCAAATCTCTGGACTTACGACCAGCACGGCGCGCGCGCTGCCGTTTCGAAGAGCATCCACGGCCGCCTGAACCCCAAATGTCGCCGAGGCGCAGGCCACGTTCATGTCGTAGGCGAAGCCGCCGCAGCCCAGGTGCTGTTGCAACTCCACCGCCAGTGCCGGGTAGGCCCGCGGCATGTTGGACGCGGCCACCAGCACTGCATCCACGTCTGCGGCCGTGCGTCCGGCGGCCGCCAGTGCCTGCCCCGCGGCGGCCAGCGCCATTTCGCACATCAGGGACGGCTCGTCATCGCGCCTGGCCCGGATTCGTGGACGCATGCGTTCCACGTCAAGAATTCCTTCCTTGTCCACCACATGGCGCGAGTGGATACCGGAGGCCTTGACGATGAACTCGCTGGACGAGGACTGCAGCGGCTCGGCCTGCGGATTTGCGGCGTTGTGTCGCTCGACGTAGGCGTTGTAGCTGGCCACTAACTCGTCGTTGGATATGGAGGTCTCTGGCGTAAAAAGGCCGGATCCCGTAATCGCGATTCTGGTCATGAAGGTCGTTCCAACGGCACATCAGCCGGCGGGCGCAAGCTCCGGGCTAATCGGCCAGCCCGCGCGATGCATGGCCGCCTCTACATGCGCTTTGACCACGGGCTCGCCTCGGAATGTCAGGTGCGCGCCCTGGTACCACTGCACCGGGACCTCCCAGTGTTTTGCCAACAACAGCGCCTGGTCAGGAACGGCCAATCGATCGCCCACGCCGGCGAAGATGTAGCGACGGTCCACGGCGACCTTGGGTGGCAACGCCAATGGAGAAACCGGCGTCAGGATCCTGCGATACAGGTCGACGCCCAGCCCGACGCCGGGGTAATAAGCCAGATGCTCGGGCGGAAGGTGGCGCCACAGGGCGGTGGCCAAGTCGACGACCGGAATTCCGGCAATGACGAAATCCAGGCCCGAATCGTGCTGTGCCAACAAGGCGGCGTTGTAGCCGCCGAGGCTGAATCCCAGCACCCCAATCCGGGCGTTTTCGTCCTGGGCCCGTAACCAGGCCAGCGCCCGTCGGAGGTCCCAGAGCGCCTGTGTTTCGGCATGCAGCAGGTGCAGTGGATCCCCGTCCAGGAACCGGTCACCGCTGCGCAGCCCGGCGCGACGTGGACCATGCAACGGCAGCACCGGCAGGAAAAGATTTACGCCCAGGCGTTCATGCAGCCAGCGCGGGGAAAACAGGGTCATGTCCAGCCAGGGTTCCCCCATCCGGTATCCATGGATGCCAAGCAGCCAGGGTCGCGGCGGACCGGGATGCCGAAGCACCCAGGCCGTGCACTGGGCGTTATCCGACATCGCACCCCACTCCACGGCTCCGGGCAAGGCCGGGTCCGGCTTGAAACCGCTGGGATAGCTGATGCGCTCGTATTCCCGCCCGTAAATCCGGGCCTGCTGGACATAAACACGCTCCGGTGGAGGAGGCTCCGGGTGCATCCCCGCAGGATTTTCCAGCCAGCCGCGCTCCTGCAGAATCGAGGCGACGGTATTAACGGATTCGCCGAGCCGACCGGCGGTGGCACCACCGGGAATTTTCGCGGACGCCACGAAATAGGCCAGCATTGCCTCGTCAAGCGCCACCTTTGCGTCCATTGCCAGTGACCGCGCAATGGCCGGGGCCTCGCTGCTGCCCGGGTCGCGGTCGATGGCGCTGCGCCCCGCCACGAGGAAAGCCGCCACGGCCAACAAGCCACCGGCCAGCGCGTCCCCAAAGCTGCCGAAAATCCAGACCAGTGGAAGCAGGAGCGCGCCAAGAAATCCGCCGGCGGCCATGTACTGGGTTATTCGCCGGTCGCCGGGCATCAGCAACAGCGCAAGCCCGGACATGAACATCAGCGAGCCTGGGACGATTCCCAGCAACAGCCACTTGCCACCATGCGCGGCCAGCAACCAGTAGAGGCCAGCAAGGATCGGCAGGGCTGACAGCAGATCCCAGCGCTTGGGGACGGGTGTGTTCATGGCAGGGTCGAATTGTGACAGGCCTGATTTTTTCATGGATGTCGGCTCACCTCCAGCCAGCCGCGACCTGCGCAAGCCGACTGCCGACAGTCTCGGCCAGGCGCCGAACCTTTTCGTCAACCAGCCGATCGTCGGCGTCAAATGCCTTGTCGGCGGCCGACAGGTTGTATTGCTCCGGCAGCACGACGCAACCCAGGATCGTGAGTGTCTCGCGAACGTGGCGAATACCCCGCGAGCCACCCCAGCGACCGTCCGACGCCGAGACCAGCGCTGCCAGCTTGTTCTGGTAGGGAACCGTGCCGGATTCCGCGCCGTCGCGCCGCGACACCCAGTCCAGGGCGTTCTTGAGCAGCGGCGTCACGGATCCGTTGTACTCCGGACAGGCCAACAGCAGGGCCTGATGGGACTTGAACAGCTCCTTGAGCCGTCGGGCATTTGCCGGAAGACCGTCACGGGACTCGGCGTCCTGGTCAAAAAGCGGCAATGGATAGTCCGCCAACTCAATCACGGTCACCTCGGCGCCCGTGGCCCGGGCCGCCGCCACCGGCGCCTTCAGCAAGCGGCTATTGAACGATTCACGTCGAACGCTGCCGGAAAACGCGAGGATTCTTGGCGCCGTCATGGTTTCATGCTCAAAAGGAGAAACGAATGTAGGCAATGATCAGTGCCAGCGGGATGATCGGCGTTGCCTGAGCCACCCAGCGCCAGGTGGAGTGGCGTTTTTGTCCGAGGTAGGCCAACGCGGCCGCCCCGGCCACGGCCCAAAACCCGAGGCTTAGCAACAGCAAGGCGCAAAACTCGTCCCGCAACCTCGGTACGTCAGCAATGTAGAAGCTGTAGATCACGCCAACCACGGCAAGGACCAGGCCGAGCGACGCGCCGGCTGCCGCAACGACGGCATTGACCACCTGCAGGCTTTTCACGTCTCGCGCCCGCCGCGCCCCAGTAACCTCCGGACCATCCGTGGCTGTCGTGCCCCAACCTTGACCATCAAGCGCAGGAACTCCCGCGCAATCCGGTCGCGATTGTCAAAAACACTACCCACCAGCGGAACGCGACGTCCGTCTATTACCGTGATGGCGTCGCCCGGGACCTGGCCGAAGTTCATTTTCAGCGTCAGCACCACTTCCATGGGGGTTCGCCGGCGTCGGTTCAACCGGTCAACCACTTTGGATATGATGCCGCCCCGCCTCTTTCGCATCCTGGTTTATGCCCATTCCGGAAAAGCTCGTGTGTTTTGCCCATGGCAAGGAAAGCGGGCCTTGGGGCACCAAGATCACCCATCTGGCAGAGGTCGCGCGCGGACTCGGCTTTGAGGCGATCAGTCCAGATTATAGTCATACGCAGGACCCCCTCGAGCGGGTGCAGCAGCTGTTGGCAATCGCGCCAAGGGCAGAAAAACTGGTGCTGGCAGGATCCAGCATGGGAGGCTATGTCGCCGCGATGGCCTGCGCGACACTGAGGCCCGCAGGCCTGTTCCTGATGGCGCCGGCGCTTTACTTCCCAGGCTGGGACGAAGAGCCTAAGGACTGTCCCGCCCGCACCGTGGTCGTACACGGCTGGAATGACGATGTGGTGCCGGTGGATCGGGCGCTTCGGTTCGCGCGGCCACGTCATGCCGAACTGCATCTGCTGGCTAGCGGACACACCCTCTCCGATCAGCTGCCCGCGCTTTCAGAGACCTTTCGTGCCTTGCTACTTTCTATTTGATTATCAATACGTTACTTACGATACTTAATGTAACGCACGAGCCAGGAACGGGGTGGCTAGCCTAGCTCTTCGCGAGCGAAAACTGCACCAGTTTTGCGTCTTCCGCGCTGCAGGACTGTCCGAGGCTGAAAACGCCCGCGTCCGGCAGGAGGAACTCCTCGCGCTTGATAAAGACTTCGCGCTCGCCGGATCCCAGGCCACCCGGGAGGATATAGGTACCGTTGGTGCTCTCGTCCACCAGCACGAAACGGCCCCGACGCATCAGGACGCGCGCGTGCAGCCGCGAGGCGAAAGTGGTCGCCAGCGGCATGCTGCATTCCGGCGAGCGCCCCAGGGTAAGCGCCTTGCCTTCGGTGAACAGCTGCATGTTTTGGTCGCCGGAGGCCAGCTGGAGCTTGCTGGATGCGCCCGGCGCTGCCTTGGCCGTGGGCAGGACGGTCCGCATGCGGGTGGCGTCGGCCTCCTCGTCCCAGTCGATCATGCACAGCGTGACCTCACCGACGCGACCCTTCAGGGCCACACGGTCGAACGGTCGGGTGCTTGTTGGGCGCGCGCCGGTCAAGGCCTGGACGGTCAGCTCGGTGGTAACGATCTGGTCACGCTTGGCGATGGCGGCCACCCGCGCGGCGATATTGACCGCGTCGCCAAACACGTCGCCATCCGCCTGCTCAACCACCTCGCCCCACTGCAATCCGACACGAATGGCAATCCGGACCTGTTGGCTGATGTTGGCCGCATTCTCCTTGAGCCGCCGTTGCATCTCCGAGGCAGCATCGAAACCCTGATCGGCTGACGGAAAACGGCACATCACCTCGTCGCCAATGGTCTTGATGACCACCCCGCCATTCTCGACGGTCACAGCGCTCAGGTAGTCCAGGGCCTTGGCAATGACGTTGCGCGCCGTGTTGTCCCCCAGCTGCACATAAAGCTGGGTGCTGCCCGACACGTCGGCGAATACGATTGCTGCCTGGGCGCCACTACCCTCGTTAGCCATCCCTGGTTTCGTCCATTCCTCAGATGTTGGTCAGGCCCAGCCTGGGCCCCGGGGTTCTGGGTGCAGTCTAACTGCCCCGGCTCGGAAGCGACAACGTCGCTACTGCTGAGTCTCGCAGTCCGAGCTCTCTGGATCGTCGCACTGGTGCCACGGCATCGTCACCCCGGCACCCTCAGTTCCAAAAATGTTAAGGCCGGTCTGGAACTGGCTGCTGTCCACCGCAAACAATGAGGCCGTGATGAACGAGCCCTGGACGCTGGCGATCAGGTCGGTAAAGTTGCCGATGACGAAGATGCGGCCCCCACTCTCCTGGAACACTCGCTGGAAATCGGCGCCGGTAAAGTTCGGCGCACTGATAAATCCGAATCCGTTCAAGGGGCCCTGCCCGTTCGCCAAGGACGGCACTTCAAGATTGCCGGGAATCGTGATGTCCAGGCGAACCGGGCTGCTAATGGACCCGATAACGAAGGAACTGGGCGATCCCGACTGGTTCTTGGCGTCCAGGAACAACGAGCCCGCCTGGATGATGCCGGCGCCACCGACAATCCTTTCCCGAGCCACCAGGCGCAAGGTGTCCTCGCTGGATCCAAAGTTGGCATCGACGCCGATGAAGTCGGCGGTGATGTCCACGGTCTGGGCGCCGATGCCGGTCGTGATCGAGATGTCGCTGAACGCCAGACTCTGGGCAGAATTCAGGTAGACACCGCCGCTTCCGCTGAAGATGGTGATGGCGAAGGTGGCGTCGCTACCGGGCGTCGTGGGGACGAGGATCTCAATTCGGTTCCCTGGCGCGCCAAATCCATTCGAGGTCACCTTTAGGGTCGAAGCATCAATGTTCAGCGCGCCTGGGCTGAACAGCGACTCGGCAGCGAGATCATTCCCGTCCGTGATTGCGCCCCCGGCAGCCAGGGTTACATCGTCGGCGGTCAGCAATCCAAGCACCATGCCATCCACGTCCACAAGCGAGATGCTTGTCGCCTCGGCGTCGATCATCCCGACAAAGTTGTTCGCGCGTTCCAGCGTAATGCTGCCGGTTGCCACCAGCGTGACCAGCGTGCCGACGCCGGTGACTGCCAGTGTGCCGGCACTCTGCGAAATGCTGCCGCCGACCGCGATCAAGTCCAGGTCGCCGCCAATCGTCAGTGCGCCGGCCAAATCAATGCCGGTTGCGGTTACGGAGGAATCGCCGCTTGAAACCACGCCGCCCAACACGATGGAATTGGTGTCGACAATCGTGACGCCGTCGGCGCTGAGGACTTCGACAATGTTGAAGTCGTTGCCCGGGTTGCTTAACAGCAGGTCGTTTCCGCTGCCGGCCGCGAAGCTGGCGGTCCCACCGATCCTCAGGGCACCACTGGTGGTAATGCCGGCTTGCGTCGCCACTACCGTGAGGTTGCCCGAGAGCGTGGACGCGGCCAGCGTCAATTGATTCGTGTCGGTGATTGACACGTTGGTCAGCCCGGCTCCGCCAAAGCTGACGGTGCCATCGAAGACATTGCCCGAATCAGTGAGCGAGATGCTGGAGCCCGCTCCCTCGGCGAGGAGCACGGAATTGCCGGTGACGGCCAATGGACCGGTGCTCGTCAGGTCACCTGTGAGCACCAACACATTCAGATTACCGGTGATGCTTGACAGCGTTGGCCCGAACACGAGGGTATCGCTGTCGGTCAGCGAAACGCTGGTCGCACTGACGATCACGATTGAGTCAAAATTGTTGCCCGCGTTGTCGAGCGTAATGCTATTGGCGCCTGCCGTCAGCGAGGTGGCACCGACCACGACGACAGTAGCGCCGGAACCGCCGTCGTCAATACCGAGGCCGCCGAGACCGGCGCTGACCAGTGCCAACGTATCGGCCGTGCTCGCGCCACTGAGGTTGATGCTGCTGTCTTCCTGGATGGTGACCGCGCCTGCCGAGTTGAAGGTCAGCGTGCCGAAGTTGGTGGCTTCTCCGGCACTGCCCAAGTCGATAGACGCCCCGGTGAAGCTGGCATTGTTTACGACGCCGAGGTTGCCGTTATCCGAAAGCGCGCCGCCTGCGATCACCGTCAAGGCATTGACTGTTGAGGTGCCCAGGATCAGGCCATTGATGTCCCGGATGCTGACCCCGTTGCCGCTGACAATTGAAACCGTCCCAAAGTCGTTCCCTGGCTCGCTGAGGTCAATGTTGTTCGAACCGGCGCTGAGCGTGGTCGCATTGGACGCGATTACCGTGCTTCCGGCCGTCTGGGTCAACGTCCCATTGCTTATCAGCGTCAGGCTGTCCGCGAAACTGTTGCCGGTCAACACTGTGGCGCTGTCTTCGGCAATTGACACCGCGCCGGCGCTGACGAACGTCAGCGTGCCGAAGCTGGTGTCGTTACCCGAGTCATTTCCAAGCGTGATGCCGGTCGCCGTCAGGCTGGCGTTGTTGGTCACCGACAGGTCGCCGTCGGTGCCGTCAGTAATCGTGCCGGTTGCTGCCAGGATCAGGACATTCGCCGTGCTGGCTCCGGCCAGTACCGTGTCGCTGTCCTCGGCGATGCTCACCACGCCCGCGCTATTGAAGGTCAGGGTGCCGAAGTTGGTGTTGTTGCCGACGTCATTGCCCAGCGTGATGCCGGTCGCCGTGAGGCTGGCGTTGTTGGTCACCGACAGGTCGCCGTCCGATCCGTCAGTGATGGTGCCCGCCGAGCTCAGGACCAAAGTATTGGCCGCGCTCAAGCCTGACAGTATTGAGTCGCTGTCCTCAGCGACGTTCACGGTGCCGGCGCTGTTGAATGTCAGCGTGCCAAAGTTGGTGTCGTTGCCGACGTCATTCCCCAGCGTGATGCCGGTCGCCGTCAGGCTGGCGTTGTTGGTCACTGCCAGGTCGCCGTCGGTGCCATCGGTGATGGTGCCCGCCGAGGTCAGCACCAGGGGATCGGTCGCGGTTGACACGCCCGCCAGCACCGAATCGCTGTCTTCAGCAATGCTCACCAGCGCTGCGGCAAAGGTCAGCGTGCCAAAGTTGGTGTCGTTGCCGGCGTCATTGCCCAGCGTAATGCTGGTTGCCGTCAGGCTGGCGTTGTTGGTCACCGACAGGTCGC